>NZ_CP149130.1:1441388-1760833 GCF_037811135.1 Aeromonas rivipollensis | reverse complement strand
ACCGACGGACTTCATCTGAGTGGTGAGACGGTCGTTGGCACCGGCAAACTTCTCGAAGTTGAAGCGCGGGATCTTGGTGACCACATAGTCGATGGCCGGCTCGAAGGAGGCCGGAGTGCGACCGCCGGTGATGTCGTTCATCAGCTCGTCCAGGGTGTAACCGATGGCGAGCTTGGCGGCGATCTTGGCGATGGGGAAACCGGTCGCCTTGGAGGCCAGCGCGGAGGAGCGGGAGACCCGCGGGTTCATCTCGATGATGACCATGCGGCCATCTTTCGGGTTGATGCCGAACTGGACGTTGGAGCCGCCGGTCTCGACACCGATCTCGCGCAGCACCGCCATGGAGGCGTTGCGCATCAGCTGGTACTCCTTGTCGGTCAGCGTCTGGGCTGGCGCGACAGTGATGGAGTCACCGGTGTGGATACCCATGGGGTCGAAGTTTTCGATGGCGCAGACGATGATGCAGTTGTCGTTGCGATCCCGCACCACTTCCATCTCGTACTCTTTCCAGCCGATCAGGGACTCATCGATGAGCAGCTCCTTGGTCGGAGAGAGATCCAGGCCGCGCTCGCAGATCTCGACGAACTCTTCGGTGTTGTAGGCGATGCCGCCACCCGAGCCGCCCATGGTGAAGGAGGGACGGATGATGCAGGGGAAGCCGACCATCTGCTGCACCTTCCACGCCTCTTCCATGTTGTGGGCGATGCCGGCACGGGGGCACTCCAGGCCAATGCTCTTCATGGCGATGTCGAAGCGACGACGATCTTCCGCCTTGTCAATGGCATCGGCGGTGGCGCCTATCATCTCCACACCGAACTCCGCCAGCACGCCGTGCTTCTCCAGATCCAGCGCGCAGTTGAGCGCAGTCTGGCCGCCCATGGTGGGCAGTACGGCATCCGGACGCTCTTTCTTGATGATCTCGCGCACCACTTCCCAGGTGATGGGCTCGATGTAGGTGGCGTCCGCCATCTCGGGGTCGGTCATGATGGTGGCCGGGTTGGAGTTCACCAGGATGACGCGGTAGCCCTCCTCGCGCAGGGCCTTGCAGGCCTGGGCGCCGGAGTAGTCGAATTCGCAGGCCTGACCGATGACGATGGGGCCGGCGCCGAGGATCAGGATGCTCTGTAGGTCGTTACGTTTTGGCATGGCTCTCTTTATCCTCTTAGGCGCGATACTGCTTAATCAATTCAATAAAGTGGTCGAACAGACCGGCACAATCGTGGGGGCCCGGGCTCGCTTCGGGGTGACCCTGGAAGCTGAAGGCCGGACGATCGGTGCGATGTATGCCTTGCAGGGAGCCGTCGAACAGGGAGACGTGGGTGGCACGCAGGCACTCCGGCAGGCTGTTCTCGTCCACCGCAAAGCCGTGGTTCTGGGCGGTGATCATGACGGTGTTGTCATCGAGGCTCTTCACCGGGTGGTTGGCACCGTGGTGACCGAACTTCATCTTGACTGTCTTGGCGCCGGAGGCCAGACCCAGCAGCTGGTGACCCAGGCAGATGCCGAACACAGGGGTGTTGGTCCCGAGGAAGGTCTTGATGGCCTCGATGGCGTAGTCGCACGGCTCGGGGTCACCGGGGCCGTTGGAGAGGAAGATGCCATCGGGGTTCATCGCCAGCACCTCGGCGGCCGGGGTCTTGGCCGGCACCACGGTCAGGCGGCAGCCACGGTCCACCAGCATGCGCAAGATGTTGCGCTTGACGCCAAAGTCGTAAGCCACCACGTGGTACTTGAGCTCGTCGGCCTCCGGGGTAACGTGCCCCTTGCCAAGCTGCCAGCTGCCTTCGGTCCAGGCGTAGGCTTCGCTAACCGTCACTTCCTTGGCCAGATCCATCCCCTTGAGGCCGGGGAAGGCGCGGGCCTGGCTCAGGGCATGGGCTTCATCGAGCTGCTTGCCGGCCAGGATGCAACCGGCCTGGGCACCCTTCTCCCTCAGGATACGGGTCAGTTTGCGGGTGTCGATGTCGGCGATGCCAACGATGTTGTGAGACTTGAGGTAATCGGAGAGGGATTGCTGATTGCGGAAATTGGAGGCAAGTATCGGAAGGTCCCGGATGATCAATCCCTGCGCGTGGATTTGACTGGACTCTTCATCTTCGCTGTTGGTGCCGGTGTTGCCTATATGGGGGTAAGTGAGGGTGACTATCTGACGGGAATAAGAGGGATCGGTGAGGATTTCCTGATAGCCCGTCATCGACGTATTGAAAACCACTTCACCAACGGAACATCCCTCGGCGCCTATCGACACGCCTTTGAACACAGTTCCATCTTCCAGCACTAGCAATGCAGTGTGATTCAAGACAACCTCCAGTTATTTAGCTTTAAATTCAGCAATTTACCTGGGTGTTGCGGGTCCGGACGCTGTTTGAAACAGGGCTCAAACCCGGCAGATTTCTGGCAAATTGGGCGCATTCTACTTAAAAACGATCTCATTTCAACGTCTTTTCTCGTTTGAAATGCATCTAAATTCAATAAACAAGCAACATTACCCATTATCTATGCACTAAGGCGCTTTGCAACCCCCTCCCCCAAAAGAAAAGCCAAAACCCGAAACAAAAGCACCCACCCATACTACCCAGAAGACAAAAATCGATATTTTATCGTTAATAAACAGATGAATATGAATTTAAAAAACAAACAACGAAAGCCAAAAAGTGCCATTTGGCGATAGAAAACTGACCAAGAAAAATAGAAAACGTTTTTCTTTGATTGCATTTTTAGTCTGTTTGGTTGGATGTGAAAAAAGTGGGCTACAGGGCAGGTTGAGACCCAATCCCGTTACCCTCTGATGACATTTTTGTCGCAGGAGTGTGGCACAGGAGTGAGAAGTGGGAGATTTAGGCAGGTTCACCACAAAAGCGGTGCTTAACGCTTGTTTTTACAAAAACCATAAACAAAACCCCGGCGAGCCGGGGTCTGACAACCAGAGCGGGGGGAGGAGAGCCCTTGTCGGGCTCCCGCTGTGCCCTATTTGAGGTCGAGCACGTCCTGCATGTCGTAGAGACCCGCGCCCTGCTGGCCGAGCCACTTGCCCGCCCGCACGGCGCCATTGGCAAAGGTCAGGCGGCTCGAGGCCTTGTGGCTGATCTCCACCCGCTCGCCGATGTCGGCAAACATGACGGTGTGCTCCCCCACCAGATCCCCGGCGCGAATGGTGGCAAAGCCGATGGTGTTGCGATCCCGCTCGCCGGTGATCCCCTCGCGGCCATAGACGGCGCACTCTTTCAAGTCACGTCCGAGGGTCTTGGCCACCACTTCCCCCATGGAGAGCGCGGTGCCGGACGGTGCATCCACCTTGTGCCTGTGGTGCCCCTCGATGATCTCGATGTCGGTGTAATCCCCCATCACCTTGGCGGCCTGCTCCAGCAGCTTGAACACCAGGTTGACGCCGACCGAGTAGTTGGACGCGAAGACGATGCCGATCTGCTTGCCCGCCTCGTGCAGCGCGGCCTTGCCTGCCTCGTCAAAGCCGGTGGTGCCTATCACCATCTGCTTGCCATGGGCCAGGGCGAAGGTCAGGTTGGCCAGGGTCACCTCGGGACGGGTGAAGTCGATGATGAGATCGAACTCATCGCGCACCTTGTCCAGGCTGTCGCTGATGTTGACCCCAAGTCGGCCCAGGCCATTGAGTTCACCCGCATCCAGGCCTATCACGGCAGAGCCGGGTCGCTCCAGCGCCGCACCCACCACCACGCCCTCGGCGTTGGTGATGGCCTCCAGCAGCACCTTGCCCATACGACCATTACAGCCCATCACGGCCACACGGATCGGATTGTCCATCTCCACCCTCTCATCTCTTTATTATGGAAAGAGACCGTTTTACCAGCCCGCGCCGGCTTTGAAAAGCCTTCCGTAGCCGCTCGCGCAACGCCGCCACATCAACAACAAATTACCATTAAATCCGAATAATTGACGGATTTAATCAGTACATCAGAATCACAAGAGAAAAAGACTTATCCATCTGGACGTCTATCTTGACCAGGTGTCCCCGACTCACTACTGTAAGCCCCCCATAGCGGCAGGATGCCTACCCTGTGTCCGAGCATACTCGGGCCAACACAGGCTGCGACAGGAGGTCATTGTTCAAGTTTCGAGGAACACATGATCCAGACCCAACCCAGTGCCAGAGCCCTGCTGCCCCTTCTGGTCTTTCTTGCTCTCTTCATCGGTACCGGCACCTGGCTGACCCTGCAGGGGGTCGAGTTCGCCTTCTACCAGCTGCCCGCCCCCGTGGCCGCCCTGCCCGCCGTCATGCTGGCGCTGATGCTGGGTAAAGAGGGCTTCAACCGCAACCTTGAGACCTTCTTCAAGGGGGTGGGTGACAGCAACATCATGGCCATGTGCCTCATCTATCTGCTGGCGGGTGCCTTCGCCACCGTGGCCAAGGCCACCGGCGGGGTGGATGCCACCGTCGCCCTCGGCCTCTCCCTGATCCCGGGCTGGTTCCTGCTGCCGGGACTCTTCCTTATCTCCGCCTTCATTGCCACCGCCATGGGTACCTCAATGGGCACCATAGGGGCCGTGGCCCCCGTAGCCCTCGGCGTCGCCCAGGCCACCGGCATAGATCCCGTGCTGATGGCGGGCACCATTCTCTCCGGTGCCATGTTCGGCGACAACCTCTCCATCATCTCGGACACCACCATAGCGGCGACCCGCAGCCAGGGCTGCGAGATGAAGGACAAGTTCCGCGAGAACGTCAAGATTGCCGCCCCCGCCGCCGTGCTGGTGATCCTGCTCTACCTGCTGCTGGGCTCCACTGGTGAGGCTCCCACCGCCACCGCCAGCGCGGATCTGCTCAAGGTGATGCCCTACCTGCTGATCCTGGTGCTGGCACTCGGTGGCATGAACGTCTTCGTGGTGCTCGGCCTTGGCATCCTGGCCGCCGGTGGCGTAGGCATGATCGGAGGCTATCCCCTGGGCCAGTTCAGCAAGGACATCTACCAGGGCTTCACCAGCATGCAGGAGATCTTCCTGCTCTCCATGCTCATCGGTGGCCTCGGCGCCCTGATGGAGCGTCAGGGAGGCCTTGCCTGGATCAGCGCCCGCATCGCCGCCCTCATCGCGCGCTTCACCCGTCATCATGACGGCGAGCAAAACGAGAAGGCCGCCGAGCTCGGCATCGCCGGCGTGGTGGGGCTGACCAACCTCTGCACCGCCAACAATACGGTGGCCATCATAGTCGCCAGCAAGGTGGCCCGGGATCTGGCGGAGCATCACGGTGTCACCCCGCGCCGCGCCGCCTCCATGCTGGATATCTTCTCCTGCGTGGTGCAGGGCTTGATCCCCTGGGGCGCCCAGGCGCTGCTGCTGGGCTCCATCTTCGCCCTCTCCCCCCTGGCCGTGGTGAGCATGAGCTTCTATCCCATGGCCCTGGGGCTGGCCGCTCTCATCGCCGTCTTTATCAAGCACCAGGTACGCGGCGGCGCCGATAGCCGACAGGTCGCCTGATCATCAGCTGGGGCTAGCCGCCATAGTGGCGGTGTTCGTCAAGCACCAGTTGCGAACGGCGGCCGAGCCATCGGCGCAGGTCTAAACAACTTCATCAGGCCGGGCACTCGTGTCCGGCCTGATGCCAACCTTGCCCTTCCCCGCTTTTCATCCCGATGGCCCCTTGTTAAGGTAACCCAGTCCCTTAGCCCCACCACAGGAGCCCCCATGCCGGATACCCAGCCCGAGCGGCAGAGCCTGCGCCAACTGATCCGCCAACGCAGAAAGAGCCTGAGTCAGGCCGAGCAGCAGGCGGCGGCCCAGCAGCTGGTCACGCGTTTTCAGGAACACCCCGAGATCCAGGCGGCCAGACGCATCGCCCTCTACCTGGCCAATGACGGCGAGCTCGATCCCCTGCCCGCCATTCACTGGCTCTGGAGCCAGCGCAAGGAGGTCTTCCTGCCGGTGCTGCACCCCTTCACCCCGGGTCACCTGCTCTTCTTGCGCTACACCGCCACCAGCCCCATGACCCGCAACCGCTATGGCATCGCCGAGCCCGAACTCGATGTGCAGCAGGTACTGCCCCACAGCATGCTGGATCTTATCTGCACCCCGCTGGTGGCCTTCGATGCCGAGGGCAACCGGCTCGGCATGGGGGGCGGCTATTACGATCGCACCCTGGCCTGCTGGCACGAACACGGGCTGGGCCCAAGACCGCTGGGGCTCGCCCACGACTGCCAGCAGGTGGAGTCAGTGCCCCAGGCGCAGTGGGACGTGCCCCTGCCCCAGATCATCACCCCCGCCCGTTGCTGGCGCTTCTCCTAGCAAGCTCGGCCCTGCTGCCGGGGGCTGGTTCCCCTTCCCCCGCCCCTTGGCTCAATAAACAGGCAAACGATTTACATCTTGGGGCTTTTTGCCCCGGAACGTGACCGCCATGGTCGCTCTGGAGAGGATGCTTGGATATAATGCGCCCGCTTTTTCCATAAGGATCCATCATGACTCAAGATGAAATGAAGAAGGCGGCCGGTTGGGCTGCGCTCAAATACGTGGTACCCGGCACCATCGTCGGGGTGGGCACCGGCTCTACCGTCAATCACTTCATCGACGCACTGGCGACCATGAAGGACGAGATCAAGGGCGCGGTATCGAGCTCCATCGCCTCCACCGAGCGCCTCAAGGGTTTCGGCATCCCGGTGTTTGATCTCAACGACATCGATGCCCTCTCCGTCTACGTGGATGGTGCCGACGAGATCAACGGAACCCGCGACATGATCAAGGGGGGCGGCGCCGCCCTGACCCGCGAGAAGATAGTCGCGGCCGTGGCCGACCAGTTCATCTGCATCATCGACAACACCAAGACCGTCGAGGTGCTGGGCCAGTTCCCGCTGCCGGTCGAAGTGATCCCCATGGCCCGCGAATACGTGGCCCGCGAGATCAGGAAGCTGGGTGGCAACCCGGTCTGGCGTGAGGGTGTGGTGACCGACAACGGCAACATCATTCTGGACGTCAAGGGCATGGCCATCACAGACGCCAAAGAGCTGGAAGTGCAGCTCAACGCCATCGTCGGCGTGGTCACCAACGGCCTGTTCGCCCACCGCGGCGCCGATGTGGTGTTGATCGGCACCCCAGATGGGGTTGTGACCCAATAATCACAGCCTGAATGGACAACGGCGCCTGATGGCGCCGTTTCTATTTATGGCTCAATGGGTTGCACCAGGCAGGCTGCAAAAAACGTTGATAACTTCAAAGAATTTGACTTTCGTCACAAATATTCCCTCTCCCAAACGTTTTTGCTACTTTACGGTTTTCTTCACACCGCAAGCCTGAACGCATTTTTCAAACAATAGAGGGAACGTCATGACAGCCAAGTTTTCGCTGGACAAGGATAAGATCAAAGTACTGCTGCTGGAGGGAGTGCATCCCAACACGGTAGAGACCTTTCGGGCAGCCGGCTACACCAATGTTGAGTATCTGAAGACCTCACTGTCGGAAGAGGAGCTGATCGAGCGCATTCGTGACGTGCATTTCGTGGGCCTGCGTTCACGCACCCAGATCACCGAGAAGGTGCTGGATGCCGCCGGCAAGCTGGTGGCCATCGGCTGTTTCTGCATCGGCACCAACCAGGTCTCCCTGGATGCCGCCCACGTACGCGGCATCCCCGTCTTCAACGCACCCTTCTCCAACACCCGCTCCGTGGCCGAACTGGTGCTGGGGGAGATACTGCTGCTGCTGCGCGGCATCCCCGAGAAGAACGCCAAGTGCCATCGCGGCGTCTGGGAGAAGCTGGCCAACCGCTCGGTGGAAGCCCGCGGCAAGAAGCTCGGCATCATCGGCTACGGCCACATCGGCACCCAGCTTGGCATCATCGCCGAGATGATCGGCATGAAGGTCTACTACTACGACATCGAGAACAAGCTCTCTCTGGGCAACGCCATCCAGGTGCCGAACCTGGTGGAGCTGCTCAACATGTCTGACGTCATCAGCCTGCACGTGCCGGAGACCGCCTCCACCAAGGATCTCATCGGCGCCGAGCAGCTGCGCATGATGAAACCGGGCGCCATCTTCATCAACGCCTCCCGCGGTACCGTGGTGGACATCGATGCCTTGGCCGACGTCATCAAGAGCGGTCACCTCTCCGGCGCCGCCATCGACGTCTTCCCGAGCGAGCCCAAGTCCAACGACGAGGAGTTCCTGACTCCGCTGCGCGGCCTGGACAACGTCATCCTGACCCCCCATATCGGCGGCTCCACCCAGGAAGCCCAGGAAAACATCGGTCTGGAAGTGGCCAACAAGCTGGTCAAATACTCAGACAACGGCTCCACCCTCTCCGCCGTCAACTTCCCGGAAGTCTCACTGCCGGGCCACAAGGGCTCCAGCCGTCTGCTGCACATCCACCGCAACCAGCCGGGCGTGATGAACCAGATCAACCAGATCTTCGCCGACGAGGGGATCAACATCGCCGGTCAGTACCTGCAGACCAGCAGCGAGATCGGTTATGTGGTGATCGACGTGGAGACGGAACACAGCGAGAAGGCGCTCTCCCGTCTCAAGGAGATCAACGGCACCATCCGTGCCCGGATCCTGCACTGATGCCCTGAGCCGGCGCTCGGCCAGCAAAAAGCCCGTCATCTGACGGGCTTTTTTATGCTGCAGAACCTAAATCCTGTTCGCTCCCTTCTCCCCTCGCGGGAGAAGGGTTGGGGATGAGGGGCGAGAAGATACAACCCTCACCCTGCCCTCTCCCAGAGGGAGAGGGTGCAAACTCACCCGCAAGATATGTGCTCTACCACCACCCCAGCAGATTGCGGCCAATCAAGGCGCCCCACACCAGGGCATTGAGGGCAAGGGCGATGAAGACGGCGGCGGAGCCGAGATCCTTGGCACGTCCCGACAGCTCGTGATGCTCTGAGCCGATGCGATCCACCACCGCCTCTATGGCGGAGTTGAGCACCTCGACGATCACCACCAGCCAGCTGATGCAGATGAGCAGCAGGATCTCGTTGAGGGAGTTGCCGAGCCAGCCGGCCAGCGGCATCAGAGCCAAGACAAGCACCAGCTCCTGACGGAAGGCCGCCTCGTTAATCCAGGCCGACTTGAGACCCTTCATGCTGTAACCTGTTGCGTTGATGATGCGGGTGACCCCGGTCGCGCCTGGCTTTGCCACGATAACTACCTCATTTGAAATGGCTTTTAGGCTCACATCCTATCAGAGCCTCCCAAGGTTTCCATCGGGGGATTTTTGCTTTATTTTATCCCCTTGCATTTTGGCATCCCGCCCCCCTTATTCACTCGAGAATAGAGTCGTATGTCCATTCACACCGATGAATTGCGCACCCGTCGCCTGGAGTCTCTGATCACTCCGAGCGAGCTGGCGCACGCCTTCCCGTTAAACGACACCGTCGCCCAGAATCTGCTGGATGCCCGCCACGATGTAGAAGCCATTCTGGCCGGTGAGGATCAGCGCCTGCTGGTCATCGTCGGCCCCTGCTCCATCCACGATCCCGCCGCCGCCCGCGAATACGCCCAGCGCCTCAATACCCTGCGCGAGCAATACAAGGAGAGCCTGTGCATAGTAATGCGCACCTACTTCGAGAAGCCGCGCACCATCGTCGGCTGGAAGGGGCTGATCAACGATCCGCGCCTCGACGGCAGTTTCGATGTGAATGAAGGGTTGAAGCTGGCCCGCCAGCTGCTGGTGGACATCAACGAGATGGGCATGCCCACCGCCACCGAATTCCTCGACATGGTGACCGGCCAGTACATCAGCGACCTCATCACCTGGGGCGCCATAGGGGCGCGCACCACAGAATCCCAGGTGCACCGCGAGATGGCCTCCGCCCTCTCCTGCCCGGTGGGCTTCAAGAACGGCACCGACGGCAACACCCGCATCGCCATCGATGCGGTGCGCGCCGCCCGCCACAGCCACATCTTCTATTCCCCGGACAAGGACGGCAAGATGACCATCTACCGTACCGCCGGCAACCCCTATGGCCACGTGATCCTCCGTGGCGGCCACAGGCCCAACTACGACACCGCCAGCATCGACGAGGCCTGTGAGGCCCTGGCCGACGTGGGCCTGCCGGAGCGTCTGGTGGTGGATTTCAGCCACGGCAACAGCATGAAGGATCACCGTCGCCAGCTGCTGGTGGCGCAGGATATCTGCGATCAGCTGCGCCGCGGCCGCACCGGCATCGCCGGCATCATGGCCGAGAGCTTCCTGGTGGAAGGGCGTCAGGATGTGGAGAACGGCTGCGCCGTCACCTTCGGTCAGAGCATCACCGATGCCTGCCTGTCCTGGGCCGACACCGAGACCCTGCTGGCCATGCTGGCCGAGGCAGCCCAGGTGCGGCTGGAGAAAACCCGCCAGGGTTAACGGCTGCGTCATCCTCCTTGGGCCAGAGCATCACGGATGCCTGGCTATCGTGCGTGGGAAGACACCGAGACCCTGCTGGCCATGCTGGCCGACGCGGCCCAGGTGCGGTTGGACAAGCAGAAAGCCTGAGCAATCCCCCATGCAAAGGGGCCGGTATCACTGATACCGGCCCCTTTCTCTTTTCCTCGCATTCTCATCAAGGCACCTGCCGCCCAAGACGGTTTGACCCGTCGTTACAGGCTCGGCATAAACCAGATGCGGCCGGCCGCCTCGATGCGATCCGTCTTGATCTGGAACACCCGCTCCAGCAAGGCTTCGTCGATGACATCGACGCTCCCCTCGCTCACCACCCGACCCTGTTGCAGGCAGAGGATGCGATCCGCCCAGTCGATGGCCAGGTTGATGTCGTGGATGGCGATCACCACCAACAGGCCTTGCCGGGAGAGGCGCTTGAGCAGCCGCAGCAGGGCCAGCTGATGGTGCAAATCCAGCCCCGCCAGGGGCTCGTCCAGCAGCAGCACCCGTCCATCAGTGTTGAGGCCGGGCCACAGTTGCAGCAGGGTGCGGGCGATCAGCACCCGCTGCTGCTCACCGCCGGAGAGGCGGCTGAAGTCCCGCGCCAACAGGGCATCCAGCTCAAGCGCGGCGCAGATCTCGGCCACCGCCCGACCCTGTGATTCCGGCAGCCCTCCCTCCTCCAGTCCCAGGCTCAGCACCTGGAACACCGGGATATGGAACAGCTGGGGCTGACGCTGGGGCAACATGGCGCGGCGCCTGGCAAGCTCTGGCCAGCTCAGGTCGGTGAGCACTTCACCACCCAGCAGCACGGCGCCTTCGGCGGGCAGAATGCCCGCCAGGGCTCCGAGCAGGGTCGACTTGCCGCTGCCGTTGGGGCCGAGCAGGGCGACCAGCTGGCCCCCGGCCCAGGCGAGATCCAGGGGGGCAAGCCGCGCGGGGATCCCGAGGGCCCGCGCCTCCAGCAACCAGAGGGGATCGGGGGAGGAGTTAACGGGAGACATCGGCATCTTGCCTCAGCAGCAGGTAGATAAAGAGCGGCGCCCCGACCGAGGCGGTGATGACGCCGATGGGCAGCTCACCGGCACTAAGGGCCGAGCGCGCCACCAGATCGGCACCCAGCAGCAGGGCGCCGCCCCCCAGTGCCGAGGCGGGCAGCAGGAAGCGCTGATCGCTGCCGCCGCACAGCCGCAGCAGGTGAGGCACCACCAGACCGACGAAACCGATGACACCGCACAGGGACACCGCGACCCCGGTGAGCAGGCAGACCGCCAGCACCAGCCGCACCCGCATCCTGTCCACGTTCATCCCCATCAGCCGGGCCTGGGTCTCCCCCAGCAGCAGTTGTTGCAGCGCCCTGCCCTGCCAGCAGAGCCAGCCGAGGGTGAGCGGCAGCACCAGCCACCACCAGCCGAGCTGCTGGCTGCCGTAGGAGAGGCTGCCCATCATCCAGAACATGAATTCCCGCAGGGAGCCGTCGTCGGCGAAGTACATCAGCCAGGTCATGGCCGCATTGGTGAGGATGCCGATGGCCACCCCGAACAGCAGCAGCCGGGTATGGCCGAGCCTGGCCCGCCGCGCCAGGTGGATGAGCAGCATGGTCACCACCAGGGCGCCGCCAAAGGCCGCAAGCGACAACCCCCAGCCCGGCAGATAGACACCGAGGGACCTGGCTACCGCCATCGCCACCATGGCAGCCAATCCCGCCCCGCTAGAGACACCCAGCAGGCCGGGCTCGGCCACAGGGTTGTGCAGCATCACCTGCAGCACGGCTCCGCCACAGGCGAGCGCCGCCCCCGCCAGCAGGGCCAGCAGGGCGCGCGGCAGGCGCAGATCCAGCAAGATGCGCAGCTCCAGCTCCCCCATGGGCTGCCAGGGCAGCAGCACGAACTCCCCCAGCGCAAGGGAGAGCAGGAAGAGGGACAGAACCAGCAGCGACAGGGCGAGCAGCCAGTGGCGCTGCCAGCGCTGCTGGCGGTGGATAAGAGCGAGATACAAGCGGGATCCCCGAAATGAGACAGGCGCCGCCCCCGAACCGGGGGCCAGCAGGAAAGCTGCATGATAACAGCGCGTTACCACCCAAGGTCAAGGCTGGTAAGGCCGTGCCAGCGCCTCTATCTCGCCGCTCTCCACCATGGTCTGCAACGCCTGCGCCAGTGCAGGCCCGAGACCCTGGTGGGGTGAGTGCTTGCTCATGCCCAGGTAGAGCACCACAGGGTGGGGCGGGCGGTAGTCCGCCTTGATGAGACCGGCGTCGTTGCGCTGGCTCAGGGCGTAATCCACCTGGCAGTCGGTGCCTATCATCAGGGACAGATGACCCCGCTCCACCATGCGCTGCAACTGATCCTCGGTGGGCACCCCGTGCTTGTCGAGCTGGCCGTCGTCGTCGAAGGGGGCGAAATAGGCGGAATTGAGCACATAGCCTATCTCCCTGCCGCGCAGATCCTCGTAGGTTTTCAGGGTGGCCACCGCCGCCGCCTTGCCGTAGAAGGCGGGCCGGCACTGGTAATAGGCAGGTTGCAGGTAATCGATGAAGGCCGCCCGCTCCGGGGTGTGGGCCAACCCAATCATCAGATCCGCCTGACCTGTCTGCATCTGCTTGAGTGCCCGTCCCCAGGGCACCCGCTTGAGGGTGAGCGCTATGCCGCTGCGAGCCTGCAGCTGGCGCAGAATGTCGATATCCAGACCATGGAATTCGTCGTTCTGCGCGAGCATGCGAAACGGGGGCCAGACATCGGTCACCACCGTCAGGGTTGGCACACCGTTTGCCATAGAGGTCACGGGGGCCATACAGGCAAACAACAGACAAAGCACTCCCCAGCTTGTCTTGCCCATCCAGTTTCAACCTTCTGTTGTCACATCCTTGTGGGCTAAAAATACCCTCATGTGCCACTTATGAAAACCCATGGAGTCGAGATAAAATGCAGTGATTTCAAAGGAGAACCTAATGAACCCTATCGTCACCAGTATCGGTCTGCTGATCTGCAGCAACGTCTTCATGACCTTCGCCTGGTATGCCCATCTCAAGAGCATGAACCACAAACCCTGGATCATCGCCGCCCTGGTGAGTTGGGGCATCGCCCTGTTCGAGTACCTGTTGCAGGTGCCCGCCAACCGCATCGGCCATACGGTGCTCTCGGTCGGTCAGCTCAAGATCCTGCAGGAGGTGATCACCCTCACCGTATTCGTTCCCTTCTCCATCTTCTATCTGAAAGAAGACCTGAAGTGGGACTACCTCTGGGCCGGCCTGTGCATCCTGGGCGCGGTGTTTTTTGTGTTTCGCGAGAAACTGACCGGTGCCTGAGGCTGTACACTCAAGCACATTGCTCCCCCTACCTCTTTGAGTGACGAGGCAACACATGGAATTGCGAGACATGCTACAGATCCTGGCCAAGCAGGATGGCTCAGACCTCTATCTCTCCACAGGGGCGCCCCCCTGCGCCAAGTTCAACGGCGCCCTGCGCCCCCTGGACGAGGTGCCGCTCGAGCCGGGGGAGGTAGCCAGGATAGCCGCCGATCTCATGGACTCGGAGCAGAAGCAGCAGTTCGAGAAGGAGCTGGAGATGAACCTCGCCATCTCCCTGCCCCAGATAGGGCGCTTTCGGGTCAACATCTTCAAGCAGCGCAACGAGGTCTCCCTGGTGGCGCGCAACATCAAGACCGAGATCCCCCGCTTCGAGGATCTCAAACTCCCCCCTGTGCTGCTCGACACCATCATGGAGAAGCGCGGCCTGGTGCTCTTCGTCGGCGGCACCGGCTCTGGCAAGTCCACGTCGCTCGCGGCCCTCATCGACCATCGCAACCGCAACAGCGGTGGCCACATCATCACCATCGAGGATCCGGTGGAGTTCGTCCATCGCCACCGCAAGAGCATCATCAACCAGCGGGAGGTGGGGGTGGACACCCGCAGCTTCCACGCGGCCCTGAAGAACACCCTGCGCCAGGCGCCGGACGTCATCCTCATCGGTGAAATTCGCGACCGGGAGACCATGGAGCATGCGCTGGCCTTCTCCGAGACCGGGCATCTGGCCATCTCCACCCTGCACGCCAACAACGCCAACCAGGCGCTGGATCGCATCATCAACTTCTTCCCCGAGGAGCGCAGGCCCCAGCTGCTCAACGATCTGGGCAACAACCTCAAGGCCTTCGTCTCCCAGCGGCTGGTGAAGACCACGGACGGCGGGCGCCGGGCGGCGGTGGAGGTGATGCTCGGCACCCACACTGTGCGCGATCTCATCAAGCGCGGCGAGTTTGGCGGCCTCAAGGAGATCATGGAGAAATCCAGGGCCCTTGGCATGGTCACCTTCGACAGCACCCTGTTCGATCTGGTGGTGGAGGGGGTGATAGACGAAGAAGAGGCGGTCAAGAACGCAGACTCCCAGAACAACCTGCGCCTCAAGATCAAGCTGTGGCGGGAGAAGGGGCAGATAGGCAACAGTGCGGCGGCCAGCGGCTGGAGCCTGGAGCCCACCAAGGATGATAACAACGATCTCTTCTAGTCAGGCGTCCCCTCCCCCGCCCAGCACCCGGCCGCCCTCGCGGCCGGGTGCTCTATAAGAGCACGGTTGATCCCCCTCCCTTCGCTCTGCCCTCTGCTCTCTGCCCATCATTCGACCACAAACCGAGCCATCTTCCTGATTGGCAATGGTGCTCGCTCACATAAATGACAAAAAAATCAGTTTGAATCCCCACCTGGGTTGAAAGCCCTTTCAAGTAGGCCTCAAAGGAGGCACCATTGAGGTGATATATCAATAAAGGGGTATTCAATGTTGTTACAACCAGCCAACACAGCAAGGTCCAGACAGTTATTGAACGAGACCATGGCGTTGGTGTTAGCCGGGGGGCGAGGCAGTCGGCTCCAGCAGTTGACGGACAACAGAGCAAAACCGGCCGTTCATTTTGGCGGCAAGTTCCGCATCATCGACTTCGTCCTCTCCAATTGCATCAACTCCGGGATCCGCCGGATCGGCGTGGTCACCCAGTACAAGTCCCACAGTCTGCTGCGTCACCTGCAGTCGGGCTGGTCCTTCCTGCGCTACCAGATGAACGAATTCATCGAGCTGCTGCCGGCCCAGCAGCGCATTGACGAGGTCAGCTGGTATCGCGGCACCGCCGATGCCGTCTACCAGAACATGGACATCATTCGCGAGCACGGCCCCAAATATGTGGTGGTGCTGGCGGGGGATCACATCTACAAGATGGATTACGCCGCCATGCTGCTCGATCACGTCAACCTGGGCAGCCGGGTGACGGTGGCCTGCATAGAGGTGCCGCGCTATGAGGCCAGCGCCTTTGGCGTGATGGCGGTGGATGAGAGCCGCAAGATCAACGCCTTCGTCGAGAAGCCCGCCGACCCGCCCGCCATGCCGGGCAAACCCGACACCGCACTGGCCTCCATGGGGGTCTACATCTTCGACGCCGACTACCTCTATCAGCTGCTGGAAGAGGATCTCGCCAACGCGCAGTCCCACCACGACTTTGGCATGGACGTGATCCCGCGGGTGGTCAAGGAGGGCACCGCCTATGCCCATCCGTTCAGCCTCTCCTGCGTCGGCTGCTGCCCGCAGAAGCGCCCCTACTGGCGCGATGTGGGCACTGTGGACTCCTTCTGGGAGGCGAACATGGATCTCGCCTCTGTGACGCCCGAGCTCGACATCTACGATCAGGACTGGCCCATCTGGACCAGCCAGAAGATGACGGCCCCCGCCAAGTTCGTGCAGGATCAGAACGGCCAGCACGGCATGACCATCAACTCCCTGTTCGCCGGCGGCACCATCGTCAGCGGCTCCTTCATCGTGAGCTCTGTGCTGTTCAACAACGTACGGGTCGACTCCTTCTGCACCCTGGATCAGGCGGTGATCTTCCCCGGAGTAGAGATAGGGGCCGGCTGCCGGTTGCGCCGGGTGGTGATCGACAAGGGCTGCCGGTTGCCGGAAGGGCTGGTGGTGGGGGAAAACGCCTGCGAGGATGCCCGCCGCTTCTACCGCTCCGAGCAGGGCATAGTGCTGGTCACCCAGGCGATGCTGGCCAGGCTGTGATGGCCACATCTGCCCGCCCCGCCTATCGGCAACAGACGCAAAACAAGAGACCCGCCACTGGCGGGTCTCTTGTTGTCAGAGGAGGCTCTCTGGTGACAGCCCGTTCAGCGCTGCTGTACCAGGCCGATCCGACCCGGTTCGCACCACTCGAACATCACCTCCTCGCTCTTGCCGCAGCAACTGCCGCCGCACACCCGGGTCTCCCGCTTGGTGACGCGGCCCTTGCGCATCCAGACGCCGAGCATGGCCTCCACCGCATCCTCCGAGGTGTGGAAGTGACGGGCCAGATCCCGCCGGCTCACCTTCTGCTGCTGCGCCAGATAATCACCCAGCTCTCGCAATATCATGGCGTGACCTCCCCTTGATGGATCCATTCCCTCGTCTGCGCCCTCACAGTGTCACCACCTTGCGGGCGACGATGTCCCCGTGGCGGCGACCGAACCACCACAGCAGCAGCAGGGAGAGCCCGTAGCTCAGGGTCCAGAGCAGGCTCTGCTCGGGGTGAGCGGCAAAGGTCGCCAGCTGGTAGAAGAGGCTGGCGCACATGAAGGCCATGTAGTTGCACCAGGCGGCGGTGAACAGGGCCCACTGGCGGCCGGTCTCCCGCACCAGGGCGCCCATGGCGGCGGCGCAGGGCATGTAGAGCAGCACGAACAGCAGGTAGGCGAAGGCACCAGCCGCCCCGTCGAAGTGGGTCTGCATGTTGCCGTAGGTGGAGGTGTCCACCTCCTGGGCCTCGGCGGCTGCCTGCTGATCTGCCAGCTCCCCGACCTTGAGCCCCATGGGATCGGCGGGATCGATGTCCGCCAGGTTGGCGGGAATGGTGGCCAGCGCCTCCTTCAGGCTACCGAGCAGGGAGTATTCACTCTCCTCCTCGTCACCGGCGCTGCCGGCATAGAGGCTGTTGAGGGTGGCGACCACCGCCTCCTTGGCGAAGATGCCGGTGAGGATGCCGACCGTGGCCTGCCAGTTCTCCTCCCGTATCCCGATGGGGTGCAGCACAGGGGTCACCGACTGGCTGATCTTGCTCAGCACCGAGTCTTCCTGATCCTGGTTGCCGAAGCTGCCGTCGGTGCCCAGGGAATTGAGCACGCTCAGCACCGCCACCATCAGCACTATGGTCTTGCCCGCGCCGAAGATGAAGCCCTTGAGTTTTTGCCAGGTGCGCAGCCCCACGTCCACCGGACGGGGCCACTCGTAGTCCGGCATCTCCATCACCATGGAGTCGCTCTTGCCCGGCAGCAGGGTGCTGCGCAGGAAGAGGCCGGTGAGCACGGCCACCAGTATGCCGAGCAGGTAGAGGCCGAACACCAGGTTCTGGCCCGACTCGGGGAAGAAGGCCACCGCAAAGAGGGCGTAGACCGGCAGCCGGGCGCCGCAGGACATGAAGGGCGCCATGGCCGAGGTCATCAGCCGCTCGCGCTCCGACCCCAGGGTGCGGGTCGCCATCACAGCGGGCACTGTGCAGCCAAAGCCCATCAGCATGGGGACGAAGGCCTTGCCGGGCAGGCCGAGGCGGCGCATCAGGGCATCCACCACGAAGGCGGCGCGGGCCAGGTAGCCCGAGCTCTCCAGCACGGCGAGGAACAGGAAGAGGCAGCCCACCACGGGGATGAAGGTCGCCACTGTCTGCAAGCCGGCGCCGACGCCGTCCGCCAGCACGGCCCCCAGCCAGTCGGGTGCCGACAGCAGCCCCAGCAGGTGATGCACCCCGTCCACGAAGAGGGCGCCCCCCAGGATGTCGAAGAAGTCGATGAAGGCACTGCCCACCTTGATGGCGAACATGAACATCAGGT
This sequence comes from Aeromonas rivipollensis, assembly GCF_037811135.1. Lineage (NCBI taxonomy): Bacteria > Pseudomonadati > Pseudomonadota > Gammaproteobacteria > Aeromonadales > Aeromonadaceae > Aeromonas > Aeromonas rivipollensis. The sequence continues at coordinate 1,742,684 of NZ_CP149130.1, read as the reverse complement.
ACATCACCAGCAGGAAGAAGGGGATTCCCACCCAGCGGTTGAGCAGCACCCTGTCCAGCCGCTCGCTCTGGGCGACGGTGAGCTTGTCCTGATGGCGGCACGCCTGCTGGCACCAGTGGTGGATGTGGCCGTAGCGCAAGTCAGCCAGTTGCAGATCGATGTCCTGGGCGTGGTGGGCGCGGCTCACCACGTTGTCGGCCGCCGCCTGCTGACCCGCCGCCAGGGTCTCCTGCATGACAACGTCCTCCTCCAGCAGACGCAGGGCACGGCCGCGGTCATTGAGGTGGTGGGGGGCGAGCAGGGTCTCCAGCTCGGCGATGTCGGCTTCCAGCGGCTGACCGTAATCGAGCACCAGGGCGGGCTGGGGCTGGCCGATGAACCTGTGGATCTGCTCCTTGAAGGCCGCCACCTGCTGGCGATTGTGGGCCGACAGGGACACCACAGGGCAACCGAGCGCCTGACCGAGCAGCCCCTCGTCTATGGTGATGCGGCGCTTTTGCAGCAGATCCATCTTGTTGAGCACCACCACCATGGGCAGGCCCAGCTCCCGCAGTTGCAGGGTGAGATAGAGGGAGCGCTCCAGGTTGGCGGCGTCGATGACGTTGAGCAGCAGGTCCGGCTGCTGGCCCTGCACGAAGCGGCTGGCGATCTGCTCGTCCAGGCTCGCCTCCTGATTGGCCAGGGAGTAGATACCGGGCAGGTCCACCAGGGTGTAATCCTGCCCCTTGGCGGAAAACTCGCCCATCTTCTTGTCGACGGTGACCCCGCTCCAGTTACCCACCTGCTGGCGGGCACCGGTCAGGGCGTTGAACAGCGACGTCTTGCCGCTGTTGGGGTTGCCGACCGTTACCAATGCGTAATTCATAGCCGTGCTACCTCTATTGTCTGCTGAACCCGACGAACTCATACCGGCTCCACCTCTATCTGCTGGGCCAGGCTCTTTTGCATGGAGAGGCAGATGCCCTGGCACTGGATCTGGAGCGGGTCCCCCAGGGGGGCCGTCCGCAGATAGAGGATCTCGGTCTGGGGCAGGAGCCCCATCACCATCAGCTTGCGTCGCAAGGTACGGCCAAGCTGGTTCATGTTCTTGATGCGAGCACGCTGCCCCGGCGACAACTCTGTGAGTACCATGACGGGCTCCTGAAGTTAAACAAGAATAATTCGCTTTTAGTGGGGAGGATTATAAGCTGTGCCCTCAACATTTATTTGCGTAAAATCAAACTCCGCTTAGCTAACCGACAAAGTATTGCCATGAGTCACGACAACAACAGCCGCCTGGTCTACAGCACGGACGGCGGCATGATCAAGGAATCCGCCCCCACCCAGAGCGCCTCCCCCTTCCCCGCCGACGGGGTCGTGCGCATCCGCCGCGAGACCAAGGGGCGCAAGGGCGCCGGTGTCATCAGCATCCACGGGGTGCCGGCCGACCAGCAGAAAACCATCGCCACCCTGCTCAAGAAGAAGTGCGGTACCGGCGGCGGCCTCAAGGAGGGGATCATCGAGATCCAGGGGGACAAACGGGACCTTATCAAGGCAGAGCTGGAGAAGGCCGGCTTCAGCGTCAAACTGGTGGGCGGGTGATCCCCCAGCCACACGCCTTGCTTCAGAGAACGTTTTTCCCTAGAATGCCGGCTCCCATCGAGGGGGAGTAGTCTCGCCACGGGTGCCAACCCGGTGCGCGACCCTGATCAACATACTTGGTGCCAACTCACCATGGTCAGGGTGATCCGGGCAATGCCGGATTTGACAAGACCTTTGACGGGCCAGTGCCAATACCGGGGACGGATGGCGCAGGCTTGTCTTTGGTTTATAACAATTCCGTCCCCCGGTCATATTTATGGAAGCCTTGTTAACCTCAACCCTGAGCGTGGCCATCGCCGAGATCGGCGACAAGACCCAGCTCCTGGCGTTGCTGCTCATCTGTCGTTTTCGCAAACCCTGGCCCATCATCGCCGGCATGCTGGTCGCCACCCTGCTCAACCATGCGGGTGCCGCCTGGATAGGGGAATTCATCAGTCGCTGGATGGATCCCAAGGTGATGACCTGGCTGGTCGCCGGCGCCTTCATCGCCATGGCGGTCTGGATCCTGGTGCCGGACAAGATGGACGATGAAGAGAGTTCCCTCGACAAATACGGCCCCTTCATGGCCACCTTCGTGCTGTTCTTCATCGCCGAAATAGGCGACAAGACCCAGATAGCCACAGTGCTGCTGGCGGCCAAGTACGACTCTCTCACTCAGGTCATCACGGGCACCACCCTCGGCATGATGCTGGCCAACGTGCCAGTGGTGCTGCTTGGCAAGCTGGGGGCCGACAAGCTGCCCCTCCAGGGGATCCGCATCGCCTGCGCCATCCTCTTCGTGGGTCTGGGCGCCAGCACCCTGATCTTCGTCTGACGCGCCAGCAACGAGGGGATGGGATGGGCGTGAGCACCCAGCCATATCCCCCTCAGCCCGTCATCAGAGCCCCCTCCTCCCGGTCGGGGCTTTTTTGTCGTCCGCATCCTGCCTCCTTGTAGCATCAGCGCCAGCGGGGTCTGCCCCGGGACGCGGCGCCGTGCCATAATGCCTTACCATTCAGGCACGACGGCACCAGGAGCCTCGCCATGCTCGTCACCTCAAGACAGACCCTGCTCGACTGGGTCAGACGCGGTCGTCTCCCCCGGGAGTCATTGCCCGCCGCCCTCGCCCTCTGCGATCTGCCCCCGACCCCCGTGCGCTGGCAGTGGCTGTTCGATCGCCTGCTGCTCTGGCTCGGCTGCCTCTGCCTGGGAGCGGGCCTGGTGTTCTTCGTCGCCTTCAACTGGCAGGCGCTGGGCCGTCTCTCCCGCCTCGCCCTGCTGGAGCTGCCCCTGCTCGCCATGCTGCTGGTGCTCTGGCGCAAGCCCCTGGCCGACACCCCGCGCCAGGCCCTGCTGCTGGCGGTGGCTCTCAACATAGGCGCCCTGCTGGCCCTGGTGGGTCAGACCTATCAGACTGGTGCCGATCCCTGGCAGCTCTTCGCCACCTGGGCCCTGCTGCTGTTGCCCCTGGCGGCGCTCGGCAGGAGTCCCCTGCTGTGGACGCTCTGCTGGCTGCTCGGCCAGCTGGCGCTGGTGCTCTACTGGCGGCTCGGCCTCATCGATCTCTTCTTCTCCTTCAATGAGGAAGCCCTCGGCTGGTGCCTGACCCTGCTCAACGCCGCCCTCTGGGGGGCGCTCATCCTGACCCCCGCGCGCCTCGGGCTCATGCCCTCCTGGCTCCCGGGGCTGGCCGCCGGGCTCGGGGTCACCCTGCTGGCCCTGCTGGCGCTGTTCGATGCCGCCTCCCCCTGGGTCTGGCCCGCCTGGCTCGCATGGCTTGGGGCCGCCTACCTGCGCTGGCACCACAGGTTCATCGCCGGGCTCGCCATGGGGTGCCTGAGCCTTATCGCCGTCATTCTCGCGGCGCTGGGCAAGTGGATGGAGCCCGACATAAACGGCTTCCTGCTGCTGAGCCTGATTGCCATCGGCCTCTCTGTGATGGCCAGTCGCTGGCTGCAACAGCAACGGAGGCAGCATGTCTGATCTGATCCCCTGGCAATCCCTGCTGGCCGAGGCCCCTGTCGCCATCGGTCTTTCGGTCCTCACCAACGGCTGGCTGCAACAACAACGGAGGCAGCATGTCTGATCTGAGTCCTTGGGAGAGGCTGCGGGCCGCCCATCTGGTGGAGGGCGACGCCCCTCAAGACGAGCAGCCTCACTGGTCGAGCCGCTTCCTGCTCGGCATGGTGGGCTGGCTGGCCGCCCTCTTCCTGCTGTTCTTCCTGTTCATGGCCTTCGAGAGCCTGATCCGCGAGGCAAACCACGCCCTCCTCATGGGCTCCCTGCTGATGGCCGCCGCCCTCGGCCTCAACCGCCTGGCCCGGCGCAGCGATCTCTGGGATCAGTTCGTGCTGGCACTGGCGCTCGCGGCCGATGCCTGGCTGCTCTATGGCCTCATCGACCAGATTGATCCCCACTCGGCCCCGCTCTGGCTGGGACTGGCCCTGCTGTCGCTGGCCATCGCCGCCCTGTTCGAGCACTGGCTGGTTCGCCTCTTCCACAGCTTCGCCGCCGCCATTTTGCTGACCATGGGGCTCGCCTGCCTCGGCCTGCAACTGCTGGCCCTGCCGCTGGTGATGGCCGCCCTCACCTTCTGCTGGCTGCAGGCCGAGCGCGACCCAGAACGCCATTCGCTCTATGAGTCCCTCACCCTGGGGCTGGCGCTCTCCCTGCTGGTGCTGGGCCGGTTGCACCACCCACTCTGGGACGGCGGCACCAGCGCACTCGATGAACTCGGGCTCTCCCGCCTGCCGCTCTGGCTCAATCCCCTGCTCTGCGCCGCCCTGCTGCTCGGGGTCATGGTGAAACTGAAACTGCCGTTGCTCTACGGCCTGCCCCTGGTGGTGATCAGCGCCATCATCCCCGGCATGGGGGCCGGCGCCCTGGTGCTGGTGCTCGGCTTTTATGCCGGGAGCCTGGGGCTCATGACCCTGGCCGGCCTGTTGCTGCTCGGCTTTGGCTCCCTCTACTACTACGATCTCGGGCTGACCCTGATGACCAAATCCTGGCTGCTGCTGGGCTCGGGGGCCCTGCTGCTCGGAGCCCGCCAGTTGTTGAACATCCTCGGCAAGGAGATCGCCTCATGAGACGTCCTGGCCTCTTTGACCCGCCTCGCCACACCGCCGGGCTCCGGTCCCCTGTTATTCGGCGACAACCAGAAGTTCAAACACCAGCATGGGAGGCTCTCCTCATGAGACATCCTGGCCTCTTGCTGACCGGCCTCGCCACATTGCCGTGCTCCGGTCCCCTGTTATTCGGCGACAACCAGAAGTTCAAACACCAGCATGGGAGGCTCCCCTCATGAGACGCCTTGGTTTCTTGCTGACCGGCCTCGCCATCCTGGTGGGCATCAATGTCACCGTCTGGCGCTTCGAGCATGCCATGAGCAGCGGTGAGACAGTGCTGCTTGAGCTGGCCCCGGTCGACCCTCGTTCCCTGATGCAGGGGGATTACATGCGCCTGAGCTACGCCCTCGCCCGCCAGCTGGGGAGCCCGCACCAGGAGGGTGCAGCCACCCAGACCCTGGTCATCCGCCTCGATGAGCAGCAGGTGGCGCAGCGGGTGGAGGGGGGAACCCCCGACGCCCTGGCCCCGGATCAGCGCCTGCTGCAGGCCCGCTGGCAGCAGGGCCAGTGGTGGATAGGGCCGGATGCCTTCTTCTTCGAAGAGGGGACGGCCGCCCAGTACGAGCAGGCGCGCTACGGCGAATTCCGGCTGCAGGTGGACGGCGCAACCCTGCTGGTCGGCCTGCGCGATCAGGCCCTCAAGCCCATAGGCCATAGCCGCCCGGCCTGGTGATTGGCCGTCCCGGGAGCGCGCTGCGCCCCCCTGTTGCGCCGCACCTTGGCACGACAACGGCGATGGATCGCCCCTTCGGGTGGCGAAACCCCGTGGCTTGGTAACACTTGAAGCTGGGCACTCGGCAGCAGGACGGTCAGGATGAGCGCAGGGATAGGAAGGATCAGGAACAGAACCGCCCTCTTGGCCACACTCTTAGCCACACTCTGGGGCGGGCCGGGGGAGATGGGGCAGGCCAGCGCCAGCCCGGCCCTTGGCAAGCTTCACTACCTCACCGAAGAGTACAAACCCTATAACTTCACCGGGGAAGATGGCAGCCCCAGCGGCTTTGCCATCGAGCTGCTGCACCAGGTGTGGCAGAAGACGGGCACTCCGCCCCAGGAGATCAGCATTCTCCCCTGGGCCAGGGGCTACTACCTGCTGACCCAGAAGCCCAACGTGGTGCTCTTCGCCACCGCCCGCACCGAGGCGCGGGATCCCCTGTTCAAGTGGGCCTGCCCCATCGGTTATGCCGAAATAGTGCTGATGGGGCTGGCCAGCCATCCCCTCAGGATCGCCCGGCTGGAGGATGCCCAGCAGCACACCATAGGCGCCGTGCGCGCCGACGTGGGGGAGCAGCTGCTGCTCAACAGCGGCTTCGACGAGCAGAAGATAATGACAGCCAACCGCCTCCCCCAGGCCCTGCGGATGCTCACCTCGGGCCGGGTCGACCTCATCTCCAGCAACAAGGCCACCCTGATGGATCTCATCAAGGCCCAGCAGCTGGATCCCGCCCAGTTCGAGGTGCGCTGGGTGCTGAGTTCGGAGCAGTTCTGCTTCGCCTTCAGCCATCCGGTCGACGATGCCCTGGTCAAGGAGTTCCAGCACGGCCTGACCCAGGTGCTGGCCAGCAGCGAGTTCCAGCGGATCCAGCACAAGTACTTCCCGGCGCCCTAGTGCCCTTCGATGCCGGCAGAGAGGCCCGCCATGGGCCTCTCGCTTTCCGGGCACCGCTCTCCTTGCTGGGCACCGCTCTCTTCACTCAGCCCCGCACATCCCTTGACCCCCATCAAGAACACCATTGAATGTCTGACGCCGGCCACCCCAAGGGGTGACAGGGGGCGCTCTGGGTCCGTAAAATGGCGCCGGGAGTCTGTTGGCCCTCTCTTCGGGCAAGGGGATGGCGCACAATGGCGGTCAAGCCGTTGCGGCAACGCCCCTGGTGGCGCACACGACGGCAAACCGCCGGGCACCCGTCCCCCAGGCGCCATCTCCCTACACCCCGGAGCCCATGGCACCGGCATCTCGTTTGAACAGATCAGGATTGAACATGCACGGCACAGTGAAGTGGTTGATGAGTATCTCGGTTTGCGCCCTGTTGATGGCGTGCGGCGGCGACAAGACCACGGGCAAGGCCTGTCTTGGCGCCAACAATGACTCTCTGGTGGAGGGGATGCAGGACAAATGCAAGGCGGGTGACACTGTGGCCACCAAGCACCCGGCCTATTTCTGCGACTTCAATTACGCCGTCGCCTACAACAGTTACAACTCCGCCATCTGCGTCTACTCGGGGGCATTGAAACCGGAGCGCACCACCGAGAAGTCATGACCCGGGCAACCCTGCCAGGGGTTGCCATCAGGCGGCAGGGTGAGTGGCCCGAACCTTGTGGTTCGGGCCCTTCGGGCCAAAAGGGTCTTTATTTTACCCGCATCAGGCGGTGGCGCTGCCCACCGAGCTCCAGCTGGACAACCTGGGAGCGGGCCATGGCATCGACCCGGGCCAGCATCTCGGCGCTGTAGCCCTTGCGGTGCATCCACTGCATGGGCTCCTCGAAGCTGCCTTCGTTGACGATGAAGGTGTCTGTGTAGGCATCCTTGATGATGCTGACCACCCAGATGCGCTGCTGAAACTCACAGAGCTCCGCAAAGAGGCGGGTCACTTTCGCCGCCAGGGCGCGGAGCTGGCCGATAACGCGGTTTGCCATGGTAGAGAGTGCCTGTGTTGAGGGAGACGCATCCTAGCATCCCGGGCGCGGGGGCAACAATGCGCAACATCAAAGCCGCGGCCCCTGGCCCCCTTGCCAGGGGCAGGGGCACCTCGGACGCCCCCCGTCACCCCAGCGCGCGGCGCTGACGCTTGACTTCATACATGCGCGCATCGGCCTGACGCAGGGCCTCGTCAACGCTGGTGTGCGCCGGATCGACCGCCACCACTCCCACGCTGGCCCCGGGGTAGTGCAGCACCCGGGATGGCAGCGGCAACTGCAGCACGCTGTGCTCGAACAGCCGACGCCCCAAGCGCCGCACCGCCGCCTCGACCGTCTCCTCCTCCGGGATCGGGCCCATGCCCACGGCGACGAACTCATCGCCCCCCATCCGCGCCAGCATGTCGCCACTGCGCAGGGCCGACCCCAGTTGACGCGCCATGGTGGTGAGCAGCCTATCCCCCGCCTCGTGACCGTGGGTATCGTTGATCTGCTTGAAGCCATCGAGATCGATAAAGGCGATGAGCACAGGGTGCCCGACCCGATCCGACAGGGAGAACAACCGGGTCAGCTCCTGCATCAGGGCCCGGCGGTTCGGCAACCCGGTCAGGGGGTCGCAGAGGGCCTGACGCGACAGCTCGTCATTGGCCCGCTGCAACTGCAGCAGCAACTGTTCCCGCTCCACATGCTCGGCGATGAGCCGCGCGAAGAAGCCGATCAGCTGCTCAGCCCCCTCCACCAGGGGTTTTCGCTCGGCACTGGCGCCACACAGGGTGCCATAGAGTGATCCCGAGGGGGTGCGCACCGGGCTGCTCAGATAGGTGCGAATGCCCATGATCCTGGCCGCATCCGAATCGCCCCAGCACTCGGCCACGTTGTCGGTAAAGAGGCGCCCCTCGTCGATGGCGCGCCGACACAGGGTATCGCTCCAGTCCACCGTCATCCCCTCCGGGATCTGCAGCCCGGCCAAGCCGTTGGCATTCTTGGCATAACGGATGCTCTGGGTGCCCTGCTCGACATCAATCTGGGTGAGATAGGTCGACTCCAGCCCGGTCACCGCCTCCAGCATTTCCAGCAGGGGCCGGGTCAGGCTCTCCAGATCCCGCGCCTGGGTGACCCGCTCCGACAGGGTCTGCAATATCTTGTCCATGCCGCTCTCCACTACCTGCATGTGATGGGCGACCACCTTAGCCAACTCGGGGCACGCCAGACAAGTGCGAGAAAGGGGTAGGCCGGGGAAATACCACCCCGTTCACACTTTGGCGCGCCCCCCGCCAAGGCCTGACGCCCCGCACCACCCCTGGCGTGCGGCCGTAACTTTGAACCAGCGCAAAAAACCTGTCGATTCTGACACTTGAGTCAACAATATCCGTGGATCGGGCCCCGTCGGCTCCGTAGGATGGGAGTGGGTGCCCGTTGGCCCCTTTTCCTAAGCCAGGGTCAGCGGCGCATTGTGGTAGCGAGAGCCAGGGGCGGTAGCGTCGTTGGCGGATGCCAGCCCGGCATCCCGCGCCTCGGCAAGGTGCGAGGGTTCCACCCTCGACGGGGTTTCCGACGGCCCCGTGACAAGTAGGGTCGAGTCGGGTCGAGTAGGGTCGATTAGCGAAGCGTAATCGGCCGCGGTAACAGTCCCCCTTCCCTCTTGCGAGAGAGGCGTTGGGCGCAATATGCACGTAGGGTCGATTGGCACAGCGTAATCGTCCGCGGTAACAGTTCCCCTCTCCCCTTGCGGGAGAGGGTCAGGGTGAGGGGTCGCCAACCTCTTTGGCATGGCTTCGCCAGTAGGGTCGATTAGCGAAGCGTAATCGTCCGCGGCAACGATCCCCTCCCCCCTTGCGGGAGAGGCGTAGGGTGCAATAAGCGGAGCGCATTGCACCACGGTAACAATTCCCTCTCCCCTTGCGGGAGAGGGTTAGGGTGAGGGGTCACTAGCCTGATTGGCATGGCTTCGCCATGCAGGACACGAGGGCGCTGCCCTCGACGGGGTTTCGCCCGCCCTTCGGGCTTGGGCGAGTGACTTTTCTTTGCGTGGCCAAAGAAAAGTCACCAAAAGAAAGGCCACCCCCACTTGTTCGCCCTCCTGCCGTCGGGTGCCCTCGGTTCCCCCGTTTGTCCCACGGCATGCGCCGATGGGCCATCCCTGGCCCAGCGCCGCTCGCTCGGCGTCCTGCCTCGCGGCCTGGACAAACAGGCTCACCTCGGCGAACAACAGGGGGCAACAACCCAATCCGCAGCACCGAGGCCAGTTAACCGAACCCAATGTATTCGGGACAAAGATCGGGAGGGTTGTTATCTCTGATCCGGCCCCTCGCCTACCGTATGGCAAAACCAAATTGTCGCACCTATGCAACAAGCACAATCGACATGGCAAAAATTAATATGAGCACAGCAACAAGCAGTACATATCCCTATCGGAAAACGGCTTTATATTGAAGGCCCGATAATGAGTGTTTCGTAGTGATAACCATCTTATTACTCTAACGTCCGATTACGCTTCGCTGATCGAACCTGCAGCACTATGCCCGTCATTGGCTTGTGCAATAAAAGATTCAAATATCTGTTGGTGAAAATATGTTTGACATTCAAATTCAGCAATTATCTAAAGACAAAAAAATAAGTGTAATAACAATAACTGAAATAACTTCCCCCCTCAAAAAGTACATAGATGAGAATATCGTAAGCATTTGTGAAGGAGCCACAGACTCTGAGGTTGATGATATAAAGCATCAATATCTAAACTTCCTATCGACAAAAAACACTACAACCAAGCACGGTTCAGTAGCCGAATTCTTCGTTCACTTATATCTTAGAAGCGAGGGATATAGACAAGAGTTTATGTTTTTCAATCTAGAAGAGGGCTCAATTAAAAAAGGGTTTGACGGCGTTTTCACTAAAAACAACCAAGAATTCATAGTTGAAAGCAAATCAGGCTCATCTAGTACACAGAAGATATCTCACGCTCTTAAATTAAGAGAAGCATACAATGACATTCGTGATTATGTATCTGGAAAAACAACTAAAGGGAATAACAATCCTTGGCGTAACGCTTATAATCACGCATCACAGATAGATATAAACACAGAAAAGAGTGTTAGAGAAAAATTTAAAAAACTATCTCGTCTTTATGAGCGCAAAGAATTTAAAGATATTTCTGAGTTCAATATAATTCCATGCTCTACCATTTTTATTTTAAACAATCCCAACAATTCATCATCAAGCTACCATGATAATTTATCCAACACTTTAGGTAGCTTATCCGCAAATAGTATACATGCTGTATCAATAACCAAAAACACTTTCAATCAATTCATTAGCTATTTGGAGTCCTAATGGAGACCAGCTTTTCATGGATATTAAATCATTCAGTGTTCGAAAATGCCATTGGTAAATTAACCATTAATGCTGAACTGAGTGACTCAGAAAAAGAAGTCATACTGTCATGCGCTATCCTTTTTATCAAAGACTACTGTCAAGACAAACGTAATCTTAAGCATTTTAAGTTCGGTTATTATTTAGTGTTGAAATATTGCGTAAATTACAATGACTATCAAGCATTATTTGATATAAGTGCTAACTTTGGTTTGTTCCCGATCACTAAATTCATCATTGACAATGAACTATACTCCAACATAAATAGTATGTTTGGCATTAATTATCAATTGAAAAACTATGAATACAAGGGGATCATTGAAACGTTAGAGCAAAAAAATAGTCGCATTGCACTAACAGAAACATATCACGCTGATAATGCATTGATAGCGCCCACTTCGTTTGGTAAAAGTTCATTAATTGTGGAGATAATAAAAAATTCAAACAGCAAAAAAATTGCGATTATCGTCCCTACCAAATCATTGCTAGCACAAACCTATAGGCTTATATCTAATCACATACATGATAGAAATATAATTTTCCATGATGAGATGTATGATGACGAAGACAGTTTTATTTGTGTTTTCACACAAGAAAGAGCGTTGAGGTTAATGAAGAGGCCAGATGTATATTTCGATACGATTATCATAGATGAAGCACATAACCTGTTTGAATTCAATGGAAGAAGTATTCTACTTAGTCGCGTCATACGCAAAAACAAATTAAGAAACAATGCATCAAAGTTCTTTTATCTATCTCCTCTAATCAGCAATGCTGACAATTTGAAAACTGAAAAAAACCAGAATATAAATAGCTTTTCCATTCATCACAACATTAAGGAACCAGAGATATTTGAATATTTAGAATCTGGTGAAAACCGACAATATAATCGCTATGTAGATAGGTTTTATACTTTACCAAAAACCTTCAAGTCTTATAATCACTATATAATGTCCAACCTTAAAAATAAAAACTTCCTATATCTCAAAAGACCCAAGATGGTTGAAACATTTGCATTGGAGATGTATGGAGAACTAGAAAGCAAGGATTCACCAGAGCTTTTAGAACTATCCAAGATAATATCGGAGAATATTCATGCTGAATTTTATTGCGTCGAATGTATTAAAAAGGGAATAATATATCTTCACGGAAAACTCCCAGACCTTGCCAAAGAATTTCTTGAGTATAAATTCAAAACTTTAACAAATCTTAATGTAGTCATCGCCAACAGTGTCATATTGGAAGGTGTAAATTTCCCTATAGATAATTTGTTCATACTCAACACTCACGGACTGAAAGCCAAAGACTTGATTAACTTAATTGGTCGAGTGAATAGATTAGACTCTGTTTTTAATAAAGATGATGGATCTTTAAGTAAATTACTCCCTTATGTTCATTTTGTTAACTCTACAAAATACTCTAAGATCAACAGTAAAATGGAGAACAAAATAAAAGCACTGAAAAAAATGGTCATAAAGGATGAAGTTAAAAATCCAACGCTAATAAATTTTAACTATGATGGCTTACATCAAGAGGATTTAAAGTCTAGTGATGATGATAAAGATGAATTTTGGGGTTCTAAAGAAGACGTATTAAAAAGAATTCATGAAAGAGAAAATTTTCTGCTAGAAAATGATAATAATGATAAAGTCAAAGCTGAAATAGCTTTTATTGAATCAGGTATAGACTCTATTTATACCGCCCCACAAAAGGCACTTGAAACCATCAAAAAAAGAGCAGCTATATTAGTTAAAAACCCACTATGGACAGATACTGATACAATAGATAAGATACATGCTGTCTTTATTGATGGCCTGACTGAATTAATATCAGACTTCGCATTTAAACGACTTCAACATGAGGCAGCTAGAAATTTTTACAAACTTTTTATAAATCAACGACATACGCTATCTCTCAAAGAGCATATAGATGCAAGTGTTTTATATTATCTGAGTATAAAAAACAAACCAATAGGCAAGTCATTTTATATTGGCACATCTTTTGGTGAGATAGCAAAACAGGATTCATTTATTAGAGATAGAATAGATCTTTCACAAAAGACATATCGAGAGTTAGTCAACATCGCTTTAGTCAAAATAAAAATTGAAAACGATTTTGTATCATTCACCCTCAATGAGTATGTAAAACTGCTACTAGAGATGTCAGTAATACCAGAAGATGAGTACAACCTTTTCATTTATGGCAGCAAGAATAAGGAAAAGTCAAAGCTCGGTCGTTTAGGTTTAAGTGGATTACTAATAAGTAAATTAGAAAAAGACCACCAATTGGGCAACCTAATCATTGACCACTTTGGTCGACTTATTGCTAATGATGAATTCTTACAATACATAAACAAACAGAATGAATTTATTCAGTTTGAAATAAGGAAATTCCTTATAACTGATAACCATCAAACCTAATCATATATTTAGTCAGTTTGAAACACCCTAAAATTAGTTATAACAGTAGACTACATGCCCGCCTATAAAAACCGCAGCCTTGAGCTGCGGTTTTTATTTCTATTCCCCAAACACGCTTTGACCCAAGCCAAAGCCCTATTTCCCCAACCCCTTGCACTGCGCTGCCCCTGCGGCGGGATAGGCGGTGAGCGTATCAACGAGGGCGGCGCGCAGGCTGCCGGATTGGCAGAAATCACAGCTGCCGCCAGCGTCGATGTCGGTGATGCGGGCGCCTTGCGGCCCCTCCTTCACCAGATAGGTGCTGACAAAACGGTAGGTGCCGCTGGTGGCGTCGAGCGGGGTGCCCGGCTCGCCAAAGGTGAAGCGCACCTTGACCTTGCTCTCCCCCTGATGGCCCGGGATCGGGCTGGACGAGAGGATCTGCGAGCCCAGCAGGTGATCCCAGGCATTAGGCAGGAAGGGGTTGCCCTCGACGAAGGGGGGCTTCTCGTCCGGGGCCTCGCGAGTGGCTATCTCCCGCGCTTTGGAGGCGGCATTGAGCAGGCAGAGCAGCTCGGGGGAGACGATGTTGGGCAACGCACCGCCCAGGTCTGCCTGATAGAGGCCGCTCGGTTTGACGCTGCGCTCCCAGACCAGAAACTCGGCCACCTTGGCACGGGCACTGGCCGTCGGTTCCAGCACTCCGCTGATGGCGGTGCCGGCATGGGCCGGAACAGACAAGGCAAACGCCAGCAAGGGCCAGCCAGGTATCTTCATGGTGCCATCTTCCTTATGTTCGATTGCATGGACGGAGCGCCCTGAAAAAAAAGCGCAGCCCAAGGGCTGCGCTCTGCGTCAGGTCGTCAACCGGCGGGCCTCAGGCACGACGCCAGCTGGTTTTGCCGGCGCTGTCTTCCAGCACTATGCCCATCTCGGTGAGACGGGCTCTAGCGGCGTCGGCGGCGGCCCAGTTCTTGTCGGCGCGGGCCTGATTGCGCTGGGCGATCAGTTGCTCGATCTCGGCCACTTCGTCGTCCGCTTCGTTGCCCTTCAAGAAGGCGTCCGGATCCTGTTGCAGAATGCCGAGCACGGCGCCGAGTTCGCGCAGGCGGGCACCCAGGCCAGCGGCGACAGCGATGTCTTCGGCCTTCTGGCGGTTGATCTCGCGCACCAGATCGAACAGGGCGGAGTAGGCTTCCGGGGTGTTGAAGTCGTCGTCCATGGCATCGACGAAGCGGGCCACCTGCTCGTCACCACCGGCGGCGGCAGCCGCAGGCAGGTCGCGCAGGGCGGTGTACATCCGCTCCAGGGCGGCGCGGGCCTGCTTCAGGTTGTCTTCCGAGTAGTTGAGCTGGCTGCGGTAGTGGCCGGACATCAGGAAGTAGCGCACGGTTTCGGCGTCAAAATGGGCCAGGACGTCGCGGATGGTGAAGAAGTTGCCAAGGGACTTGGACATCTTCTCCTTGTCCACCATCACCATGCCGCTGTGCATCCAGGTGTTGACGTAGTCGCCACCGTGGGCGCAGCAGGACTGGGCTATTTCGTTCTCGTGGTGGGGGAACTGCAGATCCGAGCCGCCACCGTGGATGTCGAAGTGGTTGCCAAGGTGCTTGGAGTTCATGGCGGAGCACTCTATGTGCCAGCCGGGGCGACCCGGGCCCCAGGGGCTGTCCCAGGTCGGCTCGCCGGGCTTGGACATCTTCCACAGCACGAAGTCGAGCGGGTTGCGCTTGGCTTCGACCACGTCGACCCGGGCACCAGCCTGCAGCTGCTCCAGATCCTGGCCAGAGAGCTTGCCGTAGTCGGCGAACGACTCGACGATGAACATCACATCGCCGTTGTCCGCCACGTAGGCGTGCTCTTTCTCCAGCAGAGTTTCGACCAGAGCGATGATTTCACCAATGTGCTGGGTGGCGCGGGGCTCGATGTCCGGGCGCAGCATGCCGAGGGCGTCGAAGTCCTGGTGCATGTCCCCGATCAGACGTTCGGTGAGGTCGTCACAGGTCACCCGGGTCTCGGCAGCGCGCTTGATGATCTTGTCATCCACGTCGGTGATGTTGCGCACATAGGTGAGATCGTAACCGGCGTAACGCAGGTAACGGGCCACCACATCGAAGGAGACGAAGGTGCGACCGTGGCCGATATGACAGTGATCGTAGATGGTGACGCCACACACATACATGCCCACCTTGCCCGGGTGGATAGGTTTGAATTCTTCTTTTTGACGAGTGAGTGTGTTGTATATCTTCAGCATCTTATGACCACTGCCTGTGAGTAAAATGGCCTGACATTCTAACCGCATCCGGTGGAGAAAACGAGGCAGAAAAAGCGCCGGATCCCCCATGCCATCTATGCCGCAGCCCCTTGATGGGCTAGAATTGCCACCACTTTAGGCCATAGCCCATGCAACAGCCGCGAGCCGGCTTCGTGCTCGCGCAACATTTGAAAGGACATATCATGGTTACTCTGCACACCAACCACGGCGACATCACCCTGACCCTGAACGCGGAAAAAGCCCCCGAGACCGTGGCCAACTTCCTGCAATACTGCCGTGACGGTCACTACGACAACACCATCTTCCACCGCGTCATCGACGGCTTCATGATCCAGGGCGGCGGCTATGCCCCTGGCTTCGAAGAGAAAGAGACCCGCGCCCCCATCAAGAACGAGGCGGCCAACGGCCTGTCCAACAAGATTGGCACCATCGCCATGGCCCGCACCAGCGAGCCGCACTCCGCCAGCGCCCAGTTCTTCATCAACGTGAACAACAACGACTTCCTGGACTTCAAGTCCCCCACCACCCAGGGCTTCGGCTACTGCGTGTTCGGTGAAGTCACCGCCGGCATGGACGTGGTCAACAAGATCAAGGGCGTCAAGACCGGCAACTACGGCCGCATGCATCAAGACGTGCCGACCGAAGACGTCGTCATCACCAAGGTGACCCTTGCTGAGTGATTGTCGCCTTCTGGGCACTGATCTAACTGCGGCCCCGGCCGCAGTTTTTCCATCTGCGCAGGCCACCCCCGCCAACTGGCGCCGCCTCGACTATCTGGCCCAGGGCAATCCCCGCCAGCGCTCCGCCCATGCCCTGCTGACGACGGGATGCTGGGACGCGCTTGAACGCCTGTGCCAGGACCTGGCGCTGGTGAGCACCGTCGCCATCGGGCTCGATCGGCCCGGGAGCGATCTCGACATCCTCTGCCAGCACCCTGATCCCGCGCGCCTCGCCGCCCTCTTGCGTGAGCAGGGCTGGACGGCCAGCGACAAGGGGCACCAGGTGTGGCTGCTGGAGCAGACCCTGACAGGCCCGGATCAGGCGCGCTGGCCGGTGGAGCTCTATGTCACCCAAGCCCCGCTTGAGACGCTCAACGGCTGGCGTCACCTCAGCCTGATGGCCGCCCTGCTGGGGCACTTTGGCCACGACTTCTATCAGGCCGTGCTGCGCCTTCGCCTCGAGGCAGGGCTCAAGGGAGAGGCGGCCATCTGCCGTCTGCTTGGCCTTGGCGGCGATCCTTACGCCGCGCTGCTGACCCTGGAGGGGCGCGACCTTGCCGCGCTCCACTGGCAGGCCCCATCCCAGTGCGACTCGTCCACCCCGGCAGGCTCCCCTGCCCCCCTTTGCCCGGAACCCATCAAGAGCACTCATCCCACATCATGAGCACCCTTTTTATCAGTGACATTCACCTGTGCGCCCAGCGGCCCGACATGACAGCCGCACTGGTGCGTTTTCTCGAGCGCGACGCCCCCAAGGCCGATGCCCTCTATGTGCTGGGAGATCTGTTCGAATTCTGGATTGGCGACGACGATCCCAACCCGCTCCACCACCAGGTGGCCGAGGCCTTCCTGGCCCTGAGCCGGCAGGACGTGCCCATCTACTTCATCCACGGCAACCGCGACTTCCTGCTGGGCAAGGCCTTCGCCAAACGGGCGGGCATGACGCTGCTTGGCGACCCCTGCGTCATCGATCTCTACGGGGAGCGGGTGCTGCTGAGCCACGGGGACCTGCTCTGCACCCTGGATGAGGGCTATCAGAAGTTTCGCCGCATCACCCAGCAGAAGTGGCTGCGCTGGCTCTTCCTGCGCCTGCCGCTGGCCCGCCGCCAGGCCATCGCCTGCAAGATGCGGGGCCAGAGCCAGATGGAGAATGCCGGCAAGCCACAGATCATCATGGATGTGACCCCGGCGGCGGTCGATGCGCTGCTGCGCCAGCATGGCTGCCAGCTGCTTATCCATGGACACACCCACAGGCCCGCCGTCCATGACTTCATGCTGGACGGCAAGCCGGCGCGGCGCATAGTGCTGGGAGACTGGTTCGAGCAAGGATCCGTGCTGAGCTGCTCCCCGCAAGGCCAGCGGCTCGAGAGTCGCCCCCTCCCCGAGTGAGGGTCCCCCTCGGGGATAAGGGATTCCCATATGACAACGTCTGTCCCACCCCCGCCCCGAACAGGATGCAACGCCGAACCCTGCATATACTCTGTGTCTGTGCACACAAATGAGGACTAGATGATGGGATTTCTTACCTGGGTTGTATTGGGATTGATCGTCGGCATCCTGGCCAAGTGGATAATGCCGGGCAAGGATGGGGGTGGTTTCTTCATGACGGTGATCCTGGGGGTCATAGGCGCCATGGTGGGTGGTTACATCGGCACCCTGCTGGGCATGGGGACAGTCACCGGCTTCAACCTGCCGAGCATCCTTATCGCCACAGTGGGTGCCTTGATAGTGCTGTTTTTCTACAACAAGATCCGCAGCTGAGCCGCTGAGCCCGCCCCTGTCAGCACTCGCTGTGTATGCCCCCGTGCCAGGATCCGAAACCTTGGGTTTCGGATTTTTTATGGGCGAACAACTCCTTTCGCCCCGGCGTAGCTGGCAGGGAAAGTCGCCCAGCCAGGCGCCGGGGCTCGTGAGGCGCTGACCTGTCGAGGTGGGCAGGTGCGGCACTGGTGCAGATCTGGTGCTTGCGCCTATGGGATCCCGTTATTGCCATACAGACAGAAGCCGTGGCGCTCGCTCAATCGTTCGTAGTAATCGCTCACCGCCGCGAGTGGCGGGCGCTCGAAGGGGGTATGGAACCAGCGATTCACCGACAGGCCGACGGGAATGTCCGCCAGCGAGAAGCGGCTCCCGGCCACATAGCCGCCGGTAGCCTCGAGCTGCCTGTCCAGGATCTGCATGTACCTGGACCACTCGGCACAACTCGCCTCCATCGCCTGGCTGTCCTGATGGGCGGGGGAGTGCCTGACCAGCGACATGAAGCCGTAGCTCCAGGCGCGGTTCAAGTCCGACGACTGCCAATCCATCCATTGATCGACCCTGGCCCTTGCCCGCGCCTCGGCGGGATAGAGCGCGCCGTCACCATAGCGCGTCGCCAGATATCGGATGATGCTGTTCGATTCCCACAGGGTGAAGTCCCCATCTCTCATGACCGGGACCATCCCATTGGGATTCAACGCCAGGAACTCGGCGCTCCGGGTGGACTGAAAACCGCTCCCCCACTCCTCCCGCTCGAAAGGGAGATCCAGCTCGGCGCAGGCCCACAACACCTTGCGCACATTGATTGACGACGCCTTGCCCAGTATCAGTACCATATCTTCGTCCTTGTATGAGCAGGCACCAGCTTCCATCAAGGGGAGAGCGCCGGTCAAGGGGAGAGCCATGACTGCAGTTGGCCCATGGGACTGGCTCATGGGCCGCCTGGGGCATGGCCTGAGCGGTGTGAGCCACAGATGAAAAAGAGGCGGTGGGCTAAACTCATGCTTGCTTGTCCGGCTTGACCGGCTCCTTCAGAGCGGCCGCGGGACAGGCCAAGCAGTAAAGGACAACATCATGAAAATATGGAAAATCTGCCTGATAGCAGCGCAGCTCTTGCTGGTTGCCTGCGCCTCCTCCGACGGCTCGGGTCCTCCCCCGACCGGGGACGACGGCAGCAACGCCGGCGGCAAGAGCGGGGGTGGCAGCAGCTACCTGACCTATTAGCCAGGCCATCGCCCCTGCAAACCGAGGCTCACCCAAGCCCCATCGTCGAATACGACAAGACCAGAAAGCGCCGGTAACCTGCCGGCGCTTTTCGTCTCGCCAATCGGTGACGCCCTGATCACCGACAACCCGCACGGCAGTCAATCGATGGGCAACGTCATTTCATCGGGATCAGAGGTGACTCCGAGGAGTATCTTCTGGTGCCAGGGGTAACCCCTCGATCAGCGCCATCCGGCAATGGTGAAACCGCCGTCCACCAGCAGGCTCTGCCCGGTGACGAAGCGGGCTTCATCGCTGCACAACCAGGCCACCACATCCCCGACGTCGTCCGGTTGCCCGACCCGTCCGAGCGGTGTCAGATGCACGAAGGGTTTGAGCGTCTCGTCGTTGGCCCCCATCCGCTGTGCCATCGGCGTGTCTATGATGCCGGGATTGACGTTGTTGATGCGAACTTGGTGCGAGCCTGCCTCCAGTGCCATGGCACGGACCATGGCGTCCAACCCCCCTTTGCTGGCAGAGTATGCTGCCGAGCCCATGCTTGCCCCCTGGGCCAGCCAGGAGGAGGTATTGACGATAGCCCCCCCCTGGCCGGCCCTGCTCATCGCGGCCAGCTCGTACTTGATGGAGAGCCACACCCCTTTCAGATTGGTGGCGATCAGCCGATCAAAGTCGGCCTCGCTCATCTCACCGATCGGGGCAAACCCTTCCACGCCGGCGTTATTGAACGCCGCATCAAGACGCCCGAAATGGGCCAGCGTGGTCGTCACCAGCGCCTGAACCTGGGCGCTGTCCGACACATCCGTGGGCACGGCAAGCGCATCGCCCCCCTGCTGGCGGATCAATGCGACCGTGCCCAGCAATTCGGCCTCCCGCCGCCCGGCGACCACCACCCTGGCACCGTCACGGGCAAACGCCAGCGCCGCGGCCCGGCCGATGCCGGTTCCACCTCCGGTGACCAGTGCGACACGATCTTGCAGGCGTAATGAGTGAGACATGTGTTACCTCCTAAATGACAGAATTCAATGGAGGTCAGACTATAGGTCGATTTATTGTTATGAATAAGTCAGGTTATATCCCATGATTTGTTGGCCCAGATTCATCAATGAGAGACATTATGCGCACCAGTGAATGGGGAGAACTGACAGCATTTGTTGCCGTCGCCGAAGAGAAGAGCTTTCGCAAAGCGGCGGCACGGTTGAATTTGACCACCTCCACGCTGAGCCATGCCTTGCGCGCCCTGGAAGAGCGCCTCGGTGTGAGACTGCTCAACCGCACCACCCGCACAGTGTCGCCGACACAGGCAGGCCAGGCCCTGCTGGCAGAGGTAGCACCGGCCTTTCGCACCATTGCCGGCGCCCTCGAGAGCGTGAATGCGTTCAGGGACAGCCCACAGGGAAGGGTCAGGATCAACATGCCAAGGATCGCGGCCGAGATGATATTTTTGCCGAAGTTGTCCGCATTTTTCCGCCAATATCCAGACATCCAGCTGGAGCTGGCGACCAATGACGGCTTCGTGGACATCATAGGTGAAGGCTTTGATGCGGGCGTACGCATTCGCAGCGACGTGCAACAGGACATGAGTGCCGTTCGCCTGACGCCCGATCTCCATTCGGCTGTCTATGGTTCCCCCTCATACTTCGATCGGCACCCCATCCCCCTGACACCAGCCGACTTGCAGCACCATGCGTGCATCGGCCGCCGGGAAATCAGCGCCAGCACCCTGTATCGCTGGGAGTTCGAGAAAGAGGGAAGGCAGAGCGCGGTGCAGGTCAAGGGCCCGCTGACGGTCGACAGCATCACCATGATGACCCGTATCGCCCTGGACGGCATAGGACTCATCTACACCGCACATACCCCGGAATATGACGAGCTGGTTGCCAGCGGCCGCTTGATCCGGGTGCTGGCAGACTGGTCCGTCAGCTATCCTGGCTTCTTCCTCTATTATCCCGGCCACAGGCAATTGCCTGCCTCGCTGAGGGCCGTGATAGACAGTTTCCGCTTGCAGCTCTGACACCGTGCGCCAACCAACAGATCCCAGGCACTCTGCACCACTGGACATGACAGCAGCACAATGGGGAATGGGGAATGGGGAATGGGGAATGGGGAATAAGCATGTGGACACTGGGAGAAAAACAAAAAGGCCACTATCGCTAGTGGCCTTTATAAATCTTTGATTTCTTTCTTCAATAACTGGTGCCCGAGGCCGGAATCGAACCGGCACGACGCGAACGTCGAGGGATTTTAAATGCCATGAGCTTCCCTTTGAAATCAATTACTTATTTTAAAACAATGACTTATGCGCACGGTGTAGTGTGGCAAAATGCGGTGTTCTGCGGGCTGTGTGGATCAAAAGTGGACACTACCGCAGCTTGTTCACCGTCAGCGGATTGAGCCGCAGAACATCCTCAAGATGGTCGGGGGCGAAGTGGGCGTAGCGCATCGTCATGGTGATGGTCGAGTGACCGAGTATCTTCTGCAGCACCAGAATATTGCCACCATTCATCATAAAGTGGCTGGCGAAAGTATGCCGTAGCACGTGGGTACTCTGCCCCTCCGGCAGCTCGATATCGGCCCGGCTTATTGCTGTTTCAAAGTGGTGATAGCACTCGCTGAACAACTTGCCCCTGCGTTTCGGAATGAGCGCTTTCAGCTCCTGGTTGATAGGTACAGTCCGGCGTTTTCCCCCCTTGGTGTGGGTGAAGGTCAGCCGGTTCTGCGCCACCTGTGACTGGGTCATGTTCTGGATCTCCCCCCAGCGCGCCCCAGTGGCCAGGCAAAGGCGCACCACTGCCCCAAGGTCGGGGTTGCTGGATGCATCACAGGCAGCAAGCAGCGACTTGATTTCATCCGGGTAGAGAAATGCCAGTTCCGACTCCGTCACCCGGTAGAGCCGCATTCCGGCCAACGGATTATCCCCCTGCCACTCTCCCAATCGCTTCAGCTCGTTGAACACTGCCCGCAGATAGGCATGGTCCCGGTTCACCGTCGAGACACTGACCCCTTTGCTGACATGAGTGGCGGCGCGGCGATCGCTGACGACCCCGGTGAGGCGTGCTTCCCGGTACTTGGCAAAGTCATTGGCGGTAAACTCGCAGGCCAACGGATTATCCAGGCTCTCGCAGATCAGCAACAGCTTGGAGCGGCGCTGTTCCCCATCTCGCAGGCTCTGGCCATGCAGACCAAACCAACGTTCGACCAGATCCGACAGCCGGCGCGTATCGGCCGCCTCGCCATCTGGCGTCCCCTCCCCCAACCAAGGCTTGGCAGTATGCGCTTCAAGCTGCCAGGTCTCCCACGCGGTGGCCTCCGCCTTGGTGGCGAACCGCTTGCGCCGACGCGGGCCATCTCGGCCACCCGGGCGCACATCGGCTAGCCAGGGGAGCGGCTTGTCGTCATCGAGTTTGCGGACGGTCATAGTCCCAATTGTTCTTTCAGCAGACTTTTCCCCATTTCAAACTCAAAGGCATTGGAGTCAACAGCCAGTAAGATACCTGGTCTGATATAAGTGGTATAGGCGAAGGAAAAAGGCCCCTGCCACGGGTAATCCACCTCATCCATCCCCCTTCTGCGTCGCTCGCTATTGGCAATATCGTGGATATCCCCAACCTCCAACCCATCAAGCGCCATATCTGAACGCACTGGCAGCATATCCAAATCAGAGAAGTACACTTTCATCTGCTCCTCAGACATATAAAATGTCTGCCAAATGAATGAGCTTTTTACTGAGTACGACGTTTCTCCGTCAATTTCAAAATCCCAAAATGATAGAAATGTACTCATTACAACATACAAAATAATTAATACAGGCATTCCATTTCCCCTACCTACATATTTAGCTGTTATCAGGCACTCAATCACATACGAACCTACAACCAAACCATAGTTGGTTAATATGGTTCAAAAAACCTTAGAAGTTCTTCCCTTGGTTGCCCGTATGCACTAATTGCATAGCTCGTCAAAATTTCCTTGGTATATACAAACCCACCCAAAGTATTACTCAACGAATCTATTGATATATACTCCAAAAGACAATACCTCTCGACGAACCCCTTAAGACTTTCACCTCCATGCTTACTCAAAGCATGTACAGCCAGCAAAATCAACTCATATGTGGATAGTTGAGCTCGAAGTATATCTATATACTTTCCCTTCTGCTCCTCGAGCAATATAGAACTATCAACCAGATTAACAATTTGATACAAAACCCTAAAGTAGTGTCCTAAATATGTTTCATTCCGAATATAAAAAACTTCGTATCCAGGTATGCAAAAAATTATATCCATTGTGCTGTGTCGATAACCATAATATTCATCGCACAATCTCTGAAAACCACGTCTACCGTTAATCTCCCCACCATTACCAGCCCGAATAGACATTGATTCCACAATGTCATTGTGCAGCTTCAACATATTAAAAAATGTATTCTCAAAAACTTGTAAGTTTAATGCCTTGGTTTGCGCTTCAAATTGTACGCCTTGATTTTTCATTTCATTTCTTGTTGCCTCTAACTCTTCTCTTGTTGCCTTTAACTCCTCTTGTTGAAAGTAGATTGACGCAATAATTCCGGTGAAGGCCAGCGCTGAAAAAAGAGTATTTAACGCGCCATAAGAATCACCAAACACTCCCATTTCGGAAAGCTCTGCGTTATAGAAAAAATCCTTATAAAAATAACTCCAGAATGGATATGAAAACCACATCCCAAGCACAAGCACTAAAATAAAAACAATGAAATACCAACCTTTTTTATTGTCACTTTCCGACATATGATAGCCCGCTCCAATCCATAAGTTATAGTTTTAAATTTATTATGAGACTAACTGTAGTTGCTAGTTTATAGCAGTAGTTTCACCCCAAACGAAAGAGCTTCGGACGCCAGTGACTTCACCAGATCAACACCATGATGGCTGGCTGCCTCTTGAAGACGCTCACCCAAGCTACCTTGCAGGCTATCAGGAACAGCTTTTAGTGTTTCCAGGCCTTTGGTCGACAGCACGGCATCACTGATGCCTTGATTGAAAATAGCCTTACCATCGATGTAGCCAGCATTAAGCAACCAGGCATAGGTGGCATAAGCGAGCTCAGCCTCTGACGTCAGCTCTACTCCTGTGAATCCGTCTTCCACATACACATTTTCTTCACCTATAAGTGTGCCGACACTAAGGTTGGCTGGCATCGGGAAGCGATTGTAGAGGTATGCGAACGTCTTACCGACCATCAAATCAAACTGTTCAATGTTGGTGCTTGCCATGAAAACTCCCTTTCAAGAGAACAAAGAAAAGGCCGAGACCATTCACAACCTGGCCCGGACGATTCGGATGCAGATCGAGGGTGAAATGGATCGGATTAACGCCCGAGCCTATTGGGAAACCACGCTTCCCACCCTGAATCTGGCATACCTAGCTGAAGCCTTGAGCTGGTCACTGCCCAATGCGCTGCGTGATGCTGACCAGCGAAAGAAGTAATGGGGTAACCTATGCACACTCTCAAAACCGTACGTAATCAGCAGGCCGAGAAATGCAGAGTCGGTTTGAACCACAAACTGTTCAGTGCCGCCTCGGACTATTTCTGTTCGCTCGACCATCCCGAATGGAACGCGCTCTACAATGCGACCCCCGATGAGTACCATCACGACCTTATGCTCATCCTCAAAAGATGGTGCGACCATGAGGAAAACAAGATGCTCGCTCGCTTTGATCGACGGGTGGTGAGCGGTGGCCCCCTTTAGAGGCCGAACTTTGCCAAAATCTCAGCAGCTCTTGTCTCACCCCAGCCGAGAGGTTGCTTGATAACAACTCTGCCACCGTTGCCGATTTGTACTGCCAATTTGGCTAATATCTTGGCGTATCGAGATTCCCATCCCAGAGCTTCCGCATGTTGTTGCATGATATCAGGCATGAGTGTGATACCGCGTTGATGGAGAGCCTTGAGCAACTCTTTCGCCTTCGACTCATCAGCCGCGCTGACAATACGTGACGAAGCGTTATTTGATCTGGTCAACTCATTGACCGCCTCCCGATTCAACACCGCATCACTAACCTTGCTATCCATCTCTCCTCCGAGAAATAAAGATATAAAAAGGGCGCATCAGCGCCCTATCGTTTTCTGAAAATGCGGTGTTCTACCATCACGCCGATGATTTCGATGTGCTGCCGGTCGGAGTGCATGGTGGGGAAATCGTCGTTGAGGGGCACCAGTTCGAAGACCTCTTGCCCGCTCTCGTCGATGCCGCGGGGGCGGTACTTCTTGAAGGTGGCCTCTTCGCTGCCGTTCTTGGCGACCACATAGTCGCCCGGCCGGGGTTGTTCATCGGGGTCGATGATGACCAGGTCCCCTTCGTTGAACATCGGGGTCATGGAATGACCCCGGATCCAGAGGCCAAAGCCACAGGGCCCGATATCGACGCTGGCCGTCACATATTCGACATTGCCATCAAAGGTGGTGGCCTGCTCACAAATCTCGCGCCAGTTCCCTGCCTGCACATAACTGAGGATCGGGATACGGTTCCCCTGGGGAATCACCGCTGGCTCGACGTTGTGATAACCAGCTAGGTTTGTCCCGGAACCCCCTACTGCATCTCCCCCGAAGAGCAACCATTCTGGCTTTACGCCGAGAATTTCAGCAAGCCTGACCAGGTTGTTACCTTTGGGTGAGGTGTCACCCCGCTCCCATTGGCTTATAGAGACACGGTTTATCCCCAGCTTTTTTGCCAAGGATTCTTGGGTCAAGCCGTGGACTAGTCGTTGTGATTTTATGCGCGAATGTATGTTCATGTAAGTTATCTTACAGAACGACTCCGGAGTTTTTACTTCCTTTTTTGGTAAGTTTTTGTTGCTTTTGCCAGTAGGCGAGCTTACATTCTCTTCCATTAGGTAAGTCAACTCATCTGGGAACGTAAGAAAATGAAAAAGAATGAAGCCATAAAACACTACGGTGGCGTTGTTCAGTTAGCTGCCGCCCTCGGTATCAAGCCTCAGTCTGTTTCTCAGTGGGGTGACACCATCCCCCAAGGCCGCGCTTACCAGATTGAGCTACTGACAGGCGGCCAGTTAAAAGCCAACCCCGCGGCACCTTCTGCCCGCCCGGCGCAGTAAGGAGATCGCCATGACGATGGAAAGTCATCCCGTCGAGCCCATCACCGAGGTACTGCGTGAGCTGGCGGCCATCAAGCAAGGGCTGGCCTTGCAAGCCCTGCCGGCCATTCCGCTCGATGCCTTTTTGGACATGCTGCTCGACGTCTACAAGTTCAAGCTCCCCAAGCGCACCGCCCAGGACATGATTGCCGATGGCCGTATTCCCATCATTCCCAAGCTGCGCGCCGGTGATCAGCCCTGGGTCAATTTGGTGCGCTGGCGCGAGATGGCCAGCGAGCCGGAGCAGTATTTCAAGCTGGTCAATGAGAACTCCGGGCGGCGGCTGGCAAGCCGTGCGCTGACCAAGAAGCCCACGTCCCGTTCTGTGGCTTGATCCCACAGTAGCGACTGCGAACAGGAGCCGATAGTGTCTAACTGCCAACAAAACCTACACCGCCATTTCGCCAGCGCCTGCGACCGCTTCAAGCAGGTGCACAACCTTGCCGACCTGGCCGCGCAGATCGGCATGAGCGCCGATGTGCTGCGCAACAAGTTCAACCCGGCGCAGGCGCGGCACAAGTTGACTGCGACAGACCTTATCGACCTGTACCGCGTCACCGGTGACGACACCCTGTTCGACGGGCTGCTGTTTGATTGCCAATTGACGGCCGTGCGCCTGCCGGCGGCGGCGACCGCTGCACCAGAAGCACGTGCCCAGCAGGCGCTCAATGCGGGGGCCCAGATCCTGGGTGTCACCGCTCAGGCGACCACCCTGCTTGCCGGTGACCGCGTCACCAAATCCAACCGAAACACCGTCGTCTCCGGCATCTGGGCTGGCATCGAGCACCTGGTGCTGCTGGCTACCGAGGTCGAAGACCGCTTTCACGCCGTCCCTGGTCTTGCGTGTGCTGCCGACATGGCCCGCGCAGCCCTCGGCGCATAGGAGACCAGACATGAGATTGATTTGCCCCCACTGCGGATCTCGCGCCAGCACCCGCACTTCCACCCGGATGAGCCCACTGTGCGGCATTGCCACTTACCAGTGCAGCAACGTGGAGTGCGGCCACACCTTCAAGGCGGGGTTCGAGATCATCGCGACCATCAGCCCCAGTGCAATGCCCAACCCGGCCATTGTGCTGCCCATGGTCCCGCGCAGGGCGAAGGCGGTGGCCCAATGAGCAGACTTCGCGCCGAGCAGACGGGCCTGATCCCGCTGCCATTTTTGCTGTTCACCCGCGCCACTGTCGTCACCAACGGCGACGAGCCGGTGATGCGCAACACCACCCGTTTCGACGGCAGTTATCTGGAAGACCAGCGCGGCCGCCGTGGCGCGCTGCGCTTTCGACCATGCCGCCAATCTCGTCCGCACTGGCTGACCAGGCTGCTGCAGGCATAACCGGAGGGCCACCCCATGAACACCGCAAAGGTAATCGAGTTCACTCAACAACCCAGCGCCGCAGAGGTGGCGCTGGCCGAGATGCGCGCCCAGTTCGGCCGCAATGGGGCGGCCAGCCGCTGGTCACGCCTGCCGACCCCGGCCCGCGCCGTGCTCTGCTACGCCGCCGGGTTATCAACCACCTATGGCACCCGCGAACTGGACCAGTTCGATTTTGACCAGCAAGAGGCGATCCGCCTCGCCCTGGGGGAGTTGCTCGCCTCCCTGCACGAGTTTGATGGCGGCGTGCTGCACCGCCGTGAATGGCACCGCCCCACTGGCCGCAGCAAGGGACCAACCCGCAGCGAGCGGGAACAGGCAGAGCTTGAGAACAAGCGCCGGGCCGAGCTCAACGAGCAGGCCAGCGTATTGGAAAACCGCAGAGCGGTTTTGCAGAAGGTGGCCGGAAACGGCCAATAAAAAACCCCGCTATCGGTGTTGGCGCACCAGCGGGGTTTCCATCAGCAACTGAGGTAACTGATATGCGCAATGTAGCGATTTCGAACGCACTACGCAATGTGAAGGAGTGCCATTGGCATCTGGCCAGACTGGCACGGCGCCGCAATATGACTCGCTCCGACGATATCGCGGCACAGCACCACGCCGCCAATGCACATGCCTGGCGCTCGCTCTGGCTGAATCTGAACACCAAAGGGGGCCGACATGCATGATGACCTGTTCGAACTGGAGCCGCCAATCGACGAGCTGGGTGGCGCCGAATCTGGCCCCGCCCATATGCAGCCACTGGCGCCGGTCAGCCCACTGACCAAGCACTGGGAAGCAGCGCAGGAGGAGTTCAACACCTCGGGCAGTGATGCCCGTAGAAACCGCAACATCACCCAGGAGCTGCTGGCCCTGGGCGCCATCCGCGCCGTGTATTGGCTGGCTCTGGGTGGCGGTGAAGTCGCGCTGGCCACAGAGATCGCCGAGTGGTGGGCCGAGTGCGAGCCACTCCACGGATTGGGGGAGACCATCAAATGATCCACGACTTCTGGCTAGATGCCATGTTGAGCGACGCCGCGCGCCGCCGGGAATACCAACTCGAGTTACTGGATGCCCGTCGCCGTCCCTGCCGTCCCCATCGATATATCAAAACCCTGCTGGTCATGGTGCGCGCGGCCCGCCGCTGCGAGCACCAATCTGCCGCCCGTCTGCGCCAGTCATACAACGGAGGCGCCATCTAATGACTCACCAAAAACCAGCCGGGCTTGCCCCGGCTTTGGGCGTCGTGCGCCCTGCAAACAGCAATATCGTGACGCTTGAGCCCTGCACCAAGTGCCGCCAGATGGCGGTTTGCCTGCCGGTAGCGGGCCGACACGGTCGCCGTTCTTACCCCTACTGCGTCGAAACTTGCTGGCCGCTGGCCCGCGCCGCCAGTGAAACCGTGGTGAAGACCGTCCCGGCCAACGCCCGCCCCTCGATGCGCTGCAGTTGTTGCGGCGAGTTCGGCCATGTGCACCCGGTCATCCTGGTCGGCAACCGGCTCACCAGCCTGTTTTTCTGCGAGGCCACCTGCTGGTCTGATCGGCTCGCCACCCTGGACATGGTACCGACCTGCTCCACCTGCGGCCGCTATCTGCAACCCAACGAGTATGTGACCGAAAAGTGCGGGGTGTGCAAATGATGGACGCCATCACCAACCTGCACGGGATCCAGCTGCCCCAGCACTATCTGGTCGGGCACCACGCCATCAACATGGTCGGGGCGGCCGAGCAACTGGCCCGCATCGAGTGGCATGTCGCCAAGCCGCTGGCCACAACCTTCCTACGCCGCTACCCGGCCAACCCCAAGACCGCCAATATCTGGCTGCGCCGCATGGTGGATGCCTGCGCCGCCGCCCAGAGCCGGTTTCCGGTGCCGGTGATCGACCTGCGCAACGACATACGCCGTGAGCTGGTCGCCGCCGAGTGGGCACGCCGCTGCCAGCAGATGCTGGCACGAGCTGGAACCAACTGCACTGCCGCCGAGCTGTTGGCGGATATCGGGGCCCAGGCCAAGGCGTGGCACTTCTGCCCTCCCCTGCCCATTCACCCGCGCACCAAGGTGGAGCGCCTGCTGCGTCGCTCTCTGAGCCAGGAAGAGCGTGACGATCTGGCTGACGAGGTGGACAAGTTCGAGGGTGCCGCCGCCAGCTTGCTGGTGCGCCTGCTCGACGAGTCATGGTGGCAGCGCAAGATCAACCGGGCCTGGGCCATCTACTGCGAGCTGATCGCCATCCTCACCGGCCAGGTGCGCAAGGGGGTCAGCCCCTACGCCAGTGCCCACGCCGTGCGCGAGTTCACCCAGCGTAAAGCAGCCCAGCAAGCCTGGATGGCGGGCATGAGCGCGGTCAACGAAGAGCTGGGGCAAGAGATTGACCTGGTCGATGCGGTGATGGGCTCGGTCGCCAACCCCGAGATCCGCCGTCATGAGCTGATGGTGCGTATGCGGGGCTTTGAAGACATGGCGCAGGAGCAGGGCAAGCTGGGCCTGTTCCTAACCCTGACCGCCCCATCCAGCTATCACGCCTGGCGCCAGGGCAGCAAAGACAAGGCGAAGACCTACCAGAACGAGAAGTTCAACGGCGCCTGCCCGACCGACACCAACCGCCTGTTGTGCAAACAGTGGGCGCGGGTTCGCGCCGCACTGGCCAGAGAGGGGATCCGCCCTTTCGGATTTCGGGTGGTGGAGCCACACCATGACGGTACCCCGCACTGGCACTGCCTCTTATTTATCAATCCTGAGCATGAGCAAATTCTGCTGACCCAACTGGCATACCACTTTACGGCCGTTGATCGAGCAGAGTTGAAATTGCCCAACGGAGACAAGCTGGATGAACTGGCAAGAACTGCCAAGCGCAACAAGGGGGAAGATGTTTTTGATCTGCTCGACATCACTGACAAGGACACCATAAAAGCGCTTAACCCCAGGGTGAATTGGAAGGTGATCGACCCGACCCAGGGCAGCGCCACCGGCTACATCGCCAAGTACATAGCCAAGAACATCGACGGCCACAAGGTAGGGATGGACTACGAGGCCGAGGCACCGGTCGACCACACCACCATCGCCGTGGCGGCCTGGGCGAGCTGCTGGCGTATCCGCCAGTTTCAGCAGATTGGCGGCCCCGCCGTGAGTGTGTGGCGCGAGCTGCGCCGCCTGGGGGACGAGGTGATCGAGTGGGATTGCATCCTCGAAGCCGCCCGCACCGCCGCCGACAACAACCGCTGGGGCGACTTTATCGACGCCATGGGCGGCATTGACCTGCCCCGCAAAGAGCATCTGATCCGCCTCTCCAAGCGCCTTGATGAAGCTGCCAACAAATACGGCGAGGACGTCCTCAAGCTGATGGGGGTGATCACCGACATCGGCATGACCACCGCCGTCACCCGCACCGAGGGCTGGCAGATAGTGCGCAAGGGCGTCACCGGGTCGGGTTTGGGCGAGCAGCGCGAGCCTGCAGTGGGCGAGCGCAGCGAGTTGCAGTCAGGCGGCGGCAGCCGCCCCCCTCGGAGTTCTGTCAATAACTGTACGAAAGGATCCAAATCGGGGGTTGAAGGATCCGCTCTGGCTAAAGAGCTGGCCCGAATGGGGCTTGATGAGAGCAACGCCGCCCTGCTGCTGCACGGCAGCATCATCCACGCCGACGGCCAATATGTGCGACTGGTCGGCGATCGGCTGATTGTGAGCCGCAACTCGCCGGGTTCAGCCAGTGTGTTGGGCACTGGTCGCAAGGGAATGCTCACCCCGGTGGAGGCCGAGATAGAGAAAAAGCTGGCTGATGCAGAAGCGCTGCGCCAAGAACAGCTCAGAATGCGAGTGCGTAGTGCGGTACTGACCCGAGGGAGTCTGGCATTCGGGAACGATTTGTCGGATGCTGACTTCGAGATCGCCTTTGATGAACTACGTAAATCAATCGACTGGGTAATGGATGCCGCCATCCACCCCCCTTCATCCGAAGAGGTTCGGGATTTCTTGCCCAGTATGAAGCCACACATCAAGGCGCTGGCTATGGAGGAAAGAGCAGATGAGCAATAAGCAAACGTCCTACACACCCCAGCTACATGGCAGCGAAGCCATCGAGAAGCGCTGCAGGCTCATCCTGGAACGGTATTGGCCTCAACATGAGATTGATACCTGGCTTAACATGCTCACGCCTGGTGAGCGTGCCTATGCGGCAGTCCTGCTCCAAAGACAGCATCACCAAACCTCACCGGGTGCCCATCACTCCCCTGTGGTTCCCTATGATGAGCTCAGTGCGTTGACTCGCTGGATTGATGAACCCCCGATGAGCCAAGGTAATCTGAGCGATGCGGAGTTCAAACGCGCCATCTGGCAAAAAGTGGATGAAGACAAATGGTGGTGAGTTAGCAAAAATCGTGATTCAGATCACAAGGTGAGGTTTATTATATGGAGGAAAGCCT
This sequence comes from Aeromonas rivipollensis, assembly GCF_037811135.1. Taxonomy (NCBI): domain Bacteria; kingdom Pseudomonadati; phylum Pseudomonadota; class Gammaproteobacteria; order Aeromonadales; family Aeromonadaceae; genus Aeromonas; species Aeromonas rivipollensis. The sequence goes on along the minus strand of NZ_CP149130.1, from coordinate 1,710,713 downwards.
CACTAGGAGCCTATCGTTGCAGCCCTTTTTAAACTTCTTTTTCATTAAGATAAACACTTAGTATGAGGACTAATATGACGACTATACATAGATTCACACATAATGGCGTTGATCACGAAGTTCGATATTACAATGATGGTTCCGAGCACTTTGTAGCCGCATTCGCTAATGGGGAAATGGTCGGCATTCCCTACAAGGCGGATAATGAAACAGTTGCGGACTACAACAAAGCACCTGTTTCTCAAGATGGTTTCCTCAAAGACATGGCACGTTCGATCGAGAATGACGTCAGTAACGGGAATTTCAAAATCTAAATTCAGCAATCAAATTTGAATTGCGCAGCACAGTTATTCTGGAGCCTTTAGGGCCCATATTCCAGTCCATCAGTGTTTGCTCTCTTACTGCTCCGCAAGACTGATCTAGCCTTTTTGGCCGCTCCAGCCACCGGCAGCTCCAGCCACCGGCAGCTCGCTGAGCTCAGTGGTATAGCGGGGGCTTAACTGCTCCCGCTTCATCATCCACTCCCGGGTGTCGCGGCCACGGGCCGCGAAGTAGACCTTCCCCAACCGCCCTTGGTTGATCTTGTCGATGACCTGCATCAGCGCCTCGCTGCGCGGGGATTGCTGCTGTGCGGCGAACAGGTCGCCCTGCTGCATGTTGGCGGGGGTGAAGTCGGCCAGCATGACGCCCCCTTTCTGGTATCGCTGCTCATCGCGCCAGATGCGGGGGAGGAGTTCCGGGATCAAGGCCAACAGGGCCCGTGTGTCATTAGTGGGCATGGCCAGCTTGGTGCTCACCTGGTTGCCGTAATAGGGCTCCCGATCGCTGAACGGGCTGGTGCGAATGAACAGGGTCACATGCCGGCAGCACATCCCCTCCCCCCGCAGCTTCTCGGCGGCCCGTTCCATGTAGCCGGCCAGCGCCTGGTGCATGGGGCCGATCTGGGTGATGCGCTCCCCAAACGAGCGCGAGCAGATGATCTGCTGCTTAGCCTGGGCCTCCTGTTCCAGCTCGGCGCAGGGGATCCCCCACAGCTCCTGCACCGTGCGCTCGACCACCACGCCATAGCGGCGCCGCAGGGCCTTGGGGTCAGCGGCGACCAGGTCGGCCACGGTCTTGATGCCCTGGGTCTCCAGCTTGGCCGACAGCCGCCGGCCAATGCCCCATATCTCGTCCACCGGGGTGATCGCCATGAGCCGAGCGCGCCGCCCTTCATCCCGCAGATCCACCACGCCACCGGTGGCGGGCCACTTCTTGGCGGCGTAGTTCGCCAATTTCGCGAGCGTCTTGGTGGGGCCGATGCCGACCCCCACGGTCAGCCCGGTCCACTGCTGCACCCGCTCGCGGACTTGGCGGCCATAGGCCACCAGATCGCCCGCCCAGGACTCGCTCAGTTCGATGAAGGCCTCGTCGATGCTGTAGACCTCCACCGCTGGGGCCATCCCCTCCAGAATGGTCATCACCCGGTTCGACATGTCGCCATAGAGCGCGTAGTTGCTGGAAAACCAGACCCCGCCCATGGCCTCGAAGAACTGGCGGATCTGGAAGTAAGGCCCCCCCATCTTGATGCCGAGCGCCTTCGCCTCGGCCGAACGGGCCACCACGCAGCCATCGTTGTTGGAAAGCACCACGATAGGTCGCCCCTTCAAGTCGGGGCGAAACAGTCGCTCGCAACTGGCGTAGAAGTTGTTCACGTCGACCAGGGCAACGGCGCAACGTTTGTTCATGGGCTATCCACCTGATGCACGACAAAGGCCACTACACCGAAGATTTCCAGCTCCTGCCCATCGTTGAAATGGATGGGGCGATAGGACCGGTTGCCAGGGAGCAAGGCGACGGTGGGCTCAAGCTGCAGTTTCTTCACCGTGAACTCGCCATCCACCGCGGCGACCACCACGCTGCCGTGGCGCGCCTTGCGGCTGCGGTCGACGACCAGCAGGTCGCCATCGCGGATCCCGTGGTCGACCATGCTGTCACCGGCCGCCCGCACAAAGTAGGTGGCCGCCGGGTGCGCCACGCACAACTGATTGAGGTCGATGGTCTGCTCGGTGTAGTCCTGCGCCGGCGACGGAAAGCCGCAGGCCACCGGGGAGAGAAACAGGGGCAGCTCCAGCAAGGGAGCATCTGGGGTGGGTTGAGCAAACATGTGGGCATCTCGGCTTGCTGTATAAAAACACAGTATAACAAGCAGCTCAGAGAGGATCACCGTTCGGCGTTTGGCTCCGTCGCCACATTCTTGTGCACCTGAATCAGCGCTTCATCTATCTAACATCTGTTGTTGAAATTGAGCAAAAATTATGGCACCATACGAAACTTAATTGACATTGAGTCGATGAGCTAGAGTGCATTGGCATGAAGGTGATAGCAGCATTTGCCTGACGTACGAGAACTCGTATCTAAGCGCAGAAGCATGTTTGTCCGGGAGCGATAAGCTTCCTAAAACTTTGACAATTGCCCGTAAGGGAGAAACAAAAGCAACTATTCAGAAAACACCAAATGAAGGGGAAAAGCCTATGATTCATAGACGAAAAACCAAGAATTTGCGTTGGGTCAAGAATGCTGCTGTCGCTGTTTTCATGGGGTTAGGTGCCTACCTTCAACCCAATGCACTTTAACCATAATTTCTCGCGCTAATACCTACATTTATTCCTCTGTTAAACAGACGTCCCCTTTCCTTCGTAGAACCGTTACCCTGCCGCCGGTGTTGTGCTGCTGGGCGGGGTGATTGTGGCTTACCCCGCCTTATTGGGCTGATTGGGTGTTGCTGGTCGTGCTGTGTTGCGCGATATTGCACGGGCAACCCTAGCTGACCGCTACCCAGATCGCCCCAGCCCTTGGCTATGCCAACGACGATGCCGTGAGCCGCATCTACCGCCGTAATGCGGACGAATTTACCCCCTGCATGACCGGGACGATCAATTTGACCGTCCCGGGAAATCCTATGCCGATCCCGGTTCGGATCTTCTCACTGCGCGGCGCCCATCTGATCGCCATGTTCTCCCGCACGGCGCTCGCCAAAGAGTTTCGCCTCTGGGTGCTCGATGCGCTGGACTGGGAGACCGCCGCTCACCCGCAGCCCCTCACCACCCTGACCGATGACGAGCTGCATTCACTGGCGTGGCTCTGGCGCGCCGCCGACCGGATGATGATCGCCGCCAAGGCCATCTACCCCCTGCTCGATATCGCCGAACACCGCGAAGCAGGCACCTACTACTCCATCATTCACGAATACCCAATGACCCTGGCCGCCGCCCAGCACATCCTGGCCGACAAGACCCGCCATATTCAGAGCTCCCCCCACGGCGACCGCGACTGGAACAGGTTGATCCCCCACCTGCACCGACTGCCGATGGCAAAAAGTTGGTAATTGTGAGCATCATCAGTGAAATTCTTGGGGGCCCTGGCCCCCTTTAATCGACAATTTATTAGGCATAGGGCAAGATATTAGCACTTAGAATAAGTACGTCATTTTCAATGGGTTGCGGATAAAGTTCCGCATATGAAAATCGGTGTGAGTTGATATAACAACAAAGCATGGGTAATGGAATATGGGTAAGTCTGAGCTACCAAAAGTTATCACCGCATTGAGAAAAGCCGCCGAGGGTGGAGATGCTGTGGCACAATTTCACCTGGGCGAACGATACGATTTTGGACAAGGCATTGAACAGAATGATAGCCAAGCACTTTTGTGGTATCAGAGGGCTGCTGAACAAGGCCATTCAGATGCACAGTTCAATCTGGGAGTTATGTACGAGGATGGCCAAGGGGTCACAAAAAGCGCTCACACTGCTGCCAAATGGTATTACAAAGCAGCCAAACAAGGACACGCATCTGCCCAGTTCAATATGGGGGCGATGTGCCGGAAGGGAGAAGGCGTCAAGCAAAGCGATATCAAGGCTTTCAAGTGGTATCTCAAAGCCGCCGAACAAGGGGACGCTGATGCACAATATAATTTGGGAATAATGTACTGGAAGGGAATAGGCGTAGAGCAAAGCGATATCAAGGCTTTCAAGTGGTACCTCAAAGCCGCCGAACAAGGGGATGTTAAAGCCCAGTTCATTATAGGACTTATGTACGAACAAGGCTGTGGGGTAGGACAAAGCGACAGCAAGGCTTTCGAGTATTATCGCAAAGCCGCAGAAAAAGGGGATTCTGATGCCCAATGTAATCTTGGATGGATGTACGATGAAGGCCGAGGGGTAGAACAGAGCTATAGCAAGGCGATCGAGATGTACCTCAAGGGCACCGAAGAAGGGAACGCACGGGCCCAGTGTAACATGGGGGTTATATACACTGAGGGTCGAGGGGTAGAGCAAAACTATCGCACGGCGATTGAGTGGTTTCGCAAGGCTAGCAAGGGAGGAGATGGACAGGGCACCATCAATCTTGGTCAGATGTATATGAATGGAGATGGTGTTATTCAGAGCTATGCAAAGGCACAAGCCCTTTTTCGCAAAGCTACCCGAAATACCCCACCCCAGATCCGTTTTCAAGCCATTGAACTTCAAGACCAAGCTAAGCGCCATGCACGTTCACCCCAGATAACCAACATACGGGAACGCATCCTAGCCGAGCTGAAAGTCAAAGCAGGGCTTACCATGACCCACTACACCTCGCTGCAGGTGGGCAATGCGCTGTTACTGGAGCAAAGCCCTCTACGACTGGGACATATCAATGCGCTCAATGACCCCAATGAAGGTAAGCTGCTCTGGCACTATCTTGGCCATACACCGGTTGAGAGCAAACCAGCCTTTGTCGGATGCTTTCTACCAGAGGAAGACAGCCTGAATATGTGGCGGTTTTACAGCAAAGACCATCAAAAGGAAGATGCCTGCGGCTGTGCCATTACCTTTAATACCGATAACTTCTTTGAGTTCGACCTGTTGTCAAAAAAACCAGGTGATGCCCCCCAAGATGCCAAGAATCAAGCGTTTCTAAATTCGGGAAAATCACCTCAAGAGAGCGCGGCGTTCTATCGAGTCGTGTATATCAAAGGTGAGATGGAGATTCATGGCGAAGATGAAGATGAGCCTCTCAAGCAGTTGTTCGATGAGCTAAAGACCGAGGTCAACAACTTTATGGGTACCACCCCAGATAAAGAAAAACTTCAGGACCTGTCGTGGCTGTTGGGACCATTACCCTATCTGCTCAAAGATGCGGATTATGAAGCAGAGAAAGAACACCGCGTTATCGTCACCCATCTGGAATACGGCGCCAAAGAAATTCAGATTCAAGCACCTGACTTGATAAAAAGCATCCCTCCCCGACTCTATCTGGAACTGCACCGCACCAACCACCTTGCCCCGGTCAAACATGTGACACTGGGCCCCAAGTCACCTCACCAAGAGATGATGGCCCCCTACTGGCATCATCAGTTGGCTAGCAAATACCCTGAACAACTCCAAGGCAAGCCAGATTTTTATATCAAAGCTTCCAGGTGCGCTTATCAGTGAGTTGAAAGAGCAAGGTGGAACAGTGCCATCCCACGCGCGGAGAGTGAAAGGATCTGACGGAAAGTGAAGGATCGCAATAAGGATCCGCTATCCCGCGCGCGGCCAGCGCTGGCGCGGGGAAGAATCACCCACCCCCAGTCGTTCACCCGCATGGAAATCGACACATAAAGCGGGCAGGCGAGGCGGGGTCCCGATTGCGCGCCAGCGGTGCTGGCAGGGCTCGGCAGGCGGTGCCTGCTGCTCTGGGCTGGTGCTCGAGGATCAGAGAATATGTCGGGCGTGGTAAGCGGGTCGATGCAGTGACGGAGCGCTCAGACCGTCAGATGAGAGACAAAACTAAGCCCCCTCAGATGAGGGGGCTTTTCTTAAGCCATAAGGCGCACACAAACTCCAGGCGCTCGGTGTAACTCTAGCCTCGCCTATGCCGCTTGCCCTGTCAGATCTGACAGTCGGTAGGGATTGAACCGGATGATCTCATCCCCCGCCCAGTCATTGAGCGCCAGCAAGCTGGCCTTGATGCTGTCTATCTCGTTGATGTCGAACACCTGGGCGGCCTTGGTCACATCGCCAAAGCCGCCGGTACTGTTGGGCATGACCCCCATCAGCTGGGGCGGCACCCGGTGGCTGGCCAGCTGGTCATCCCGGCTCACGTTCTTGATGCTGAGGAAGTCATCCTTGGCTGCTACCTCGGCCACCGGGATCAGCTTGACCCCGTCCTTGCTGCCGCCCGGGGTGTAGAGCAAGAGGTTGCGGAAGTTGCCGGGGCCCTTGCTCTGGCGCAGGGCTTCTTTGAGCTTGGCGATGTCCCCCTCGTTCTGCACCGCGTCGGTGATGTGCATGATGAAGCCCGCGTGGCTGCCGTTCTCGTAGTAGCGGCGGCGGAACAGGGTGGCCGACTCGTTGAGCAGGGTGGAGTTCAGCCCGCCCACGTAGTCGGGGATGCCGTAGATCTCCTGGTTGATGTCGGCCTCCATCACGTGGCCCACCCGGCCTGCGGGCAGCGTCTGCTCCTGGCCGGGTTGGGCAATCCACCAATACTGGTTCAGATCCAGCGCGCGCCGAGTGTACTTGGCGCGCAGGTGGTCATAGCGCAGCACCCCGCCGAGCCTGTTCTGCACCGCCTGCAGATAGCCGTTGCCGAAGATGAGGTAGTCCAGCACCAAGCCGGTGAAGGCGGCCAAGCTCAATTTCGGATGCGGGATGAAGCAGGAGCGCAGGATGTTGCGCTTCACCTGGATGGCCGAGGCATGGTGCACCCCGGCCCGATAGACCCGGGACAGCCCATTGAGGGATAGCGGCGGCTCGTACCAGCGGCCGTTGTGCATGGCCTCCAGGTAGTCGAACACTTCCCGTTGCGATAAGACGGGCACCGGCTCGCCAAAGCTGAACGCCTCGATGGCCTCGCCGGGTTTCTGGGTCGCCGTCATCGGCGAGGTATGGCGCTGTGGGCGGCGCTTTCTCATGCGAAAATCTCCATCATGCTGGTATTGGCACCGGTGGCACCTGCCAGCGGTTCATGTAACAGGGCTTGCATGGTTGCCCAGGCAATGTCGGCGTGGCTGGTTTCGTCGGAGCGGCTCGCCTCAAAGGTCGGCATCTTGCCGCCCGCGGTCACGGCACGGCGGATGCTCATAAAGGCGGCCGCCAGATCGGTCATCCCGCTGTCGAATTCCAGCCGCCCCTTGTTCATCACATCCTGGGCCTTCATCACCATCTGGATTTTCACACTCGGGTTGTACTGGATGGCGGTCACTGCCGGGTAGAACTGCTTCACCAACTGGTAAACCCCCTCCCCGATCCCGGTGGTGTCGATGCCGATGTAGCCCACGTTGTAGCGATCGCACATGGCCTTGATGGCCCGCGCCTGGGCGTCGAAGTCCATCCCGCTCCAGCGGTGGCGCTCCAGTACCCGGAACTTGCCGCCCGGCACTGCCGGCGGAGCCAGCACGGAGCAGCCTGCGCTATCGCCCTGCCCGCCCTTGGCCGGGTCATAGCCGATCCACACCGAGCGGTTGCCCAGCGGGCGCAGGGCAAAGGGCTTGTAGTCGTCCCACAGCTCCCAACTGTCGACCATGCAGCGCTGCAGGGTGGCGAGCGGGAAGACGCTCGAGGTGTCGTCCATGAATTCGCACATCAGCAGGTTACGGTATTCCTCCTCGGAGTACTCGCCGCGCAGCTGATCCAAGTCGAACAGGTCACAGCCGCCGAGCACCGCATCCTCGACAGTGACAATCTGCCGCCATTGACCATCGGCGCAGAGCTTGCCGCCAGACAGATTGGCGTGGCTCAGGTCTATCTCGACCCGGTCGGCCTTGGGCTTGCCCCGGTTGAAATTGGCGCCGGACCAAAACGAATAAGCGGGATGGGAAAGGCTGGAGGGGGTGGAAATGTAGGTCTGGCGCCACTTCTTGTGCATCGCCATGCCGGAGGCCACCTTGCGGAACTCCAGAAAGCCATGGATCCAGAAGTATTCGTCCATGTAGATATTGCCGTGGTAGCTCTGGGCGGTGCGGGCGTTGGTACCGAGAAAATAGAGGTGTGCTCCGTTCGGCAGCACCATGGGGTCGCCCTTGAGCTCAACCCCCTCATCCTTGGCAAACTGGATGATGTACTGCTTGAACACATGGGCCTGCGCCTTGCTGGCCGACAGGAATATCTGGTTGCGCCCGGTGACTAGGGCGTCGATGAAGGCCTCGAAGGCAAAGAAATAAGTCGCCCCAATCTGGCGCGACTTGAGCAGGTCGCGGATACGGTACTGATTGCCGGCCACGTACCAGGTGCGCTGGTAATCGAACATGGTGGACTCGAAGCGCTCGATCAGCCGCGCCTGCTGTTCGGGCTCCACCACGTTGCGTTCGGGCGCCTTCTTCGGCCCCCTGTTGCGGTTAGCCACCTTGGGGTTGAGGTCGACCTCGTTGCCGCCGTTGCTGTATTTGTTGACCCGGGCGATGCGCTCTAACTGCCTGCCCAGCAGGTCAATTTCCTTGAAGTCGCCACCGCTCTTCACCTCCTTGGCGATCAGCTGGCACATCCGCGCCTCGATGGCGAAGTCGACCCGGTCAATGGGTTTGATGTCATCCCAGCCGTCGCGGGATTTCCAGGTGCCGACCGTCCCCTCCGGGGTCGCCAGCAGCTCCGCGATAGCTCGGATCTTGTACCCCTGAAAGTACAGGTGCATAGCCTGCCTGCGGGGTTCGATATGGGGGAAAAGTAAGGGTGCTGTCGTCATGGCGCCAGTCTAACCAGCCGCTACCGCTCCAAACTCCACCGCGCCAGTGTGCCAGCGCCGTACACACTGGCCGCCGATTGCACGATCCCGCCTGTCACCCAGACCATAACCGCGACATCACCACCCAATCACCAAAGGGATCCCAGCCCATGGCAAAGTCCAAATTTTTCCGTGTTGCCGTAGAAGGGGGCACGACCGATGGCCGCGCTATCACCCGCGAATGGCTTGAGCAGATGGCCCAGCGCTACAACCAGTCCACCTACGGCGCCCGGGTCAATATGGAGCACATCCGGGGCATTGACCCCAACGGCCTGTTCAAGATGTACGGCGACATTACCGCCGCCAAGACCGAAGAGGTCACCATCGAGGGCGAGAAGCGCCTGGCCCTGTTCGTCCAGATTGATCCGACCCCGGAGCTGATCGCGCTCAACAAGAAGCGCCAGAAGGTCTACACCTCCATCGAGATCCACCCCAACCTGAACGATAAAGGCGCCTACATGATGGGGCTTGCGGTCACCGACAGCCCGGCCAGCCTTGGCACCGAAATGCTGCAGTTTTGCAGCAAGGCCACCGTCAACCCGCTGGCCGACCGCAAGTACCATCCGGAATGCCTGTTCACCGAAGCGCTGGAAACCGTCATCGAATTCGAAAGTGAACAGGAGAAAGGCCCCTCCCTTGCCGAGCGCATCGCTGCGCTGTTCTCCACCCACAAGAAGCAATCCACCGCCGATTTCAGCGATGTGCACCAGGCCGTCGAGACCGTCGCGAAAGAGGTCACCACCCTCGATGCTGACCTGCAGAAGAAGTTCACCGAGCAGGCTCAGACCATCACCGAGCTGACCAACAAGCAGGACGCCACCGCAAAGGCGCTGGCCGACCTCACCGCCAAGCTGGAGGGCCAGGAAGAGCTCAGCCACAAGCGCCCGCCCGCCACTGGTAGCGATGGCACCTCCATTCAAACCGACTGCTAAGGACCATGCCCAATGCGTAACGAAACCCGCCAGAAGTTCAACGAGTTCACCGGCCAGGTCGCCAAACTCAACGCCATCACCAGCGCCATGGTGCAATTCAACGTGCAGCCCAGCGTCCAGCAGACCCTGGAAACCAAAATGCAGGAGTCGGTCGCCTTCCTCGGCATGATCAACGTCATCCCTGTCGATGAGATGAAAGGTCAAAAGGTCGGTATCGGCATCACCAGCACCATCGCCGGTCGCACCAACACCGACACCAAAGACCGCCAGCCCAACAGCCCGCACGGTCTCTACGACCAGAGCTACGAATGCGCCCAGACCAACTTCGACACCCAGATCGGCTACGGCCAGATCGACGCCTGGGCCAAGTTCCCCGACTTCCAGACCCGTGTCCGTGACGCCATCCTCACCCGTCAGGGGCTGGACCGCATCATGATCGGCTGGCATGGCACCAGTGCCGCCGCCGACACCGATCGCAACGCCCACCCCCTGCTGCAAGACGTCAACATCGGCTGGCTGCAACACATCCGCACCGACGCCCCGGCCCAGGTCATGAGCGAGGGCTCCGAGGGCAGCGGCAAGATCTACGTCGATGCCACCGACGGCGATTATAAAAACATCGACGCCCTGGTATTCGACGTTGTGAGCGAGCTGATCAAACCCTGGTATCAGGACGATACCGACCTGGTGGTCATCTGTGGCCGCAAGATGCTCTCCGACAAATACTTCCCCATCATCAACGACGCGGGCGACAACCAGAACAAACTGGCTGGTCAGGTGCTGGTGAGCCAGAAGCAGATCGGCGGCCTCAAGGCCGTGCGCGTCCCCTTCTTCCCCGAAGACAAGCTGCTCATCACCAAGCTCAGCAACCTCTCCATCTACTGGCAGACCGGCGCCCGCCGTCGTCACATCGAAGACGAGCCCAAGCGCAACCGCATCGTCAACTACGAAAGCACCAACGACGCTTACGTGGTCGAGGACTACGACTGCGCCGCCCTGGTCGAAAACATCGTCATCGGGCCGAACCCGGCCCCCGGCGAGTAAGGGGGTGGCATGACTCCCGCCCGCCGCCACCGCGAAAGAGCACTGGCCGCCCTGCAAGGGGCGGCCAATCCCCAATTCGACCAGGCCCGCGCCAACGCCTACGAGCTCCAGCTGATGCAACTGGCCGAACACCGCCGCACCCTCAAGGGCATCCAGAGCATCGAGCGCAAGATCGATGCCAAGCGCACCATGCTGCCGGTCTACAAGCCGTGGATTGATGGCCTGCTGGCCGCCGACCGGGGCGGACAAGATGACGTCCTCGTCACCGTCATGCTCTGGACCCTCGACACCGGCGATCTCGAAGGGGCCTTCAACATGGCCGACTACGTGATCCGCCACGGCCTCAGCACCCCGGACCGCTACGAGCGCACCGCCGCCACCCTGATCGCCGAAGAGGTGGCCGACACCGGCATCAAGCTGCAAGAGGCAGGTGCTGGCCCCAGTTATGGCCTGCTGTGCGCTTACCTCGAGCTGCTGACCCACTGCGACATCTTCGACCAGGTGCGCGCCAAGCTGCACAAGGCCGTGGGCCGCGCCGCCCTGGCCGACGGGTTCAAGGAGCAGGCCGCCCAGCACTACCGCCGTGCTCTCGAACTGCACGACAAGGTGGGCATCAAGAAAGAGCTCGAAGTGCTCGAGCGTGAACTGAAAAAAGAACAGCAGCCCGACGCCACTAGCGGCGGCAGCTAACCGAGCGAACCCCGCACCCTGGGCGGCTCGGGCCTGACGAATGCGTTTCGCATACCAGACGGTCCGACCACCGCCCAACAAGCGGAGAAGGAACAACATGAGCAACGGATTCATTGCCAATGCACCCACGTCGCCAGCCGAAGGGGATATACCCTCCAGCCCCTTCTGGCCGGTGATCTCGCTGCCTGACCTGCGCGAAACCGTCCGGCTCGATGGCACCGTCACCACGGCCCGCCTCACCCATGCCGTGGTCGACGCCATCACCAGCATCAACCGGGATCTGGCTGACTGGCGCCGCGCTCGTGAGGCAGAAGGGGTCGCCACCCTGGCCGCCGTACCGAGCGAACTCATCAACAACGAATCGGCGCACCTGCACAGCTATCGGCGCGCCGTCTACGCCATAACCCGCGCCAACCTGCTGGAGCGTTACGCCGACTACAGCGCCACCGGTGATGGCGTCAAAGGGGCCGATGCCAAAATCATCAGCTCTGACGACCTCTACCGCGACGCCCGTTTTGCCATTCGCGACATCCTTGGCACCACCCACAACACGGTGGAGCTCATCTGATGGAGCTGCGCAGCCAGCAGGGTGACACCCTCGACCTCATCCTGTTCCGGCACTACGGCTACACCGCAGGCATCACCGAGCAGGTGCTCGCACTCAACCCCGGTTTGGCCGCGCTCGGCCCCATCCTCCCGACCGGAACCCTCATCACAATGCCAGCGGCCCCCACCCAGGCCGAGCAGCCGCTGATCCAGCTATGGGACTGACCATGAGCCGCCTCGACGACGAACTCGAACGACTGGCCGACATCAGCGAGCAGCAACTCGCTGCCCGCATCCACGCCGCCCGCATCAGTGGCACCGGCCCGCACTACTGCATCGACTGTGAAAACCCCATCCCGCAGGCGCGCCGTGAAGCGATCCGGGGCTGCGAACGCTGCGCCGAGTGCCAGACCATCCACGAATTTCAAACCGCTCGCCACTACGGCAGCAAACGATAGGAGAGCACGATGCCAGAACCGATTTCATCCAGTGCAGCAACCAGCACCCTGAGCGCCTTGGCGTTGCTGTCCCTCTTCCCGGGCGTTGACCCCGGCGTCCTGCTCGGTGCATTCGCCGGGGCGCTGGTGTTCATCGCCACCACCGCCGAGCTGGGCAACCTGCGCAAAGCGGGCCTGTTCGTTGCCGCCTTCGTGGCGGGGGCACTGGCGGCGCCGCTGGTTGCGGCCATGCTGGCCAGCGTGCTGCCACTCAGTGTCGAGGTCCCCAGGGCCGTCGGTGCAATGCTGGCCTCGGCCTTGGCCGTCCACCTGTTGCAGTGGATCCTGCGCAAAACGCCGGAAGACCTGCTCAAACTCCGCAAAGGAGGCTGATATGCACCAACAGGACAGTAAAGCCTTCTCCAGGGTCTTGTGGCTTGTGGGGCTCCTGAAAGTTGTTGAGAAATCAGCGTGGCAATGGGCTGCGGTCTGCTTGTTGTTGATGCTGGTTGAATTTTTAAGAGACGCACCATTCAACCCGCTGAACTCCTTCGTAACGTCGGTCGTTTGCGCATTAGCTTGCGCATTCGTAATTGAACTGACGCGAGCGCTAATCCGGTTCATCAAATGGGCTCGGCGCAAGCGCCAAGCCCTCAACGGGGGCTGACATGCTGACCATCCTCTACGCCATGATCTGCGCCGCCATCGCGCTGCGCATCGCCACCTTCAACCGCAACGGGGGCGACTATCGCTCCCTGCCAGCCCTGCTGGCTTGGGTCATCACGGTCGCCGCCGGGTCCGTGCCGCTGCGCGCCCTGCTCGGCGTCATGCCAGCCCCTGATCCAGCCGCCGTGCTGCTGGTCGCCGTGGTGCTGACAGCCCTGATCGGTTCTCGCGGATCAGTCATGCGCCTGCTACCGCGCCGGCGCCAGCAACCGACTTCCGCCAGCCACCTGAACGGGAGGTTTCAACCATGAGCCTGAAAAAAGGGGATACCGGCGCCGCCGTCGCCGATCTGCAGCGTCGCCTGACCAAAACCGGTTATCCGCTCGATCCGGATGGCTGGTTTGGCGATGCCACAGAGCGCGCCCTGCTCGCCTTCCAGCGGGACCATATGATCACCGCCATCGGCCAGGCAGGCCCCCGCACCATGGCCGCCCTGCTCGGCAGCGAACGCGGCAACCAGCTGACCATCTACCACATGCAGGCTGGCGCTGACCTGCTGGGCCTGCCGCTGGCCACCATGGCCACCGTCGCCCAGGTCGAGAGCATCGGCGAGGGGTTCACCACTGACATGCGCCCCGTGGTGTTGTTTGAGCGGCACGTATTCTACAAGCAGCTCACCCAGCACTTGGGCAAGGCCACCGCCGACCAGATGGCCGCCCGTTACCCCAACCTGGTCAACCCCAAGCGCGGTGGTTACACGGGCGGGGCTGCCGAGTGGGAGCGGCTGCGACTCGCCATCAGCCTGCACAGGGAGGCCGCCATCGAGTCGGCAAGTTGGGGGATGTTCCAGATCATGGGCTTTCACTGGCAGGCGCTGGGCTTTGCCTCGGCCAGCGGCTGGCAGGCCGCCATGCAGCGCAGCGAAGTCGACCACCTCACCGCCCTGTGCCACTTCATCCAGCAAGACCAGGCCATGCACAAGGCGCTGCAGGGCCGTAAATGGGCCGACTTCGCCCGCCGCTACAACGGCCCGGCCTACAAAGACAATGACTACGACACCAAGCTCGCCAAGGCATACGACCACTTTGCCAAGGTCTACCCGGTGAAGGAGGTGGCGGATGTGGCCTAACCTGCTGCGCTCCCCCCTCACCTGGTTGCTGCTGGCGCTGGCCGTCGCCTTGGCCGGCTGGGGCTGGTCGGCCCGCTCTGCCGCCAAGGCTGAGGGCAAAGTCTCCACCCTGCAAAGCGACCTCAAGGCCGCCAACGACAAGGCCAAAGAGGCCGAGCAGCGGGAGAAACTCAAAGACGGGGCCATCGATACCCTCACCGGCGAGCTGGACGCCCAGGCAACCGCCGCCGCCACACTGCAACGCCAGCTTGGCGATCTGACCATCACGGCCGCCAACCGGGCCGATACCATCAAGAGGCTCAAACGTGAAAATGCCGAACTCAAGGAGTGGGCTGATCGCCCTCTGCCTGATCCTGTTGTCAGGCTGCTCCAGCGCCCCGCCCTCACCGGTGCCGCAGATTATCAGGCTCACCTGTCCAGCCCCGGCGCCCTGCCAACTGCCGGCAGCCAGCCCGGTCAATAACGGCGATCTGCTCGACCAATTGACCCAGACCGAGGCCGCCTGGGCCACCTGCGCCGCCCAGGTCGACAGCCTCATCGCCTGCCAGCAACGACACCAGAACGGGAGGGAACATGGAAAAGCCAAAACAGATCCGTGAGGTACTGACCCGCTGCGTGCCCCACCTCAAGACAAACCCCGACAAGCTGCACATCTTCATCGCCCCGGGCAACGTTGAAAGCACCGGCGCCCGCTCGCTCTCGTTCGAGTGGCAATACCCCCTCACCATCGGCATCGAGGACTTTGCCGGCCACCCGGACCAGATCATGGTGCCGCTGCTGGCCTGGCTGCGCCAACACCAGCCCGAGCTGATGACCAACGACGAGCAGCGCAAGGAGGGCATCACCTTCGAGGCGGAATACTTAGCCAACGACCTGATGGACCTCATCATCACCGTCAAGCTGACCGAGCGGGTCAGGGTCTGGCAGAACGAACAGGGGATTGGCTGGGAGCACCTGCCAGAGCCGCCGGAAGACCCCTATGACGGCATCACCTGGGAACTCTTCATCAACGGGGAGCCTCAGCCATGGCCGCCGACGACCTGAGCCGCCTGACCAGTTGGGCCGATGGCCTGCTGGTCAGCATGGAACCCGCCGCCCGTCGTCAGTTGGCGGGCGAGATGGCCCGCACCTTGCGCGCCAGCCAAGCACAGCGGATCCGCGCCAACCTCCAGCCCGATGGCAGCCCCATGACCCCGCGCAAGCCTCAACCCAAGCTGAAGCATGGCCGGGGCCGCCTTCGCCGCAAGATGTTCTTCAAGATCAGCAACACCACCTGGCTCAAAGCCCGCGCCAGTGAGCAACAGGCGGTAGTGGAGTTTGTCGGCACCGCCAACCGGCTCGCCACCATCCACCAATACGGCCTCAAAGACCGCATCAAGGGCCGCGAGATCCGCTACCCGGCGCGGGAGCTGCTGGGCATCACCAACCAGGAGGTGGAAAAGTTGGAGGAGTTGTTGTTGGCCCATTTAAGCACATGACATCGCTTCAGCATGGCCTGTAGAATCAGGGACTTATACGACCCCACTAACAAATCAACTTAGGACGGTGGAATGAACAGGCAAGCGGCATTTAGTCTACGAGAACAACGAAACCAACAACTCCTTAATAAAATGGAGCCCACATTACTAGCGAATGAGAGCACTAACCAAACTATGCCATTTTGGCAAAAAACACTATTATTCTTACCTGTTATTTATGCAGCTATTTATCTGATCGGTTTAATGTATCATATTGGCTACCTAAGTGAATTTGGACTGAGCCCTTATGATTTTCAGCAACCTGCGGACCTTATTTTAGTTAGAGGTGGTCATTCGCTACTTAGCTCATCAGCAGTTGAAAACCCAATGATTCCTTTGTTTTTCTTAGCATTTTCCATTCTGACAATCATATACTACTCCACTCTTTCAATCAGAAGCACTAAGACGACCAGTATATATACCCCCCCTAAATACCGTCGAAAAAAATATGGTCGTGTGTTACTTGAGTTGGCCGAGGAGAAAATTAAAAAAACTAGCGATAGAGTTAATAAACTCTCACCAATCATTGATCAGCTAATTATTTTAATTGTTTCAACCTTCTGTATTGTATTTCTTTTGGCTCTTTCATTACAAAGTGGAATCACAGACGCTCAGCGACAAAAAAAGAAGCTCTACTTACCTGATCCTACTAATATAAAAGTCGTATCTTCATTGTTGAATGATGGCCCATATTTACGCGTTGCTTGTAACACTAGTCATTGTGCCTATTGGAACAAGGCTGGCACTCTCATCCTGCGCCATGACCAGGTAGAGCAGACATTCCTCCCCCCCAAAGAGCCCAAGAAGTCCTGATAGCCCGGCAGAGGGCCGCACCACTGTGGCCCTGTGTTTGCCCCCTGCTGAAACAGACATCCCCTGCCCTGACGGAAATCGCTACCCTGCTGCTTGTGTTGTGTGCGGTCGGGCAGGGTTGTGCCGATTGGTGGTTGATGGTTGCGGTTGGTTGCGCGATACTGCGCAGGCAACGGCAAAATCCGTTGCCGGGATTGAGACCCCGTAGCATTCCAAGCGCACAACACGCGCCATGCGTGTTTTTTTTGTGCGGCCCAGTAGCACCCGCAATTTCAGTTATGACGGGCTGGGCAGGGCAGCCTCACGGCTGGCCGGTTTCCTTGGATGCCCGGTAGTCTCAACCCTGTTCAGCTCGTCACCAGTCGAGATTGAGACCTCATTGGTGGCGATTCAACTGCATCGCATCCGAGGAATCACACCATGAACAACATCACTCCCTTTGCCCCTGCCGATCTCATCAGCCTTCAACAAGGTCAACCTGTCACCACTTCCCTGAAAGTCGCCGAAGTGTTTGGCAAGCAGCACAAAGACGTGTTGCGCAAAATCGCCACCCTCGACTGTTCCAAAGATTTCAACGAGCGCAATTTTGCGCTCGTTACCTATAAGGATGGGAAAGGGGAAGCGCGACCGGCGTATGAGATGACCAAAGACGGCTTTATCTTTGTGGTGATGGGCTTCACCGGCGCCAAGGCTGCAGCGACCAAAGAGGCCTATATCAACGCCTTCAACTGGATGGACGAACAGCTCGCTGCCACCCATCGCCCGCAACCGGCAATCAGCATGACCGATGACGAACTCTCTACCCTGACCTGGTGCTGGCGTGCCGCCGACCGGATGATGGATGCCGCCCGCAGCATCTATCCCTTGCTCGAGGTCGCCGAACACCGCGACGCCGGCCGCTACTACTCAATCATCCACGAGTACCCCTACACCCTGAACCAGGCCCGCAAGATCCTGGCCGACCGCACCCGCCATATCCAACCCAACTCCCACGGCGACAGCGACTGGCCCAAGCTGATCCCCCACCTGCGCCGCGAACCCAAGGCTATCGGTTGGTAATTCATTGATACTACAATCACAAAACCAAAGGCCCATACGGGCCTTTGGTTTATCTCAGGCGTAAAATACTTCACACCAAGAGTTATAATGAACAGTCCAAGACCAATCTATAGGTACCTAAAACATAAATAAGAGGACTTATCAGACACAGATGTAACAAGGGTAAGTAACATATAATCAGGCTCTGAAACAGATCAAATAATTCAGATGTATAAAATAATTAGAGGGAAGGGTTGCATTGTGTTTTTTTCAAGCAAAGAGAATGAACTAACCATCAAGAATACTATCAAGTATTGCGAAAGAAATATAAGTAACAGTAACATTCCAGATTTTGAACGAAAGTTAATTAATGCTATCTATATAATGTTAAGTGCGTTTATCAAAGAACCAGCCTTCTGGGATGAGCACTGCTCAGTCGGCATATCTGACATTGGGGATAGCTTTCTTACTCGCTTAAATAAAATTGACAATGGCATTTCAGATGGCGGGGGTAAAGTTGAAGCACTTTATATATCATCGCTTAGATTATTCTATGAGGGGTATTTAGCGAGCGGCATCGAACTATCTTCTGACTATAATTACGTAATTAAATTAACAAAGGATGAAAATAATAATTTTAGTGAAAATGCGCGAGAATATATTGATTTCATCATGAGCAATCTCTCAACCCATTTATTTAGAAAGTTAATGAGCAGTCCAGGGGTTAAAGCTCTAAAAGAAATTTCAGGCACAGTGTCTAGCGCTAAGTCATTAACACAGGAGTGGAATGATAAATTATCTGAAAACATCGAGAAGGCTAACAATCTAAAAAAATCTATTGAAGGCTATACTGATGCATTCAATTTTGTTGGTCTACACCAAGGGTTTGATCAGCTTCACAAAAGAAAGGTAGAAGAGAAGAATAGATTGATTGGATTGATGTTTTTTCTAGCTATTTTGACAATATCTCCTTTCGCAGCGAAAATGTGCGACATATACTTCTCAAGCACACCTGTTACTAGCTCTCTTGAAGGTAATGAAAAGCACCAACCAACAATAGAAGAAAAACAAAAAACATCGGCTAACAAAGAAGTAAACCTATTAAAAAAAGAAGATAAAAAAGACTCAATGATTAATGAAGATAGTAATGAGACATCTAGTAAAAATGACGAAGGCAATATATCAACTAAATTGTTTAACCTATTGCCAATAATTTCATTCGCGGCTATATTATTATATTTTTTCCGGGTTCTTCTTTTTAACTACAAATCAGTTTGTGCTCAAGTCTTGCAAATTGAACTAAGGATGACACTGTGCAGATTTATTCAGCATTACGCAGAGCACGCAGCTGAAATAAAGAAAAATAGTGATATAACACTGGACCGTTTTGAAACAGTGATCTTCTCTGGGCTTGTAAGTAATGACAGCGATCTCCCTGCGACTTTTGATGGAGTGGAACAACTGGCATCTCTATTCAAAACAATGAAAGGTAACTAACCTAACTTTCTGTTGGCCATTGTGAAACACCGTTACACAATGGCCTCCCCTCGCCTTCTCAGCCATTGCCCAAAACAATGGCCCCATGCAACCGACCCCGACTGAACTCCAACGCCAGATCGACAACCTGATCCGCATCGGCACCGTGACCGCCGTGCGATCCGGGGAATGTCGCGTCAAGACCGGCGACCTCATCACCAACTGGCGGCCCTACGCAGCAGCGCGGGCCGGGAAGAATCGCACCCGTCATCGCCTCTCCATCGGCGAGCAAGTGCTGTTGCTGTCGGTCAGCGGCGATCTGCGCAATGCCTACATCGTCGGCCCCATCAACTGCATCGCCTTCCCCGAACCGATGGCGGACGATGACAACCCGGATCTCGACCGCACCGAATACAGCGATGGCGCCGTCATCGAATACAACCCGACCACCGGCGCGCTCAACGCCACCGGCATCAAGTCTGCCAACATCGAGGCGTCCGTCACCGTCAAGCTCATCACCCCCATGGTGGAGTGCACTCAGGCCCTCAAGGTCGGTTCGACCATTGAAGCGGGCGGCAAGATAACCGCCCCCACCGCCAAGATAGGCAACGTCGAAGTCACCACCCACAAACACAGCGGCGTCAGCACTGGCGGCGGCCAAACAGGGGGCCCGGCATGAACTGGCTCGGCATGAATGCTGCCACCGGCCGCGCCATCAGCGCCACCGACCACATTATCCAGTCGGTGCGCGACATCCTGATCACCCCGGTGGGTTCCCGGGTCATGCGCCGCGACTACGGCAGCGAGCTGTTTTACCTCATCGACCAGCCCCAGCATCAGGCCACCCGCCTGCGCCTGATGGCCGCCACCGTGCAGGCCCTTATCAACTGGGAACCCCGCATCACCATCACCCGGGTCGATGTGCTGGGCGGCGGCATGGATGGCGCCCTCACCGTCGAACTCACCTGGCAGCGCAAGGACGGCGGCGCGCCGGAGTCTGCTTCTATCGCCATTCCCACAGGAGCCGCCAATTGAGCAACGTGGATTTGACCCAGCTCCCGCCGCCCTCGGTGGTGGAGCCTCTCGATTTCGAGACCATCCTGGCCGAGCGCAAGGCCACCCTGGTGAGCTACTACCCGGCAGACCAGCAAGCAGCCATCGCCGCCACCCTGGAACTCGAATCCGAGCCGCTCAACAAGCTGCTGCAAGAGAACGCCTATCGGGAGGTGGTGCTGCGGGCCCGCATCAACGATGCAGCCAAGCAAACGCTGCTCGCCTTTGCCAGCGGCACCACCCTCGACCACGTGGTTGGTGAATACAACATCGCCCGCCTGCTGGTCACCCCGGGGGATCCGGCGGCCAATCCGCCTGTCGATCCGGTCTATGAATCAGATGACCGCCTGCGCCTGCGCGGCCAGATGGCTTTTGAGGGGCTGACCACTGCCGGGCCAGTCAATGCCTACAAGTTTCACGCCCTGTCGGCCAGTGCCGAGGTGGCGGATGTGGCCGTCGACAGCCCCTCGCCGGGTACCGTGCGGGTGACCCTGCTCTCCCCTGCCGGCCAACCCAGTGCCGACACCCTCAATCGGGTCAGCCAGGCGCTCTCGGCCGATGATGTGCGCCCACTGTGCGATCTGGTGGCCGTCGAGCCCGCCCAGATCAAGCCCTATGCCGTCGATGCCACCCTCAACGCCACCGGCCTTGGCAAGGAGCAGGCCATTGCAGCGGCCACCGCTGCCATGAACCAGACCGCTGCCGCTTATTACCGGGTCGGGGCCACTGTCCCGCTCTCGGCCATCTATGCCGCCCTGCACCAGCCGGGGATCGACAGCGTCACCCTGCGCGCACCGCTGGCAGATGTCACCTGCACGGCGCAGCAGGCCGCCAAACTCACCACCCTCCACCTCGATTAAGGACCAGACCATGGCAAACGCCCTCTATGACAAAGGCCGCGAGAAGTTTCTCACCGGCGCCATCAACGCCAGTGCCGACACCCTCAAGTGCGCGTTGATCAAAGACACCTACGCCCCCACCCTGGGCAGCGACGAGTTTTTCAGCACGCTCTCGTCCCACGTGGTCGGCACCCCGCAGACCCTGACCAGCAAGACGGTCACCGGCGGCGTGCTGGACGCCGCCGACGTCACTTTCAGCGCCGTACCCACGGCGGCGGTGAAGTATTGCGCCATCTACAAAGACACCGGCAGCGCCGCGACCAGCCCGCTGATCGCCCTGTTTGACTCGGCGGCGGGTCTGCCGGTCAGCACCAACGGCGGCGACATCATCATCGCCTGGGACCCCGGCGCCAATAAGATCTTCAAACTCTGATGGCAACCCTCTATCCCGTCTGGCGCGGGTCACTGACCTATCACG
Organism: Aeromonas rivipollensis; assembly: GCF_037811135.1. Taxonomy (NCBI): domain Bacteria; kingdom Pseudomonadati; phylum Pseudomonadota; class Gammaproteobacteria; order Aeromonadales; family Aeromonadaceae; genus Aeromonas; species Aeromonas rivipollensis. Next base: position 1,689,334 of record NZ_CP149130.1, on the reverse strand, counting down.
ACGGCACCCTGTCATTCGACGGGGCGGCGATCTACCGGGGCACCCTGCCGGGTGACGATGACCCCGCGCCGGTCGCCATTGCCGGGGTCAGTATCGGCCTGTCAACGGGCGGGATAGCAGCAGGGCAAATCGGTGGCATGGCGGCATTACAGCGCGCCAGACCAACCGGGATCAGTCAGTTCGCAGCAGGCACGGGCAAGCTGACCCACCGCACCGCGCCCAGCACCATCGAGGCTGGCGCCAATGGCGCCCCGGACACCACCGCCAGGGCCAGCGTGGCGACTCTGGGCGACCTGCTCGCCATGGGAGCCCCCGAGATGTCCACCCAGATCACCTTGGCGGGGCTCAGTGCGGGCGCACTGGGGGTGGCCACGGTCAGGGCTAAACTCGGGGCAGGCGGCGTGCAGCCTGATGCCATCGAGGTGCCGACGATTGGGCAGCGCCTCGCTCCTGCCGGCTTCGATCTTGGCGCCCTGGGCAGCCACCGGGCACGAGTGCGCCAGATTGTCGGCGCCCTGTCTGACGGCCAGAGCGGCGCCCACCGGCTCAATGCCCGGCTGGCGCAGGCCGCGACCCCCTTCACTGGCGCAGTGGGGAGCCCCGTCGCCAAGTACGCGCGGATCCTCTATCCGCTGGCCCCCGCGGTACCGCTCCCCGGTCTGCCCGCCATCACCGCCGCACTGGTCCCGGCCCCGTTGCTGCCTTCGGCACTCTCGCCGGTTGCCAGCACCACGCGCCTGACCACACGGGGCTTTGATGGCTGCACCTTCGGCGCGGCCAAGGTGCATCGCCTGCCCCTGCCATTGCCGACCACCCGGGATCTGCTGCCGCCCTCTGCCACCCGGCTCGAGCACCTTGCTGCTGCCACTCTGGCCAGCACAGTGACGCCGGAGGTGATCACCGCCACCCGCTTTGCTGACACCTGCCCGGCCCCGCTGCTGCCCTGGCTCGCCTGGGCCAGGTCCGTGGATTGGTGGGAGCTGGCCGAGTCAGAAGACCAGCAGCGAGCCCTCATCAGCGCCTCGTTCCGCCTGCATCAGCGCAAGGGCACCCCTTGGGCCATCAAGGAGGCGCTGGCCGTGCTGGGCTTTGGCGACAGCACCATCATCGAACGCGCCACGGGCCGCCGCTATGATGGCACCCTCGCCTACAACGGCAACGAACCCCACGGGGATCCGTCCCAGTGGGCCGTCTATCGCGTCATCCTCGCCCGCCCGGTCACCACCGTGCAGGCGAACCGCATCCGGCGCCTGCTGGCAGAGATGGCCCCGGCCCGCTGCCATCTGGCGGCCCTCGATTACACCCAGGCGCCCATCACCTACAACGGCGCCGCAACCTACAACGGCAACTACAACCACGGAGCCTCCTGATATGGCGAATTTACAAGAGGTGGTGAGCTGGGACGCTGGCGTCTATCAGCTCGAAGCCAGCGACCCGGTGCTCGGCGGCCCGGGGGGTACCTCCAACAAACAGGCCCAGGCGCTGGCGAACCGCACCGCCTACCTGAAAAAACACATGGATGACCTGGAAGGTGGCACCACTGCCGCCGGCAAGGCCAACAAGCTCACCACGGCGCGCATCATTGCCGTGGCCGGGGATGTGACCGGTCAGGCCTCGTTCGATGGCAGCGGCAACATCTCCATCACCGCCACCTATAAAAACTCGGGAGTCGTGGCGGGGACCTATCGCGCCGTCACCGTCGATGCCAAGGGCAACGTCACCGCCGGCAGCAACCCCACCACCCTGTCGGGATATGGCATCACCGATGCCGTGCCCAGCAGCCAGAAGGGGGCCTCCAACGGGGTCGCCACCCTGGACAGTGGCGGCAAGGTGCCCGTCGCCCAGATCCCGGCCACCGCCATCACCGACACTTTTGTCGTCGGCACCCAGGCCGCCATGCTGGCCCTGACCGCAGAAATCGGCGATGTCGCGGTGCGCACCGACCTGAACAAGAGCTTCATCCTGCGGGTGGCGGGCGCCTCGACCCTGGCCAACTGGCAAGAGCTGCTCACCCCCACCGACGCAGTGCAGTCGGTAGATGGCCAGACCGGGGTCGTGGTGATCCCCTCCGCAACAGAAGCGGCTCTAGGCAAAGCGCAAATAGCCACCCAGGCCGAGGTCGACGCTGGCGCGGATGACAGCAAGTTTGTGACGGCATTGAAGCTGATGAACTGGGTCAAGCAAGCCGGGGAGTCCGTGCTCGGCTTGATGAAGGTGGCGACGCAGGCGCAAACCGACGCAGGAACAGCCGATGATGTGGCAGTAACGCCGAAAAAACTGCGCTTTGGCTTTGTCGCACAGTTGAGCGGCATCGGGTACATCAAATTTCCGAGTTGGCTGGGTGGGCTGATAGTGCAATGGGGTAGCAACACGGTTCCTATCAATGGCACGCTCAATGTGACTTTGCCGATCACGTTCCCTAATGCAGGCCTGCAAGCGTGGGCTACCTATGACTACCCCGACAGCACGACTTACCCGACGCTGGCAATCCGGATCGCCTCCAGCTCTCAAATTCAGTTAGGTGGCAAGGCGGCAGCTGGCAGCAATTTCGGCCTGCGTTGGCTGGTTATTGGTTACTAGGAGGCTTCATGTACAAATACGATCCCGAATCAAAAGGGTTCTACCTGACGGCAATTCATGGCGACAACATTCCCCATACCGCGGTCACTCTCAGACCGGGGGACTATGAGCGGCTGGTCAACGGCCAGAGTGACCAACACGAAGTCGCCATGGTAGATGGTTACCCGGTTCTGCAAGAACGCCCTGCCCCGCCCGCGAAGCAGACGGCAGAACTGATGCTGGCCCAGCTCGACTACGCCGCCGCCGGCGAAATTGAACGCCTCCGCCCTGCCGTGGATGGAGGTTATGCCAAGGCGGTTGATATCGAGCTACTGGCGCAATGGCAGCGCTATCGCTACGAGCTGCCGGATGTGCGCAGCCAGCCGGGCTGGCCTGAGCAACCCGCCTGGCCGCTGCGCCCAGGCGATCCCGCCACCGAATAACCATTGAGTCAGACCACCACCCCGCCCTGTGCGGGGTGTTTCGTTACTGCTGCCGTCCGTCACCTTGTCACCGCCTCGCCAGTGTGTACGGCCCTCACACACTGGCCGCCGCTCGCCTGTCATCCCCTGCCCCTGCATCCTGACCCTGCTCGCATCACATGCATTACCTACGCAAAGAATGCTCCGTCCGGACAACAGGAGAACCTATGGCACTGGACCAATTTCACCACGGCGTGCGCGTCGTGGAAGTCAACGAGGGCACGCGCACCATCCGCACCGTCGCCACGGCGGTGATCGGCATCATCTGCACCGGCAGCGATGCGGATGCCGCTTACTTCCCCCTCAACAAACCCGTGCTGATTGCCAACCTGCCGGCGGCCATCGCCAAGGCGGGCAGCACCGGCAACCTCAAACGCTCGCTGCAAACCATCTATGACACCGTCAACACCATCGTAATCGCCGTGCGCGTGGCCGATGGCGCCGACGCCGCCGAGCTGACCAGCAACATCATCGGCACCATACTACCGGATGGCAGCTATACCGGCCTCAAGGCGCTGGAGCGGGCCGCTCCGGCCACCGGCGTCAAGCCCCGCATCCTCTGCGTGCCGGACAACTGCACCCTGCCCATCGCCACCGCCCTGGCGGGCGTAGCCAAGAAGCTGCGCGCCTTCGCCTATGTGCCGACCATTGCCGACACCGTCGAGGCGGCACTCGCCTACCGCGAGAACTTCTCCAGCCGCGAACTGATGCCGATCCACGGCGACTGGACCGCATGGGACACCACCGCCAATGCCAGTATCAAACTGGATGCCTGCCTCAAGGCTGCCGCCATGCGGGCATTCATCGACAAAGAAATCGGGTGGCACAAGACCCTGTCGAACGTCGGCGTGACCGGGGTCGACGGCATGACCAAGGCCCTGTTCTGGGATCTGCAAGACCCCGATACCGAGGTCGGCCTGCTCAACGCCAACGAGATCACCGCCCTCATCCGGGCGGACGGCTTCCGCTACTGGGGCAACCGCACCTGTTCCGATGATCCCCTGTTCCAGTTCGAGAACTACACCCGCACCGCCCAGATCCTGGCCGACACCATGGCCGAGGCGCACATGTGGGCCAACGACAAGCCGCTCACCCCCACCCTGGTGAAAGACATCATCGAGGGCATCAAGGCCAAGGGTCGCGAACTGGTGGCGGGCAGTTACCTGCTCGGCTTTGACTGCTGGTACAACGAGGAGCTCAACGACAAAGACACCCTCAAGGCAGGCAAGCTGCGCATCGATTACAACTACACCCCGGTGCCGCCGCTCGAAGACCTCGGCTTCATCCAGCGCATCACCGATACCTACCTCATCGACTTCGGCGCCCGCGTCGCGGCCGCAGCATAAGGAGCCACCATGGCACTGCCGAAAAAAGTCAAACAGCTCAACATCTTCACAGATGGCACCAACTGGATTGGCGAAGCGGAAGATTTCACCTTTGCCAAGCTCTCCCGCAAGTTCGAGGCCTATCGCGGCGGCGGCATGGGCGGCGCCGTCAACATCGATATGGGTCTCGATGACAGCGCCCTCGATACCTCCTTCACCATGGGCGGCTACAGCGCCGAGATCCTGGGCAAGATGGGCAATGGCAAGATCGACGGTATCGCCCTTCGCTTTGCCGGTTCCATCCAGCGGGATGATGTCGTCGGTGTGCAGGCCGTAGAAGTGTTCACCCGAGGTCGTTTCAAAGAGATCGACTGGGGCACTGCCAAGGTCGGCGATAACAGCCAGGCCAAAGTCAGCATGGTCAACACCTACTACAAAGTGACCATTGACGGGGCCGTCATCCACGAAATCGACCTGCTCAACATGATCGAGATCGGCCCCGATGGCGTCGACCGCATGGCCGAACACCGCAAGGCCATCGGCCTCTAACCCACCCAACAACCCAACGGGCGGCCCACAGCCGCCCTCACCACATATCTAGGAACCAATACCATGGAAAACAAGACCGTTACCCTCGACCAAGTCATCCAGCGCGGCGATACCACCATCACCGAGGTTCAACTGCGCAAGCCCAAGGCGGGCGAAATGCGCGGCCTCAATATGACCGATGTGGTGCAGATGGACGTCAACGCCCTCACCAAACTGCTGCCCCGCATCACAACCCCCATGTTGACCGAGGTCGAGATCGGCAACATGGATCCGGCCGACCTGATGCAACTGGGCAGCGAGGTAAGCGCTTTTTTGGTACCGAAGAGAATGGCCTACCTCATTGCGTAGACGAGGTGATGGCCGATCTGGCCATCATCGCCCACTGGCCGCCGTCCGAGATGGCGGCCATGGAGATCAGCGAGCTGATGGGCTGGCACCAAAACCTCGTTGAGACCCACAACCGCATCAACGGGGCAACAGAGCAATGAACCCTCTCAAACTTCAAATCCTGCTCGGGGCGGTCGACAAGTTGACCGCCCCCCTCAAGGCAGCCAGCGGCCAGAGCCGCATCACCGCCAAAGACCTGGTCGAGACGAAAAAACGCATCAAGGAGCTGGAAACCCAGAGCGGCCAGATTGACGGCTATCGCACCCTGGGCCAACAGATTGGCGCCACCCGCGCCCAACTCACAGCAGCCCAGCGCGATGCCCAGCAGATGGCCCAGCAGTTTGCCAAGGTCGAGCAACCGACCAAGGCCATGACCCGCGCCATGGAGCAGGCCAAACAGAAGGTGCGCGACCTCTCCCAACAGGAGCGGGAAATGGTCGCCCGTCACGGCAACCTGAAACGGGCCCTGGGCGAGGCAGGCATCAACACCAAGCAGCTCGGCGAACACCAGCGCCGCCTCAAGACCGATCTGGCTTCCGCCAATACCCAGCTCGACCAGCAGCGCGCCAAGCTGGGCCAACTGGCCGACCAGCAAAAACGCCTCAACCAGGTCAAGGCCAGCTATGACAAGACCATGTCCATGCGCGGCACCATGGCGGGCTATGGCGCCGCAGGCATGGCAACCGGTGCCGCGGCTATCTACAAGGGCACCAACATCGCCAGCAAGGCCATAGGCTTTGATGTCGATATGTCCAAGGTGCAGGCGATCACCCGGCTGGACAAAGGCAGCGGCGAACTGGCCGCCTTGCGGGCTCAGGCGCGGGAGCTCGGCGCCAATACCGCCTTCACGGCGGGCGAAGCGGCGCAGGGCCAGGGCTTCCTCGCCATGGCTGGCTTTACCCCCAAGGCGATCCGCGATGCCATGCCTGGGGTGCTCGACATAGCCAAAGCGGGCGGCGTCGAGATTGCCGCCGCAGCGGATATCGGCTCCAACATCCTGACCGGCTTCAAGCTGCCAGCAAATCAGATGAACCGGCTCGGGGATGTGATGGTCGGAACCTTCACCCGCGCCAACGTCGACCTGCAGATGCTGGGTGAAACCATGAAGTACGTGGGCCCGGTGGCGGCAGGCCTTGGCGTCGACCTTGAAACAGCCTCCGCCATGGCGGGCAAGCTGGGGGATGCTGGTATCCAGGGCAGCATGGGCGGTACCGCCATGCGGGCCATTCTCGGCCGCCTCGCGGCGCCCCCCAAGGCCGCACACGACGCGCTCGCCGCCCTGAACGTCAAGACCGCCGATGCGGCCGGTAACCTGCGCGCCCTGCCCGATATTCTCGACGAGCTCTACAAGAAGACCAGCAAGATGGGGGACACCACCCGCTCGGGCTACTTCAAGGCCATCGCCGGTGAGGAAGCCTTCGCCGCCCTGGCCGTACTGACCGAACAGGCGGGATCCGGCAAGCTGCAGGAGCTCATCGCCACCTTGAAGCAAACCCAGGGGGAAGCTGGCAAGGTCGCCAAGGTCATGGCTGATAACGCCATCGGTGACCTGGATAACCTCACCTCCGCGTGGGATGACGTGGGCATCCAGATGATGGAGACCGAGAACGGCCCGATGCGCGGGATCATCCAGCGCGTCACCGAGATTATCCAGGTCACCGGTAACTGGATGCGGGCCAACCCTGAACTCACCTCCACCCTTACCCGCATCGCGGCAGTGACAGCCGTGGCGGCGGCCGCCGGCGGTTCACTACTGCTGGTCGTGGCTGGCCTGCTGGGGCCGCTGGCGGCTATCAAGATGGGGATGTCGATGCTGCTGGTCTATGGGAGCCCCCTGCTGACCTTCATCAAGGCGCTGACCATGGGCATGGTCAGACTCGGCATTGCCATGCTCACCAACCCCATAGGCTGGTTCATCATGGGCATTGTGGCCATCGCCGCCGGGGCTTACCTGCTCTACAAGAACTGGGACGGCGTCGCCGCATGGTTCGGCGGATTGTGGGCGCAGTGCCAGGCCCCTGCGCTCGCCTTCTGGGAGCTCCTGAAAGAGCTCTTCTCATGGACGCCTATCGGCCTGCTCATCATGCACTGGGGCGAGATTTGGGCCTTCTTCGATACCCTGCCAGCCGGGGCGGCCAACAAGGGCAAGGCCATCATCGACGGCCTGATTGGTGGCATCACTGCGAAGTGGGAGAGCCTCAAAGCCAAGATAAAGGCCCTCACCGACCTGCTGCCGGACTGGACGAAAGGGGGTGGTTCGGTCACGGCCAACGTCAACCCGTCAGGCTACCTCACCGGAAACTACAACACCCCGGCAATGGCCGGTGGATCCGGCTACGGTCCGCGCATCGTGACGCCGCCGCGCCCAATCGCCAGAGGCAGCACCACCACCGAGATCAACGCCCCTATCCACATCGTCCAGCAACCCGGGCAATCCGGCGCGGATGTGGCGCAAGAGGTTCGCCGTGAACTGGACCGACGCGAACGGCAGGCCGCTGCCAATGGCCGCGCCTCCCTGACCGACCGCAATTAAGGAGCAACCACCATGATGATGACCCTGGGCTGGTTCGTGTTTATGCGCTCGACCGTGGCCCCCCTCTCACAACAAGACGAACGTGCATGGCGCCATCCGGGCAATAACCGGATTGGTGCTCGCCCGGCATACCAGTTTGTCGGCCCGGATGACGAAACCAGCACCCTGAGCGGGGTGCTGCTGCCCGAGGTGACCGGCGGCCCTGTCTCCCTCGACATGCTCAACCAGATGGGCGACAGCGGCCAAGCCTTCCCCTTGATCCAGGGCGATGGCGTCATGCGTGGGTCATTCGTGATAGAGGGTATCAGCACCACCCGCAGCGAGTTTTTCAGCGATGGCACCGCCCGCAAAATCGAGTTCACCATCAAGCTCAAGCGGGTAGATGACAACGACAGATCCCTTGGCCAGACCCTGCTGGGACGCACCGCGGGCAACCTCTTCGGCCGCCTGGGTCTGGGCAAGCTGGTCGGCAGTGTCGGCAACAAGCTCGGGGGGCTTCTCTGATGGGGGCATTCGACCAGTTCGGCACGCGATTGGCAGAGAATTTGGGGCTGACCAATCCGCTCGACGCCTTGCGCCAAGGCCACCCGGTACCGGCTTACCAGGTGCTGGTCGATGGCAAAGACATCTCGGCCACCATCAGGCCGCGCCTGATGTCGATGACCATCACCGACAACCGGGGCTTCACCGCCGACACCATCGAGCTCACCCTCGATGACAGCGACGGTCAGCTAGATATGCCACGCCGGGGCGCCACTCTGCGCGCCCTCATTGGTTGGCAAGGCCAGGCCCTGGTCGACAAGGGCACCTACAAGATCGACGAGGTGGAGCACGGCGGGGCCCCGGATGTGCTCACCATACGGGGCAAGTCAGCCGACCTGCGCGGCGGCATGAACAAACTGCGTGAGCAAAGTTGGCACCAGACCACAGTAAGCAGCATCGTCGATCAGGTCGCCGCCCGCTACCAGCTCACGCCCTGCGTGGGTGACTCACTCAAGGGCCAGCTGATCGACCACATCGACCAGGCCAACGAGAGCGATCTCGCCTTCCTCACCCGCCTGGCTGGTCAGTGCGATGGCATCGCCACCGTCAAGAATGGCCGCCTGCTGTTTATCAAAGCTGGCCAGGGCACCACCGCCAGCGGTCAGCCTCTACCAGCCATCACCATCACCCGCCAAGATGGCGATCAGCACCGCTTCTCAGTGGCTGACCGGGATGCCTACACCGGCGTGACCGCCTACTGGCAAGACAACAAGGAGGCGGAAAAGAAGAGAGTCGAGGTGAAGCGCAAGAAGAAGACCAAGCCATCGCCGGAACGGCCCTTGCCCCCGGGGGTCATGGTCAACAAGCAGGAGAACGAGCTGCTGGTCGGTAGCAGCGAGAACGTCAAAGAGCTGCGGCATGTCTATGCCAGCCAGGCAAATGCCATGCGGGCCGCCCGGGCTGAATGGGAGAAGCTGCAACGCGGCGTGGCCGAATTCCAGATCACCCTGGCGATGGGGCGCCCCGAACTCTACCCAGAGCAACCCACCACGGTCAGAGGGTTCAAGCCCCAGATTGACGAAGCCGACTGGCTGCTCACCCAGGTGGTGCACGACCTCACCAATCAGGGCTTCACCAACCGCCTTCAGCTGGAAGTGAAGCTGGCAGAGCTGCCGGGATAAATCTGTGTGGATCAAATGTGGACACTGAGGAAAAACAAAAAAGGCCACTATCGCTAGTGGCCTTCGTAAGTCTTTGATTTTAATGGTGCCCGAGGCCGGAATCGAACCGGCACGACGCGAACGTCGAGGGATTTTAAATCCCTTGTGTCTACCGATTTCACCACTCGGGCACCGCAATCGGTATCAAGTCCGCGCCGCGGGCTTGTCAATATGGAGGCACGTTCCGGAGTCGAACCGGACTAAACGGATTTGCAATCCGCTGCATAACCGCTTTGCTAACGCGCCATGCAAAAGAGAGTTTGCTCTCTATTGTCTGAATTTGGAGCGGGAAACGAGACTCGAACTCGCGACCCCGACCTTGGCAAGGTCGTGCTCTACCAACTGAGCTATTCCCGCATCGGTCTGGCTGACTGCCTGACTACGAGAACGCATTCTAGCGATGTTCCTCGCCCAGTCAACCAAAAACATTTAATACTCTGATCGTTCGGGCATTTTTTGCCCTTTCCCACACTTTTGCCACTCATGGCCGTTTCTCTGCCCCAACGGCAAGGAAACGGCCATTTGCCCATAGGCGGACTAGAAGCGGGAGTGGTAGGTCAGATCGCCCCAGGCGGCCTTCATGTACTGGAACATGGACCAGAAGGTGAGCACTGTGGCGACATAGAGCAGCACGTAGGCGAGCCACACCATCCAGATGTCGTATTGCCAGATGAGGCCGGTGAGCGACACCATCTGGATCATGGTCTTCCACTTGCCAATCCAGCTGACCGCCACCGAGGAGCGCTTGCCGAGCTCCGCCATCCATTCCCGCAGAGCGGAGATGATGATCTCGCGGCCAATCATGGTCATGGCCGGTATGGTGACCCAGATGGTGTTGTAGTGTTCGACGATGACCACCAGGGCGGCCGCCACCATGATCTTGTCGGCAACGGGATCGAGGAAGGCGCCGAAGGCGGTGGACTGGTTCAGCTTGCGGGCAAGATAGCCATCAAACCAGTCGGTCGCGGCCGCCAGGATGAAGACAAGCGCAGCCGCCATGTAGGACCACTGATAGGGAAGGTAGAACAGGATGACGAAGACGGGGATGAGCAAAATCCGAAAAAACGTCAGCAGGTTAGGAATATTTGTCATTATTTTCAGCCACTTCTTGTATGCCGCTACATGGTAGCCCCAAGCCGATCACCGTTGCAACCGGACAGGCGCCCGCCTTGGTCTATGAATCCATCAATAACCTCAGGATGCATGCCATTATGGCATTTGCGGGCCCCCTGCGTCACGGCTCTTGTGCTGCCGGGGCCGGTTTGCGGGATCCACATCAAATGCCACCCACTCAGGGTGGCCCGGGTCAGCCCCCCTCTGGGTATCGCCTCCCCTGGACGACAATCTTTATCCCGGGTCAGAGCGAGTGCAGGGCGTCGTGAATGGATTGAGCCAGCTCCTGGCTGATGCCGGGCACCTTGGCGAGCTCGTCCACCCCCGCCTTCTTCACCTCCTGCAGGCCGCCCAGGTATTTGAGCAGTGCCTGCCGCCGTTTTGGCCCCACCCCCGGAATGTCCTCCAGGGTACTGGTGGTACGGGCCTTGGCACGGCGTGCCCTGTGGCCTGTGATGGCAAAACGGTGAGATTCGTCGCGAATGTGCTGAATAAGGTGCAAAGCGGGCATATCTGCCGGCAAGTGCAGCTCTTCGTGGCTATCTCCCAGGATCAGGGTCTCCAGCCCGGCCTTGCGGGTTACCCCCTTGGCAATGCCCACCAGCAGCGGGTATTTGCCGCCGAGAAACTCCAGCTGGCGAGCCAGGATCTCCTCGGCACGGCGCAGCTGACCGAGGCCACCGTCGATGAAGAGCACGTCAGGCACCTTGTCCGGCTCCTGCTGCTTGCCAAAGCGCCGCTCCAGCGCCTGCTCCATGGCGGCGTAGTCATCACCCCCCGTGATGCCGTCGATATTGAAGCGGCGATATTCCGATGAGAGCGGCCCCTCCCGGTTGAACACCACGCAGGAGGCCACGGTGCGCTCCCCCATGGTGTGGGAGATGTCGAAGCACTCCATGCGGGCGATGGGGGTCTCGAGCTCCAGCAGCTCCTCCAGCTGATCGTAGCGGGCGGTGATGGTGCTCTTGTGGGCCAGGCGCGAACGCAGCGCCGTCTGGGCGTTGATGGAGGCGAGCTTGATAAAGCGCGCTCGTTCACTCCGAGTGCGACTCACCACCCGCACCTTGTAACCGGCGGTCTGGCTCAGGGTCTCGGCGATGACGCTCTCGTCCTCGAGGGCCACGTCCAGCAGCACCTCGCTCGGGATCTGTCTGCCCCCCTGCCCCGACAGGTAGAACTGCAGCAGGAAGGATTGCACCACCTCGTCGAGGGGGGTATCGGCCGGCACTTTCGGGAAGTAGCTGCGCGAGCCGAGCACCTTGCCCTGACGGATGAAGAGCACGTGGATGCAGGCCGCCCCCTGATCGAAGGCCACCCCCACCACGTCCAGCTCGTCCAGCACGTTGCCACTCACCGACTGCTGCTCGGTGACCCGGCGCAGGGCCTGGATCTGATCCCGGTAGCGGGCCGCCTCCTCGAAGCGCAGATCGCCACTGGCGGACTCCATCTTGCCCACCAGCTCTCCTATCACCTGCTGGTTCTTGCCCGCCAGGAACAGCTTGGCCAGCTCCACCTGCTGGGCATACTCGGCCTCGCTCACCAGACCGGCGACACAAGGACCGGCGCAGCGCTTGAGCTGATAGAGCAGGCAGGGACGGCTGCGGTTGGCATAGACAGCATCCTCGCACTGACGCACCGGGAAGATCTTCTGCATCAGGTGCAGGCTCTCGCGCACGGCGCCGCCGGAGGGGTATGGGCCGAAGTACTCCCCCTTCACCTTGCGGGCACCGCGATGCACGCCGATGCGGGGATGCTGGTGCGCCGTGATGATGATCCAGGGGTAGGACTTGTCATCCCGCAGCAGCACGTTGTAGCGCGGCTGGTACTGCTTGATGAAGTTGTGCTCGAGGATCAGCGCCTCTGTCTCTGTGTGGGTGACAGTGACCTGGATGTCGGCTATCTGGCGCACCAGGGTGCGGGTCTTGATGCTGTCGACGTTGGTCCGGAAATAGGAGGCGAGCCGCTTCTTCAGATCCTTGGCCTTGCCCACGTAGATAACGGTGCCGCCGCCATCATACATGCGGTAGACGCCGCTCTGGTTAGTCACAGTGCAGAGGAAGGCTTTGCTGTCGAAGAGAGGTTCAGAGGTCGTCATGCGGGCTCCAGCGGCAGAGATCCATATGGCAGGGGACGGCGCTTGGCGACGCCTGGCTGTCGAAGAGAGGTTCGGGAGAGGGGATCATCGGCGACTCGACTCAACACTAAGGGCGAAAACGGACCAAGAGAGCATACTGCGCCGGGCCAGCGAAAAGCAAAAAGGCGGCACTCGCCGCCTTGAATGGGCACAGGCATCCCTTACAGGGTGTCGGCATCCAGCATGCCATAGCGAATGGCCAGGTGGGTCAGCTCCACGTCGCCATTGATCCCCAGCTTGCTGAACAGGCGGTAGCGGTAGCTGTTGACCGTCTTCGGGCTCAGGTTGAGCTGTTCCGAGATGTCGGTCACCTTCTGCCCCTTGGTGATCATCATCATGATCTGCAGCTCGCGCTCGGAGAGGGACTTGAAGGGATTCTCGTCCGCCGAGGCAAACTGGCTCAGGGCCATCTGCTGGGCGATCTCGGGGGAGATGTAACGCTGGCCGGAGTGCACCAGGCGAATGGCGTGGATCATCTCATCCGGCGCGGCCCCCTTGGTGAGGTATCCGGCGGCGCCCGCCTGCATCACTTTGGTGGGGAACGGATTCTCGGAATGAATGGTCAGCACTATGATGCGCACATCGGGGCGCAGCCGCAGGATCTTGCGGGTCGCTTCCAGACCGCCGATGCCCGGCATGTTCATGTCCATCAGGATCACGTCGGGGTGATGTTGCCGACAGAAGGCCACGGCGGTTTCCCCGCTCTGTGCCTCGCCCACCACCTTGATCCCGCGGACATCTTCCAAAATGCGTCTTATCCCTGTACGCACCAACTCATGATCATCGACCAGGAATACATTAATCACCCAAACACCCCGTTTTTATCTCGTTATATGCCAGTTAGGGTTAACACGGCGTCTTGCATCATAACCAAACTCGATGATTTGGCAAACCATGGCCGGGAAAAGTTTGAAAGTGCCCGTAAAAACCGTTTTAAATCAAATTATTATATAAAGAATCAACGAAAAAACGGCGCCTGAAGGCGCCGTGTCGATTAACTTTCGTGCCGCCAGCCTCAGTTGGCCAGCAGCGCACGCACCTTGTCCAGGTCCTGCTGGGTATCCACCCCCACCGGGGGGGCCTCCAGGGCCTGGGCCACGTGGATCTTCTCCCCGTACCAGAGCACCCGCAGCTGCTCCAGCGCCTCTACCTGCTCGAGCGCGCTCGGCGCCCAGTCCACGTAACGCTGGATGAAGCCGGCGCGATAGGCATAGATGCCGATGTGGCGCTGATAGTGGCTGCCAATCTGCTCCCGGCTCTTGGCAAAGCGGTCCCTGTCCCAGGGAATGCTGGCCCGGCTGAAGTAGAGGGCATAGCCATCCTTGTCCGTCACCACCTTGACCGCATTGGGGTTGAACGCCTCTTCGGCGTCCTGGATGGGCACCGACAGGGTGGCCATGGGGGCCGTGGCAGCGGCCAAATTGTCCGCCACCTGGCGGATGATGGCGGGCGGGATCAGGGGCTCATCCCCCTGTACGTTGACGATGATGGTGTCGGCGGCAAAGCCGTAGTGACGGCACACCTCGGCCAGACGCTCGGTGCCGGACTGGTGATCCTGCGATGTCATGCACACCTCGACGCCAGTGGTCTGCAGCGCCTGCTGCACCCGCTCGTCGTCGGTGGCGACTATCACCCGATCGGCGCCCGATTGCAGGGCCTTATCCACCACGTGCTGCACCATGGGCTTGCCATGGATGTCCGCCAGCGGCTTGCCCGGCAAGCGGGTCGAGGCGTAGCGGGCCGGAATGACGACGACGAAACTCATGGCTTCAGCTCTTCCAGGGGCAGATGACGCGCCCGGTTCTCCAGCAGGACGGGGATCCCCTCCTCCAGCGGATAGGCCAGTCTGTCGAAGCGGCAGATGAGCTCATGGGCGGCCTTGTCCGATTGCGGTTGATAGTGCAGCTTCCCCTTGCAAACCGGGCAGGCGATGATGTCGAGCAATTTGATATCCAGTGCCAAAACGAAACTCCTTCAACGATGTCGAGCAAGCGACGCTCTCGAGCGGGCTATGCTACCGAGCAGTTTAATGGTCCATCGCCGGAGCCGGAACCCGGCTCCTTGCAACGGCGCCGCACGGGCTATGATGCCGTGCAGGCGATGATCTTGTGCCATTCAATGTGCATGGTCAGGGTCGGACGCGTGCGGCGGGGTCAACCGCTGCAGCAGGGCGTCGAGCAGTGAGACGGGCAACTCGGCGCTCACCGGCAGATACCACCAGTGCGCCGGCGCGAAGGCCCGGCACTTGACCGCATCCTTCTCCGTCATCAGCAGGGGGCGCTCGCCAAAGCGGGCGAGCAGCTCATCCCGATCAAAGGCCTGATGATCCGCATAACCGACACTCTGTACCAGCTCATAACCGAGCCCGGTCAGGGTGGCAAAGAAACGGGGGGGATGGCCTATGCCCGCCAATGCATCCACAGGTCCGGCGAGGGGAGCCTCGAGGGGGGCATCGTCGCATACGCGGCGCGGCGCGGCCGCCACCAGCGCCATGGGGTATTCCCCCTGGGCCGGGGTCCCGCCGTTGCAGATGATGGCATCGACCCGCTTGAGGCGGGTCATGGGTTCCCGCAGCGGCCCCATGGGCAGCAGGCAGCCATTGCCGAAGCGCCGGGCCCCATCCACCACCACCAGCTCTATGTCCCGGGCCAGCGCGTAGTGCTGCAGGCCGTCGTCGGTGATGATGATGTCCACCTCGCCGCTCTGCTCCAGCAGACGCACCGCATCGGCGCGCTTGGGTGCCACCACCAGGGGGCAGCCGCAGCGCCGGGCAATGAGCACGGGCTCATCCCCCGCCTGGGCGGTGGTGCTGGCGGCATCCAGCCGATAGGGATAGTGCGGCGCCTTGCCACCGTAACCCCGACTGACCACACCGGGGCGCCAGCCACGGGCTTTCAGCTGTTCCACCAGCCAGACCACCACTGGCGTCTTGCCGTTGCCACCGACCGAGATGTTCCCGACCACGATGACAGGCAGGCCGGCGCGATAAGCCTTGAGCCAGCCTCGGCGGTAGGCGAAACGGCGCCCGCCGCTGATCAGGGCAAACAGCAGGGCCAAGGGGGCCAGCGCCCAGCGCCAGCCACTCTTGCCGTACCAGAGACGCTCCAGCATCAGCCCTTGTTACTCACGGCGACGTTGCCAAACTGAATGGCCCGCAACTGGGCATAGGTGCCCTGCTGGGCCATCAGGGCGTCATGGTTGCCGCGCTCGACGATATGACCCTCGTCGATCACCAGGATCTCGTCCGCCTTCTCTATGGTGGAGAGACGGTGGGCGATGACCAGGGAGGTGCGCGCCTTGCACAGCTCGTCGATGGCCGCCTGGATGTGGCGCTCGGATTCTGTATCCAGGGCCGAGGTGGCCTCGTCCAGCAGCAGCACGGGGGAGTCCCGCAACAGGGCGCGTGCGATGGCGATGCGCTGGCGCTGACCACCGGACAGGGAGGCGCCGTTCTCGCCGATGATGGTGTCATAGCCTTCCGGCATCTTGCGCACGAACTCGTCGGCATGGGCGATGCGGGCCGCATGCTGGATCTCTTCCCGGCTGTAGCGCTCTTCCGCCGCGTAGGCGATGTTGTTGGCCACGGTGTCGTTGAACAGGTGCACGTGCTGGGAGACCAGGGCGTACTGCTTGCGCAGCTCGCTTAAGCGATATTCACGGATGTTGACGCCATCCAGCAGGATCTCCCCCTGCTCTATGTCATAGAAGCGGGTCAAGAGGCTGGCGATGGTGCTCTTGCCGGAGCCGGAACGACCCACCAGGGCCACGGACTTGCCCGCCTCCACCTTGAAGCTGATGTTGTGCAGCGCCGGGGTCTCCTTGGTCGGGTAGGTGAAGGTGACGTTGCGAAACTCTATCTCGCCACGGGCCCGCTCCAGGGTGCGGGTGCCGGTGTCCTGCTCCGGGGTGGAGTCCAGCAGACCGAACAGGCTCTGGCAGGCGGTGATGCCGCGCTGGAACTGGTTGTTCACGTCGGTCAGACTTTTCAGCGGCTTGAGCAGCATCATCATGGAGGTGACCATGACGGTGAAGGTGCCCGCGGTCAGGGTCGCCTTGACCGAGTCTATGGTCGCCACGTAGAGGAAGACCGCCAGGGCGACCGAGGCCACCATCTGGACTATGGGGCTGCCGATGGCGTCGGCAGCCACCATCTTCATGGTCTGCTGGCGCATCCGGTTGCTGACGGTGAAGAAGCGCTTGTCCTCCACCTGCTGGCCACCGAACATCAGCACCTCTTTATGACCCTTGAGCATCTGCTCGGTGGAGGTGGTGATGTCACCCACCGCCTGCTGGATGTGACGGCTGATCTTGCGAAAACGACGGCTGATGAGACCGATGAGCACACCCACCACTGGGCCGACCACCAGGAAGATCACCGACAGCTGCCAGGAGTGCCAGAACATCAGGCCGAGCAGGCCGATGACGGTCGCCCCTTCCCGCACCAGGGAGACCAGGGTCGAGCTCGCGGCAGAGGAGACCTGACCGGCGTCATAGGTCACCTTGGAGAGCAGGTTGCCGGTATTCTGGCGGTCGAAGAAGCTCATGGGCATGGCCATCAGGTGGCTGAACACCTGCTGCTGCAGCCGCATCACCACATGGTTGCCGACCCAGGCCATGCAATAGTTGGAGAGGAAGGCGGCGCAGCCGCGCAGGGCGACGATGCCGAGCACGAAGAAGGGCATCCACTTGAGCACGCTGCTGTCGTTGCCGTTGAGGCCCTGATCGATGAGCGGCTTGATGGAGTAGACGAAGGTGGTATCCACGGCCGCATAACCCAGCATGCCGATGATGCCGCCCACCAGCCCCAGTTTGCGATCCCGGACATAACCGAGCAGGCGTTTGAAGACGGGCCAGCTCTCTTGTGAGGTTTCTTGTTGCATGAATAGCCGTTAATAAGGGAAATGACGGGGTATTCTAGCCAAAGCGCGGGATTACACCAAGCGTTGCCATAGCCTGGCCCTATCCCAAAGAGAAATGACGGCTGGCTTCCAGTGCCAGAGCCGGGTTCCCCATCCGCTCCTCACCTCTTCCCGGCTTCTTTTCCTCTCTTTACAGGGAAACCTGGGCTCCCTAGCGCCATAACCTGGGCTGCCACCAGTGGCCATTGCGCCTGTACCAGGGGCCCTGCTCGCGCTCGGCCCGGATCTCGAGCCCTCCCTCCCCCGCCTCGATCAGGATGGCGCCATCCTGTCCCGTCACCCATTGACGGGCCCCCTCGTATCTAGCCACCACTTCGGGGCGGGGAAACTGCCACTGGTTTCTGTCGCCTGCGCTGTGGATGACGACATCCGGGTTCACCGCCGCCACGAAGCCCGGGGTCGAGGAGGTGCGGCTGCCATGGTGAGGGCTCACCAACACAGTGCTGGAGAGGGTGCTGAAGTCAGCACTGGAAAATGTGCTGGCGAGCTCCTCTCCTTCTCCCTTCTCTTCCAGGGCCAGCAGGCGGCGCTCCGCCCCCTGCTCTATGTCGCCGCTGAGCAGGATGCGATGCCGGCCGTCGCTTATCTGCACCACGCAACTGTCGTTGTTGCGCCCCGCCCCCGGCCGCTCGGGCCAGAGCACGCGCACCTCCAGCCCCTGCCAGTGCCAGCGCTGACCGCGGCGACACAGCACCGTGCTGTGGGAGAAGCCGAACGAGGAGAGCTCGCGGCGCACCGGCATCGCCTGCAGCATGGCGCGTCGATTGCCCGCATGATCCCTGTCCTTGTGGCTGATGATGAGGGCATCGAGCACCCGCACATCGAGGCGGCTCAGCACGGGCAGTATGGCGGCCTCCGCCATGTTGTAGCCGCCGGGATAGCGATTCCCGGTGTCATAGAGGATGCCGCGCTCGCCCCGGGTGACGAGCACCGACAAGCCCTGCCCCACATCCAGCACCCGCACCTGCCAGGGAGTGGGGGCAGGCCAGGCACCCAACAGCAGGGCGGCCCCCACCGGGAGCAGCAGGCCACGCCCTCCCGGCAACTGCCAGGCCCCCCACAGCAGCACCAGCAAGGCGCTGACGGGCATCAGCCAGTCGGGGACAGGCCACCAGAGCTGCAGATGGTCCGCCAGCAAGCCGAGCCCCCACAACACCCAGGTCAACCCCAGATCGGACAACCAGAACAGGGCATGAGCCAGGGCGGTGGAGAGCGGTGCCAGCAGCACGCCGATCAGCGCCAGCGGAATGATGCCGAGGCAGAACAGCGGCAATGCCAGCAGATTGAGCAAGAGCGCCAGCGGGGCCATGCCCTCGAACAGCAGCAGTTGCAGGGGCAGCAGCCCCAGTAGCAGCAGGATCTGCAGCCGCACCAGTCCGGGGCGCACGTGCAGCAGGCTCGCCAGCAACAGCAGGGCCACCGCCATGAAGGAGAGCCAGAAACCGGCCGAGTAGAGGGCGAAGGGATCACAGAGCACGAGCACCACGAAGGCCCACAGCCAGATGCGGTGGCTGGGCCAGTCCCGTTTCAACCAGCGCAGCAGGCTCCACACCAGCACCATGATGAGGGCCCGCTCGGTCGCCACCGCAAATCCCGCCAGCCAGCTGTAGACGGCGGCAAACAAGAGGGAGACCAGAATGGCCCCCCGTAACCCCAGCAGCCGCCCCAGCCACCAGCCGAGCACCGCTACCAGGGCGATATGCTGGCCCGAGATGGCGATGATGTGGGTCAGGCCGCTGCCGCGAAACAGATCCCACTGGGCATCCGTGATGCCCCCCTGCTCCCCGAAGCTGAGCGCCGCCAGCAAGGGGGCCTGCTCCAGCCCCTGCCAGGCGCTGCTGGCCATGGCCAGCCAGCGCTCGCGCATCCCAGGGGCCGCCCCCTGGACCTCGACGATCCGGCGCAGGTTGCCGGTCGCCGTGATCCCCTTGCCAAGCAGCAGGCGCCGCCCATCCATGCCCGCCTCGTTGGCCAGCCCATGGGCGGGCTTGAGGGAACTCACCAGGGTGATGCGACTGCCGGCCGGCAAAGGGGGCAGTCCCTGATAGGCGTTGACCCTGACGAGGGGGGCTATCGCGAGGGGCTGCTCGTCCAGCGTCTCCACCCGCAGCAGCAGGCGGGCAAATTTATCTCGCGGTTTATCGCCCGAGGACTCCGTACTTTGCACCCGTGCGGTTATGATGTGGCTGGTCTGTGTCTCCAGCTTGTCCAGCCAGGCCAGCCGATACTGCAGGTTCAGCTGCATCCAGAGCACGCCGAGCACCAGAAACAAGAGCCGCCAGTGACGGCCATGGGCGAGCAGGATGGCGAGGGCCAGCAGCGCGCCGCCCCATGCGCTAGAGGGTAACCAGGGCCAGAGCAGTGAGGAGCTTGCCCCCAGGGCAAACGACAACAGACGCAGATCCATGGAGCAAGTATTTAGCAAGGTTTCAAACATGCCCAAACGACTCATAAAACGCTGGCTGCCCGATCAGGACAAGCTCAAGGAACACAAGCACTTGCGGCTGTTCGGCAAGCTGCTGCTCGATGCCAACCTCTGGCACCTCAACCGCCGCTCCGCCGCCGGTGCCTTCGCGGTCGGCCTCTTCATGGCCTGGATCCCGCTCCCCTGCCAGATGCTGCTGGCGGCCGGTGGCGCCATCCTCTTTCGGGTCAATCTGCCCCTCTCGGTCGCCCTGGTCTGGCTCTCCAACCCCTTCACCATGCCGCCGCTGTTTTATGGCGCCTATCTGGTGGGCTGCCAGCTGCTCGGGCACCCCGCCCAGCACATCGATATCCAGTTCACCTGGGAGTGGCTTGTCTCGGTATTTGAAACCCTGGCCCCGCCGCTGCTGCTGGGATCCCTGGTGCTCGCGCTGCTGAGTTCCTTGATGGGTTACGCCTTCATCCGCACCTTCTGGCGCATCAACACGGTACGCCAGTGGCAGAAGCGCAAGGAGGCGCGGGCATGCTGAGCCGCTGGCTGACCCGTTTCAAGCTAGACCCGGACACCCTGCGCCAGCAGAAGTGGTTCGCCCTCTTTGGTGAGCGCCTGCTGACCCCCGCCCTCTGGCAGGGCGGCACCCGGGCGCTCAGCGGCGCCGTGGCCGCCGGCCTCTTCGCCAGCTGGATCCCCATCCCCATGCACTCCCTGGTCGCGGTCGCGCTGGCGCTGGCGTTCAGCCTCAACCTGCCGCTGGCCCTGCTGGCGGTCTGGTTCAACAACCCGCTGACGTTGCCCTTCATGTACCTCTATGCCTATCGCACCGGCTGCCTGGTGCTGCACCAGCCCCCTGAGCCCTTCCACCTCAGCTGGTCATTGCACTGGCTGGAGCACGAGGCGGCGACCCTGGTGCCCCCCTTCCTGCTCGGCAGCCTGCTGCTGGCGCTGCTGACCGCCGCCACCGGGGCCCTGCTCACCCTGCTGATGCTGCAACTGGGCAGGCTGACCCGCTCCCGCTGAGCCCCCTCCCCGCCCTTCGGCTTCGCCACAGGGCGCAATTCGCGCCGCCTTGCCATCGTTTGGCTCTGCCACCACACTCCTTGTAGCCCTCGGCTTGCCGCTACCTGCAAAGACAAGGAGTTCACCATGGCCCAACCCCTGACGCTGGCCTATGCCAATGGCCAACCCATCTCACTGCTGCCCGCCATGGCCAACCGCCATGGCCTCATCACAGGCGCCACGGGGACCGGCAAGACAGTCACCCTGCAGGTGCTGGCAGAGGGGTTCTCCCGCCTCGGGGTGCCGGTCTTCCTGGCGGATGTGAAGGGGGATCTCAGCGGCCTCGGCGCCGCCGGTACCCCGTCGAGCAAGCTGGATGCCCGGCTGGCCCAGTTCGGCATCCCGGCCCCCGCCTTCGCCCCCAGCCCGACCCTGTTCTGGGACCTGTTTGCGGAGCAGGGGCACCCGGTGCGGGCCACCGTCTCCGACATGGGCCCCCTGCTGCTGGCCCGCCTGCTCGGCCTCAACGACACCCAGAGCGGGGTGCTGGAGCTGGTGTTCAAGGTGGCGGACGACGAAGGCTTGCTGCTGCTCGATCTGAAAGACTTGCGCGCCATGGTGCAGTTTGCCGGGGACAACGCCAAATCCCTCACCACCCGCTATGGCAATGTGTCCACCGCCTCCATCGGCGCCATACTGCGCAACCTGCTCACCCTGGAGAGCGCCGGAGGAGACCACTTCTTCGGCGAGCCCATGCTGGACATCCAGGATCTGCTGCAGACCGACGGGGCCAGCCAGGGCCACATCAACGTGCTGGCGGCCGGCAAGCTCACCCAGTCCAGCCGCCTCTATGCCTGCTTCCTGCTCTGGCTGTTGTCCGAGCTGTTCGAGCAACTGCCCGAGGTGGGGGATCCGGACAAGCCGGTGCTGGTGTTCTTCTTCGACGAGGCCCACCTGCTGTTCAACGACGCCCCCAGGGCGCTGCTGGAGAAGATAGAGCTGGTGGTGCGCCTCATCCGCTCGAAAGGAGTGGGCGTCTATTTCGTGACCCAGAGCCCGGCCGACATTCCCGACAGCGTGCTGGGGCAGCTCGGCAACCGGGTGCAGCACGCCCTGCGCGCCTTTACCCCGAGCGATCAGAAGGCGGTGCGTATCGCCGCCAACACCCTGAGGGCCAACCCTGCCTTCGACGCGGCCGGCGTCATCACCGAGCTCGGGGTGGGCGAGGCCCTGGTCTCCCTGCTCGACGAGAAGGGGCGTCCAAGCGTGGTGGAGCGCGCCTTCATCGCCCCGCCCGCCAGCCGCATAGGTCCTCTGAGCGACACCGAGCGGCAGGCCCTGATCCAGGGGTCTGTGCTCCACGGCAGATACGAGACCCGCGAGGATCGCGAATCCGCCTTCGAGCGCCTCAATGGCGGGGCACCAGCTGCCTCCGATGATGCTCCCCAGACCCCGTCGGAGCAGGGGGGCGGATTGCTCGATGCTCTCAACGGCATCCTGTTCGGGCGCACGGGCCCGCGCGGTGGCCAGCATGACGGCGTGGTGCAGACCGCCGCCAAGAGTGTGGCCCGCACCCTGGGCAACGAGGTGAGACGTCATCTGGTGCGCGGAGTGCTGGGCTCCCTGCTCGGGGGCAGCAAACGGCGCCGCTGATGCCGAAAAACAGGCATGAAAAAGCCCGCCGACATGGCGGGCTTTTTACTGAGCGGATGCCGATGGTTGTGCTTACAGCACCTTGGCGATGGCATCGCACAGGGGATCTATGTTGGCGCGGGTGATCCCGGCCACGCTGATCCGGCCGGAGCCGACGATGTAGATGGCAAACTCGCTCTTGAGGCGCTCCACCTGATCCTTGGAGAGACCGGAGAAGGAGAACATGCCGTTCTGCTCGCGGATGAAGCTGAAGTCCTGGCTCACACCGAGGGCAGCCAACTTCTCTACCAGCAGTTCGCGCATCTCGCGAATGCGCACCCGCATGGCCGCCACCTCTTCCACCCACTGTGCATAGAGGGCCGGATCGCTGACGATGGTGGTCACCACGGCGGCGCCATGTGACGGCGGGTTGGAGTAGTTGGCACGGATGACGGTCTTGACCTGGGTGAAGGCCACGTCGGCAATCGCCTTGGTCGCGCTGACCAGGGTGAAGGCACCGACCCGCTCGTTGTAGAGGCCGAAGTTCTTGGAGAAGGAGCTCGCTACCAGCAGTTCGTCATGGCACTCGGCGAAGATGCGCAGCCCCTCGGCATCTTCCTCTATACCACGGGCAAAACCCTGATAGGCGAAGTCAAACAGCGGCAGCCAGCCGGCGGCGGCGCTCTGTTTGGCCAGGGCGCGCCACTGATCAGCAGTCGGGTCTATGCCGGTCGGGTTGTGGCAGCAGCCGTGCAGCAGCACCAGATCGCCGGCCTGCGCTTCGGAAAGCGACGCCTGCATGGCGGCAAAGTCGAGACCCTTGGTCGCCGCATCGTAGTACTTGTACCACTTGACGGTGAGGCCGGCGGCCTGGAACACGCTGACGTGGTTGGCCCAGGTGGGATCGGAGATCCAGATGGTCTTGGCCAGACCGTTGCGCACCACGAACTCGGCGGCGATGCGCAGGGCACCGGTACCACCCGGCGCCTGGGCTGTCTTGGCGCGGCCGCTGGCGACCAGAGCGGAGTCCTGCCCGAACAGCAGTTGCTGCACTATGCGACCATATTCGATATTGCCCTCGATGCCGAGGTAGTTCTTGGTCTTCTCGTCGGTCAAGAGCTTCTGCTCGGCTTTCTTGACGCAATGAAGGATAGGAGTGGCACCGGTCTCATCCTTGTAGATCCCGACCCCCAGATTGATCTTGTGGCTGCGAGAGTCGGCACGGAAGGCTTCGGTCAGGCCCAGGATCGGATCCGCTGGGGCGGCAACAACCTTTTCAAACATGGTATTCCCTGTATTCCGTTGAGTTCGTTGGCTGGCAAAGTAGGTTGGCAAACAAAAGCGCCCCTTTGGCGAGCGCTCCGTCAACTCTTTATACCACTGCCTTCCATAGGGGAAAACCGCTTTCTCAAGGGGGATGGCGGCCCCCCTCAGCCGATGGCATGCCAGCCCGATGCCAGGGCGCATACCTCGGCCGACAGGCCGCGGTTGGATTCCACCAGATCGCTGCACAAAGCCCGCAATGGACGGGGGATCCGGCTCGGCTCCCAGGGGCGAGCGTCCTGCAGAGGGGCGGCATAGGCCTCCTTGATGGGAGCCAGTTCCCGGGGCAGCCACCAGCTAGCCGGGCGCCCCAGCCGCTGAGCCAATACCAGTACCCTGTCGACACCGGCCGGGTCCAATGCGGTGAGGTGGCTCCAGAGGGTCTGGGGCGGTAAGGCGGCAATCAGGGGTTGCAGGGCGCCGGGATCCTGGGCGGGCAGCCAGACCAGCAAGGCGTCGTCCGGGAGACTCAGCTCGGCGAAGACGCCAACGGAGTCGGTGCTGATCACCCGCTGGATCTCCCCCTCGCCCCAGAGGATCTTGCCAAGGCCCGCCAGGGTGCGGGCGGGTAGCGCCACCTCTCCCAGGGTGTGCAACCAGGGGGCCGCATCGAGCAGGGTGCCACCGCTGAAGAACAGGCTGAACGGGCGGGCGGCCCGCAGGCGCAGCGGCAGATCGCTGCACAGCCGTATCCCCTTGTCTTCAAAGTTGATCTGCTCGACCGGACTGAAGCTCGCCTCCCCCTTACGATAGAGTGCAGCCAGCACCCGCTCGTTGACCCGCTCCCCCAGTTGCCAACTCTGGGCATGGAGCCACTCCTCGGGCTCGGGGGGAGCACAGGCCAGCTCGGCCAGCATCAGCTCACGGGTGAGATAGCGCCGTCCGGCCGGGGTCAGCTCATAGCGGTGATTGCCAAGGGGGAGCAGCAACTGATTGTCCCTGAGCATGCCGATGAGGGGCTGCCATTGGCGGCCGCGGATAACCTGGGGCGCCTCGTCCAGCAACTGCTGAGCCAGCGCTCGCCACTCGGGGTGACTGAAATCGATCACACTCATCCTTCCCTGTCGGCAGACCATCTTTCAACGAATTGAATAATCTAGCGATTTACGACGAAGGAGCCAAGGGCGGAAAAGAGACAACGTGACCTGGCGCAGGGCCAAACGGCGGGGAATGAGGAAGGTGAAAAACAGATAAAACAAAACGGCCAAGCAAGCTTGGCCGTTTATCAACTAAATCCGTACTAAGACTGGATTAGAAGTTGTATTGCAGGGCAACAGTGAACTCGTCGTCCATGTCATCGATACCCTGGATCTTGTACTCGGTGTACGCCTTCAGCTTGGAAGTGAAGTTGTACTGTACGCCCAGCAGGGTTTCGTCAACCATGTCTTCGTAGGAAGAACCGGCAGAGTTGTCCTTGCCTTCCTTGAAGTTGTAGCCAGCCAGGAAGGTCCAGGCATCAACGTTGTAGGAAGCAGCCAGTTCGTAGCCACGACCTTCACCCTTGTAACCGGTGGTGTCGTTCTTCAGGTCGCCTTCGGTGTAGACACCGGCGAAGTAGAAGCCGTTGATGGCGTAGTGTGCGCCCAGCGCCCACTCGGACTTGTCACCAGTGTTGGTGCTGGTGGTGCTTTCCAGGTCGGAGTAAGCGTAACCGCCGTTCAGGCCCAGACCGAAGTCGAAGTCATAACCGATGGCAGCTGCGTAGCCGTAGTTACGCTTCAGGTCCGGGAATACGGTAGTGACGGTTTGGCCACCCATGTCAGAAACCTTGACGGCTTCGTCGTCGTTGGTCTGGTAGGACACTTTGCCCTTGAAACCACCGAAGGTGTTGGAGTAGATGATCTGGCCTTCTTGACGACCGTCGTAGAAGTTACCGTAATCACCCCACTCGTTGAAGATATCGGTCGGCTCCAGCACGTCGTAGAACGCGGTGTCGGTCTGGCCGAAGATGATCTTGCCGTACTGGGTACCGTCGAAGCCAACCCAGATGTGACGGGAGTTGAACTTGTTGTCGGAGTTTTCGGCGGAAACCTGCCACTCGGTCTTGGCAATACCGGACCAGGTGTTGTTCAGCGCGACTTTACCGGACCAGCCCAGACGGGAGGAACCGATCAGCTCGGCATCACCAGCGTTGCTGGCAGTGATGGGGCTGGCGTCGTCAGCGTCTGCATAGTAGTTAGCCTGAACACGGCCGTAGATATCAAAAGAGGTACCGTCTTTGTCATAAACGACTGCGGCGTTAGCGGCAGATGCGAACAGAGCCGGGATAGCGATAGCCAGAATTGTCTTTTTCATAGTTGTTTCCAATGCCTACTGTAATTAAACACTAAGTCCTTGTTATTCCCTGTGTTAGCGATGTTCTTTGCATCACTATGCCGCCGAGACTATCACCGGGTTTTACGATCCGCAACGAAAAAACTTGGAACTTTTTGAGAAAACCATAGTCATAGGGAAAAAATTGTGAGCTGAATCCCATATTGTTTGCCCTCCCAGGGAAAACGTTTACAGCGATACTCGCTGCCTGAAACGCCCTTTTTTGGTGGTTTATTGCACGTGTCATCCACCCCATGACATAAGTGCGGATCCCGGCCCATAACCCCTGCCTCGCCTTGCCTCGACCCAGGCCGCCTGTTGCGGGTATCCTGTGACCATTCATCCCAGACACGGTCACGCCCCATTCATGCTATCGACTCGCCTCAAAGCCACCATTCGCAATACCTATCGACAGATTGCCGATGGTTTACCCGGTTTTGTGCCGCGCAAGGAGCAGAATTTTCTGGTGGCCGAAATCGCCAAGACCCTCACCGGAGAGTATGAAAAGAGTCGCCGTATCCTGGTGGCCGAAGCGGGCACCGGCATCGGCAAATCCCTCTCCTATGCCCAGGGCGCCATACCAGTGGCGCGGCTCACCCAGAAGAAGCTGGTGATCTCCACCGCCACCGTCGCCCTGCAGGAGCAGCTGATCCACAAGGACCTGCCCTTTTACCATCGCCACAGCGAGCTGCCGTTTCGCTTCATGCTGGTCAAGGGCCGCCAGCGTTACTGCTGCGAACATCTGCTTGAACAAGCGGCAAGCGGCGCCGATATGGCCAATTTCGAACTCGATTTCGGCAGCTTGAGCAAGCACAAGCCGTCAGATTCTGACAAGGAGCGCTATCAGGCGCTGTGGCAGGCCTACACCGAGGGGAAGTGGGACGGGGACAGGGACAATTGGCCCAAGCCCATTCCGGATCTGTGCTGGGATCGCATCGCCGCCGATCGCCACAGCTGCAACAAGGCGCTGAGCCACCATCAGCACTGCCCCTTCCACCGTGCTAGGAACGACATGGACGCCGCCGATGTGCTGGTAGTCAATCATGCCCTGCTGCTCTCCGACCTCACCATGGGCGGCGGCATCATACTGCCGCCACCGGACGAGTGTATCTATGTGCTGGATGAGGCTCACCACCTGCCGACCATAGCCCGGGATCACGGCGCCGCCTCCGCCAGTATCAAGGGGTCCCGCCGCTGGCTGGAAAAACTGGTGCAGAGCGCCGGCAAGCTGGCCAGGGCGCTGAACAAGGAGAGCTTGCTCGACCCCCAGCTCAAGCTGCAGGATGCCCTGGCCTCCCTGCAACCGGATCTCAAGGCGCTGGAGCAGTGGCTCGCCGGCAACGATCAGCTGTTTGGCACCGAGCAGCACCACAGATTTGCCGAAGGGGTGCTGCCCGATCCCCTGCCCATGCTGGCGGAGAACCTGAAGGAGGCGAGCAAGAAAGCGCTGCGTGCGCTGGACAGGATGCAAGGCGCCATCGGCGAGGCGCTCAAGGATGGCGAGATCCGTCGCAAGGAGGCCGAGCCCCTGCTGGCGGAGAGCGGTTTTCACCTGCAGCGGCTGGAGAGTTTCTGCGCCCTGTGGGAGATGCTGAGTCGTCACGTGCCCACGGGCAAGACACCGCTGGCCCGCTGGATGGCCAGGAGCGAGGATGGGGACATCTGGCTGCACGCCTCCCCCATAGAGGTGGGTTATCTGCTGGAAGAGTGGCTCTGGTCCCGCTGTCTGGGCGCAGTGCTGGTCTCGGCCACCCTCACCGCCCTCTCCTCCTTCAGCTATTTCCGCCATCAGGTGGGGCTCAAGGAGCACGACGGCACCCGTTATCTGCGGCTGCGCTCTCCTTTCGAGTACCACAAGGCCGAGCTCTATCTGCCAAAAATGACCCATGAACCCAGCGCACCCGGCTTTACCCAGGAGCTGGTCGATACCCTGCCCCGTCTGCTGGCAGGCAAGGAGGCGAGCCTGGTGCTCTTCTCCTCCTATCGGCAGATGAACGAGGTGGCGGTGGGGCTGCGGGCCAAGGGGCTCTCCCTGCTGGTGCAGGGGGAGGCGTCGCGCAACGCCCTGCTGACCTTGCACAAACAGAAGTGCGATGGCGGCCAGGCCAGCATCCTCTTTGGCACCGGCAGCTTCTCCGAGGGACTGGACCTGCCCGGCCACTACCTCACCAACCTGGTGATCACCAAGCTCCCCTTCGCGGTGCCGAACTCCCCGGTGGAAGAGGCGACCGCCGAGTGGGTCGAGAAACGAGGTGGCAACCCCTTCCTGCAGCTGACTGTGCCAGAAGCGTCCCGCAAACTCATTCAGGCCTGTGGTCGTCTGATCCGCAAGGAAGCCGATCGGGGCCGAGTAACCATTCTCGATCGGCGCCTTCTTACCAAACGCTACGGTAAGGGCTTGCTCGACGCGCTGCCCCCCTTCACCCGGCGTATCGAGTGAGCCATGCCGGGTTTATTTGACAGATAAGTCAGCAAGCTGCCTGCCGGGCGGCGCCACAAACGGCTATTGCCGCTGTGGGGCAAACCTGTAAAAATGAGCCCCTATTTTTCAGTGGGCAATCGCCTGACTGTTCAAGGAGATGAAATGAAACTGACTGTTCTGGTGCCGGCTCTGGCTGGTCTGTTGTGGGCAGGTAGCGCCCTGGCTGATAGCCAACTGGAAATACACAATCCCTATGTGGTACAGCTGATCGATGGCGAGTCCATCAATCCCAAACTGCTGGAGAAGACCAGCAGCTTCCCCATCAGTGCCGGCAAGCACCAGGTGGTGGTAGCCTTCGAAGGCAACTACTCCAACCGCAACGACATCAAGCTGGTGACCGCCGAGCCCCTGGTGATCAACTTCACCGCCGGTGACAACCAGACCCTGATGCTGGATTTCAAGAAGCCCCGTAACGAAGACGAAGCCAAGGCGTTCGTGAAAGAGCAGAAGGTCGTCCTCAAGGACAAGGTCAGCGGTCAGGCCCTGGCCAGCGAGCAGTTCGTCATGCCGAAAGTGGGTGGCTTCCAGCTGACCCGCGACTACCAGCAGGAGCTGCTGAAGATGGGCAAGGCCTTCAACCAGCCCAAGACCGTTGCCGTCTCAAGCGCTGCCGTGATGGCCGCCGCCAGCGCGCCGGTGGAAGTGGCGCCGAGCAAGGCCCAGAGCAATCCGGAAGCCCTGACCCAGCTGCAAAACTGGTACAACAAGGCCGATGCGGAGACCCGCAAAGCCTTCCAGATATGGGTGATCCAGCAGCAATAAGGGCGCAGCCGCGTCGCTTTATGCACAGAGGGGAGCCTGGCTCCCCTTTTTCATATCCGTTCAGGCCGATTGCCATGTCCCTGCGCATCTTCTATCACCCCCACTACTCCTCCCTGACGCTGCCCGAGCGTCACCGCTTTCCCCTGGCCAAGTACCAGGCGATCTACCAGATGCTGGCAGCACTGGGCTATCCGCTGGCAGAGGCGCCCGCCGCGAGCCACCAGCAGATAGCACGGGTCCACGACGCCGACTATGTGGCGGCGGCCCTTGCCGGCACCCTGGATGACGGCGCCATCCGCCGACTCGGCTTTCCCTGGTCGCCCATGCTGATTGAGCGCACCCTGCGCTCGGTCGGTGCCACCATAGCCGCCAGCCGCCATGCCCTCGAGCAGGGCTGCGGCCTGCAGGTCTCCGGCGGCTATCATCACGCCCACCGGGACTTTGGCAGCGGCTTCTGCCTGTTCAACGATCTGGTGATAGCGGCCCGGGCCTGCCTCGACGAGGGGCGCTGCGAACAGGTGCTCATCGTGGATCTCGATGTCCATCAAGGGGATGGCAGCGCCGCCCTGTGCACGGGGAGCCGGGACATCATCACCCTCTCCCTGCATGGGGAGCACAACTTCCCCCACCACAAGCCAGCCTCTCACCTCGACTTCCCGCTGCCCACCGGCATGCAGGACGACGCCTACCTCGAGACTCTGACCCAGGCGCTGTCACTGGCGCTGCGCCTCTACCGCCCCGACCTCATCCTCTACCAGGCCGGGGTCGACGTGCACCAGGCCGATGAGCTCGGTTATCTCTCCCTGAGCGACGCCGGGGTGCGCCAGCGGGACGCCATGGTGTTTGACTGTGCGATAAGCCATGGCCTGCCCATCGCCGCCGTACCGGGAGGCGGTTATCGGCGCGACTGGCGGCAGTTGATCCCGCTGCACCTCTCCCTGTTCGAAGAGGCGAAAAAGCGCTATGGCTAGCGCCCCTTCCCCCCTCGCCAACCCCTGATAACAACAAGGCGGCCCCGGGGCCGCCTCTTCTTATATAGGGCACAGCTGCGTTTTGCAGCGCCTGTCACCAGAGACAGGGCATGGCGTCATGCATGGCCCTCGGCGCTCTTTCCATCAGACACTCGCCATCAGGCATGTGCCACCGGCGTCGGATGCTCACCCACGGGGCGCAGCAACATCAGCAGATAGATGAAGGACACGCTGGCGATCATGATAAACAGCAGCTTGTCCGAGTAGTGCTGCATCAAGAGCGAGGTATAGGCCGGGCCGAGCAGGCTGCCGATGGTGTAGCTCAGCAGCAGCGCCTGATTCATCGCCACCAGCTGATGCTGCTCGACCTTCTCGCAGGCCCAGGCCATGGCCACCGGATAGAGGGTAAAACCGGCGGCGCCCAGGATGAAGAGCGCCGGGCCCATCGCCAGGTTGCCGAGCATCGCCAGAGCGCCCAGGATGACCACCAGCACCTGCATCCGCAGTACCGGCAAGCGACCGAACCTGTCCGCCAGGCGGCCGGCAGGCCACTGCCCCAGGATGCCGGCGCTCACCATTACCGCCATCCAGTAACCGATACCGGCATCACTCACCCCCTGGTGGTTCAGGTAAAGCGGCATCAGGCCATAGAGCGACCCCAACACTATGCCGGAGATGATGCAGCCATTCACCCCAAGGCGCGCCTGACGCAGGCGCAGCATGGGCCACACCCGGGTTGCCCCCTGCTGCTCGCCCTGCTCGTTGACAATGCGGGTAAACAGCAGCGGCAGGATGGCGGCCAGTACCAGGCCAGTGACCCAGGGCAGTACATCCATCAGCGCGGTCGGCAGCGTGCTGACCAGCAGTTGCCCGAGCACAGTCCCCAGGTAATAGACCATCATGTAGGCGGCGAGCAGGCGCCCCCGGTTGCCCGCGTTGCCGCTGCACATCAGCGCACTCTCAACCACCACCCAGATCATGGCGCAGCCGATGCCGGCGATGAATCGCCAGGTTAGCCAGCTCCAGAAGCCCAGGGTGAGCCCAAGCCCGACACAGGCTGCGGCAAAGAGCGCGGAGGCCAGGTAGTAGCTGCGGTTGAACCCGAAACGCTTGATCAAGGTTCCCGCCAGCAGGGTCCCCAGCAGGTTGCCGCAAAAATAGGCGGAGCCGACCATGCCCACCTGCCAGGTCGGCAGCTTGTCATGGGCGAGCCAGAGCGGCACCAGGGTATTCAACACTGCGATGGCCAGGGTCAGCAGCAGCAGGCCACAGAGCAGGAGCAGCACCGGACGGGAGTATGTGGTCATGGATAAAACCCTGGGGAGATGCAAAATGCGAGCGCATCATGCCACCGCCAATGCCATTGTCAATCGGCACCGAACAAGCGACGCCAAGGTTTTTCTGCGCGCAGCCGCTGCGTCATTGTCAGACCCCCTGCCACCCCTGCCCTGCATCGGGCTTGTTCCGTTGAGTGAGGGGATGGTCGGCCGTGATGGCGAAGAGATGAGCGGTTGAATATCGGCCTCTTTGCCTCGCCCAGATCAGAACGCCATAACAAGAAGAGGCGGCCCTGGGCCGCCTCTTCTTTATACCGGGCACAATGCCGGCTATTTCTGACGCTTTTTGGCGTACTTGCGACGGGCCCGCGCCTGGCGCTCCTCTTCCCGCTCCGCCTTCTCCTTGGCCTTCTGTTCGGCCTCTTCTGCCGCCAGTATGATCTCGGCACTCACCATTTCCGGGGTCTCCAGGGAGATGCGCCCCAACATGCCTGAGCGGAACTCGTTGACCAGGATCTCGGAGGCCTTGTGCAGGTCGGCCAGGCCCCCCTTGCGCACGAAGGCGCGCTGACGGGCGATCATCTCCAGCAGCTCGATCTCGGTCTCGGGCAGATCGGTTATCTGGTAGCGGGCCTTGATCCGCTCTGGGTAGGCCTTGATGAAGTAATCGGCGGCGAACATGGCGATGTCGGCGTAGTCAAAAACGGTGTCCTTGATGGCCGCGGTGATGGCCAGCCGGTAGCCGCAGGAGGGCGGGTTCAGCTTGGGCCAGAGGAAGCCCGGGGTATCGGTCAGGATGACGTTGTTGTCCAGCTTGATCCGCTGCTGGGACTTGGTCACCCCCGCCTCGTTGCCGGTCCGGGCTATGATGCGCCCCGCCAGTGTGTTGATCAGGGTGGACTTGCCCACGTTGGGGATGCCCATGATCATGGCCCGCACCCCGCGCAGGTCGAAGTTGCGCTCCGGCAGCATCTCGTGGCACAGGGTCAGCAGCGCCTTGATCTTCTCCGGCTCCTGCTGGGTCAGGGGCAACGCCTTGATCCCCTTCTCTTGTTCCATGTGCGCCACCCACAGCTCGGTGATCGCCGGATCGGCGAGATCCGCCTTGTTCAGCACCTTGATGACAGGAGTATCCCCACGCAGCTCGGGCACCAGGGGGTTCTCGCTGGAGAAGGGGATGCGGGCATCGAGCATCTCGATGATGACATCGACCTGGGGCATGACCTCGGCAATTTCTTTGCGGGCCTTGTGCATGTGGCCGGGGAACCAGTTGATGGACATATCCGTTACTCTCTCATTGGGGATGCGGGCTCCCGCTGGGGGCTGCGAGCGCCTGGTGATGCGCCAAACCGCTGGCACTCATCGCAAGGGGGCGCATTTTACCTGCTGCGGCCCCGATTTGACAGGCCATTGTGACCACAAACATGCACCGCAGCGGCGCCGGCGCCACCACGGCGGCCTGGGGCAGAAGGGCAGACAGCTATCAATAAGTAGTTGATACAACATAACATTTATACGGTGCCTTCACCGTATTGTCATCCAGACTCACTAAAAGTGTCATCTGCCCCCTCTAGGCTGCGCTCAGGTTTTACAAGGAGCGAACCCCAATGAGAAACATGGCAGGACTTGCAGTGATGATAGGCGCCACCCTGGTCGCCGGCTGCAACTCCAACAATGACAGCAGCACCCCGGAGCCCAGCGCCAAAAACGTCATCTTCTTCCTCGGCGACGGCATGGGCCTCAACACCCTGACCGCCGCCCGCATCTACGGCGTGGGGGAAGAGGGAAGCCTCACCATAGACACACTTCCGGAGACGGCCTTCATCAAGACCTTCTCCCACGACGCCCAGGTCACCGACTCGGCCCCCTCCATGGCGGCCTACATGACAGGGGTCAAGAGCAACAACGGCGTCATCAGCATGGACAGCGACGCCACCTATGAGAGCGACTGCAGCCAGAGCGCCGGCAAGCCGGTCACCACCTTGCTGGAGCTGGCCAAGGCCGACGGCCGCGGCACCGGCGTGGTCACCAGCACCCGGGTGACCCACGCCACTCCGGCCGCCACCTATGCCCACATCTGCAACCGGGATCTGGAAGCCGACATCGCCGCCCAGCTGGTGCCGGGCGGCGCCGGTTACAACGGCGCCCTGAAAGAGGGGCTGGACGTGGTGCTCGGTGGCGGCAGCAGCTTCTTCCTGCCCACCGCCGACAAGGGCAAGCGGGAGGATGGCCGCAACCTCATCAGCGAGATGCAGGCCAAGGGCTACCAGTTTGCCAGCAACCTGGACGAGCTTAACCAGGCCGAGGCGGGCAAGCCGCTGCTGGGGCTGTTTGGCGCCAGCCACATGAAATATGACCTGGACAGGCCCGCCAGCGAGCCCTCCCTTGCCCAGATGACCCTGGCCGCCATCAAACAGCTCAAGGACAAGGAGAAGGGTTACTTCCTGATGGTGGAAGGGGGCCGCATCGACCACGCCCTGCACGACACCAACGCCAAGCGCGCCCTGCAAGATACCCTCGCCTTCGACGACGCCATCAAGGCCACCATCGACGAGGTGA
The DNA here is from genome assembly GCF_037811135.1 of Aeromonas rivipollensis. Lineage (NCBI taxonomy): Bacteria > Pseudomonadati > Pseudomonadota > Gammaproteobacteria > Aeromonadales > Aeromonadaceae > Aeromonas > Aeromonas rivipollensis. Next base: position 1,654,890 of record NZ_CP149130.1, on the reverse strand, counting down.
AGAAGACCGACCCCGAGCTGAAAAACACCCTGATAGTGGTCACCGCCGACCATGACCATACGCTAGTCCTGAATGGTTACGCCAAGCGCACCGGCAAGACCACGGCTGGTAACCCCGGCGTGCTCGGGCTGGTGAAGAACTACGAGACAGGCGAGCCGAGCAAGGACAGCGACGGCATGCCCTACACCATCATCGGCTTTGGCAACGGCTACAACCGGGTGGATGGCCCGCGCAGCGGCGTGGCACCGCTCGACGATGCCACCGTCTCGGCCGACGACTATCACCAGGAGGTGGTGGTCAAGGTGGGCGAGATTGGCAGCGAGACCCATGGCGGCACCGACGTCTTCCTCGGCGCCATCGGCCAGGGGGCTGACAGCTTCCACGGCTCCCTCGATAACACCGCCGTCTTCGGCAAGGTCAAGGCTGCGGCCAAGCTGTGAGGATCATTACCGTGAGAAAAACCATGAACAAAACCCTGGTGTGCACCACCCTGTTCGCCGCCCTCGGCGGCCTGTCCCAGGCCCAGGCCAGCGACGCCAAGAACGTCATCCTCTTTATCGGCGACGGCATGGGCCCCAGCGTGCTCACCGCCACCCGCCTGTTCAAGGTAGGGGAAGAGGGGGATCTCGAGATGATGAAGCTGCCCCAAAGCGCCCGCATCAAGACCTTCTCCCACGATGCCCAGACCACGGATTCGGCTCCCTCGATGGCGGCCTACACCACCGGCGTCAAGATGAACAACGAGGTGATCGCCATGAGCAGCGACACCCAGGCCGTGGCACCGTCCAAGGATGCCAACGGCAACAAGGGTATCAACAACTGCACCGGCGACAACGGCACCCCGGTGCCGACCATACTCGAGCTGGCCAAGGCGGCGGGCAAATCGGTGGGGGCCGTCACCACCACGGAGCTGACCCATGCCACCCCGGCGGCCACCTACTCCCACATCTGCCACCGGGATGCCGCCTACGCCATTGCCGAGCAGGCGGTACCGGGAGGCGCCGGCTTCAACGCCGCGCTCGGAGACGGGGTGGACGTGCTGATGGGGGGCGGAGCCAACCACTGGACCCCCTACGGCGCCAGCAACAAGGGGGGCCGGGCCGATGGCCGGGATCTCACCGCCGAACTGAGTGCCCAGGGCTATCAGTACGTCACCACCCAGAGCGATCTCGCCAAGATAGAGAGCGGCAAGGTGCTGGGTCTGTTCAGTGCCAAGTCCCACCTCGACTACGAGCTGGACCGCGTCGCCAAGGGGGCGGCCAGCACCCAGCCGTCCCTCTCCGAGATGACCGCCAAGGCGATCGATCTCTTGAGTCAGAACAGCCAGGGTTACTTCCTGATGGTGGAAGGGGGGCGCATCGACCACGCCCTGCACGCCACCAACGCCAAACGATCCCTCACCGACGCGGTGGCGCTGGATGAGGCGGTCAAGACGGCGCTCGGCAAGGTGGACTTGAGCGATACCCTGATAGTGGTCACCGCCGATCACGATCACACCATGACCATCAACGGTTACTCCGCCAAGGGCAACAAGGTGCTGGATCTGGTCAAGAACGCCGACGGCTCCACCCAGAACGACGCCGATGGCAAGCCCTTCACCACCCTGGTGTTCGGCAACGGCCCCAATCGTCAGGATCAGCGCCCCACCCTCACCAGCAACCAGGTGATGGGGGACGACTACCTGCAGGAGACAGGGGTCAAGCTGGGATCGGAGACCCACGGTGGCGGCGACGTCATGCTGTTCGCGGGCGGCGCCGGCAGCGGCCGCTTCAAGGGCACCCTGGACAACACCCTGGTGTTCGGCAAGCTCAGGGAGGCGCTCGGCCTGTAAGGAGCGGGCCCGGTGTCACGCCGGGCCCCCTTCTTTCGAGCGATCACCCATGATGCGATTGTTACTTCCGTTATGGCTCCTTGGCAGCACCCTCAGCTTCCCCCTGCTGGCCGACGAGGCGCCCGATCTGGCCGCCCGCATCCGCTATCAGGACAGGATCACCGGCAGCGACGGCATAGCCCGGGAGAACCACTGGCAGGAGAAATGGATCCGGGCCGGCAACCAGGTGTGGAGCCAGCGGCTCATCCCCCTGCCGCTCGCCCGCGCCTATCACGCCAGCCACGATGCCAATCCGGGCCACAAGCACTTCACCCACCAGATGGCGGCCCGCTGGGTCAGCCGCAGCGATGAGGGGGAGCTGCAACTGCGCTACGCCGACGCCTGGCACAACCAGCTGGTGGAGGTGCCGCCGGAGGAGTATGGCCAGGTGGCCTTCACTGCGGACTGGGCACGCCTTCGCCATCTCGTGGATCCGGCCCTGCTGCAGGGCATGACCCCCCTGGACGAGGCGGCCCCCGAGCAGGCCCGCTGGTACGAAAAACGCGAGGGCAAGCAACGCACCCGCATCCTCTGGTCTAGCCAATGGCAGTTGCCCCTGGTGGTGGAGTCCGCGAGCCTGGACGGCTATCGCAGCTACCGGATGGAGGTGACCCTCAAACCCCTGCCAAGGCAACTGCCCTGGCAGCAGCTCGATGGCTACCAGACCCTGGATCTGCGGGACTTCTTCGACTGACGGCCCGCTCCCCCCAATGGGTTGACTGACTTGGGGTTACGGGATGTTACACTCTGTGTACTCATCCCTGACCCGGTCTTCTATGCGTCTTCCCCTATTGCTTCTATTCTGCTGCGCCCTCCTCTTCCCAGGCCCCGGCGCCCACGCCGTGGTGGTCCTGGCCGCAGACGTTCCCCCTTATGTCATTCGCTCCCAGCAGGGGGCCCCGAGCGGCATGGCAATCGAGGTGCTGGAAGAGGCGGCCCGCCGCCTTCGGGAGCCGCTTGAGATAGAGCTGATGCCGCTCGCCCGCGCCCTCAGCCAGACCCGCCATCGGGCGGACGTCCTGCTGCTGCCACCGGCCAGGAGTCCCCAGCGCGAGCCCCTGTTCCTCTGGATTGCCCCCCTGCTGGAGGAGGCCTTCGTGCTGGTCAGCCACCGCCAGCACCACCCGACCCCCCTCTCGATCAAGGCGCTGTCCGGCCTGATCCTGGGGGCGATGCGCGGCTCTCATGGTCAAAGCCTGATCCAGCCCTTCAAAGGCGTGACCCGGGAGCTGGTCACCGAGGAGGTCAACAATGCCAGCAAGCTGGCGCTGGGCCGCATACAGGGCTGGGCGGTGGCCTGGAACACGGCCCGCTACAACCAGCAGCGGGCCGGCTTGCCCCTGGCGGATCTGGTGCGCGGCGACACCTTGCAAGAGAGCGCCCTCTACCTGGCCGCCAGCCCGCAGTTTCCTGCGGCCGAGGCGCTGCGCTGGCGCAAGGCGATTGAGGAGATGCGCGAGGATGGCAGCCTGGCGCGCATCCTGCGGCAGTACGATTATCAGGCGCCCTGATCCCCGGCCGGGCATTTGCCAAAGCCATTCAGAATGGTTATGGTATCCCCATGAAAGCGCTCATGATTTTTTCCAGTCTGCTCACACCCCGTTGAGCCCCCGCCCTCGCCCCTGACAGCGAGTCGCTCGGGGGCATCGCGCTTGCGATCTATTCTCACAATCCGAACCCTTTTTCGACCAGCTTGTCCGTCATCCTGGTCCTTTCAGCCATTGATAAGGAATACCCCATGCAACAGCCACATCTCGTCATCTCCAATCTGGATCTGGATCGCATCGAGCAACTGCTCGGCAACCACCCGCAACACCTGGCCCTGCAGGAGGAGCTGAACCGCGCCGAGATCCGCGACCCCGCCGATATGCCGCCGGACGTGGTGACCATGAACAGCACTGTGCGCTTCAAGATGCAAAACAGCGGCAACGACTTCTGTCTGACCCTGGTCTACCCGAAGGACGTGCAGGGGGACGAGTCGAAGATCTCCGTGCTGGCACCGGTGGGCAGCGCCCTGCTGGGCTTGAAGGTAGGTGACAGCATCGCCTGGCCCGGCCCGGCCGGGCGCACCATACAGGTGGAGATACTGGAAGTGGTCTATCAGCCGGAGCGGGCGGGCGAGCTGCACCGCTGACAGGGCCGGGCACGCTCTGCCGCCCCGGCGAGCAGAGCGTGCCACTCCTTATATTGCCGCCCTGAATCACACACTCAGGTGAAACACCCATCGCCGCCTCTCCTGCGCCGGGGCTCTCCTCCCCCTTGAGCCAGGGGGCGAGCGGGAGTATCTTGTTGGCCGCGCCAGCTCCCTGGCCGCAGATTTCAGGCTGACACCATGATAAAAATTGCCCTCATCGACGATCACCAGATAGTCCGCTCCGGCTTTGCCCAATTGCTCAATCTCGAACCCGATCTGCGGGTCGTCGCCGAATTCGGCAGCGCCGCCGACGCCCTCGCCGGCTTGCCGGGCAGCGGCGTCCAGCTGTGCGTGTGCGACATCTCCATGCCGGATCAATCCGGGCTGGACCTGCTCAGGCAGCTGCCCGCCGGCCTCGCCGTGGTGATGCTGTCGGTGCACGACAGCCCGGCCCTCATCGAGCAGGCCCTGCAGGCCGGCGCCAAGGGGTTTCTCTCCAAGCGCTGCAGCCCGGAGGAGCTGATCGCCGCGGTGCGCACCGCCGCCCAGGGTGGCTGCTACCTCACCCCTGACATAGCCTACAAGCTCGCCAGCAGCCACAGAGATCCCCTCACCAACAGGGAGCGGGAGGTGGCGCAGCTGCTGGCCGGCGGCATGGAGGTGAAGGCCATCGCCGAGCGCCTCGGCCTCTCCCCCAAGACGGTGCACGTGCACCGCGCCAACCTGATGGACAAGCTCAACGTCAGCAACAACGTGGAGCTGGCCCACCGCATGCTGGACAGCTGGTGATCTCCCGCCTTGCCAGCTATGTCGCCATCTCGCTGGCGGCCTGCTTCATCTTCGCCGCCGGCTGGTTCTGCCTCTGGAGCATCGGCCTGCACCTGGTGGAGAGCCCGGTGCTGGCGGTGTTGCTGTTCCCCTTCGGGCTGCGACTGGGTCTGCTGCTGCAGAGCCCCCTCCCCTACTGGCCGCCCCTGCTGCTCTGTGAAGCCCTGCTGCTCCACTGGCTCGATCGGGAGGTGGGCATGCCCCTGTGGCCCCTCATCCTGGCTGGCAGCCTGCTCACCCTGCTGCCGCTGCTCATCGCCCGCCGCCAGCGGGTGCGAGACGACTGGCAGCAACTGCTGGTGCTGCTCGCCACCGTCACTGTGGCGGCGGCCCTGCAATCCCTGCTCTGGCATCTGGCGGGGGAAGATGGCCTCACCGCCCTGCTGCTCACCTTGACCGGCGGCCTGACCCTCACCTCCACCTGCATGCTGATCTGGCACTATCTGACCCGCGCCACCTGGGTGCCGCTCGGCCCTGCGCTGGTGGATCAGCCGGTGGACTGGCGCTTTCGCCATCTGGTCTGGTACCTGCTGCTGTTCGTGCTGAGCCTGGGGCTGCAGCTCGGCCTGCCGGACTCTTTGGTGCGCTTCACCCCCTTTTGCCTCGCCATTCCCATCATGGCCATGGCCTGGCGCTACGGCTGGCAGGGGGCCCTGCTCGCCACCCTGATGAATACGGTGGCCCTGATGGCGGGCCAGGCCTGGCACGAACATCCCCTGGATCTGCTGCTCTCCCTGCTGGCCCAGAGCCTGACCGGCCTGCTGCTGGGGGCCGGCATCCAGCGCCAGCGCGAGCTCAACCAGGCGCTGACCCGCCAGCTCGCCCACAACCGCCAGCTCACCGAGCGGCTGCTGGAGACCGAGGAGAGCATTCGCAAGGAGGTGGCCCGGGAGCTGCACGACGACATAGGCCAGACCATCACCGCCATCCGCACCCAGGCGGGCATAGTGCGTCGCCTCGCGCCGGACAACCCCCATGTCGGCCAGAGCAGCGCCCTCATCGAGACCCTGTCGCTCGGGATCTACGATGCGGTGCGCGGTCTGCTCGGTCGCCTGCGCCCGCGCCAGCTCGACGACATGAGCCTGGAGCAGGCGGTGCGCGGCCTGCTGCGGGAGCTGGAGCTGGAGCGGCGCGGCATAGTCACCCGCCTGGAGTGGGGGCTCGCGGATGAGGATCTCTCGGACGCCCAGCGGGTCACCCTGTTTCGGGTCTGTCAGGAGGGGCTCAACAACGTGGTCAAACACGCCAATGCCAGCGCTGTCACCATACTGGCCCGCCAGCAGGCCGATCGGGTGCTGCTGCAACTGGACGACGACGGCTGCGGCCTGCCCGAGCAGACGCCCCAGGGCTATGGCCTGCTCGGCATTCGCGAGCGGGTGCAGGCGCTGGGGGGGACGCTGCGCCTCTCCTGCGTCCAGGGGACCCAGCTGACTGTCAACCTCCCCAGCCGCAAACGGGAGGAGTCCCATGACTGATCCAGGATCCAGAAGGCAGGGCACCCCATGCTGAACTTTATGAAGAGCCGCCCGGCGGCCCCTCTGGTGCGGGATCAGGCCGAGATCGATGCCAGCTATCGCTACTGGCGCCTCCACATACTGCTGACCATGTACCTGGGCTATGCGGTCTTCTACTTCACCCGCAAGAGCTTCAACTTCGCCATGCCGGACATGCTGGCGAGCGGCATCCTGGACAAGGCCGACATCGGCATGATGTGGACCCTGTTCTACCTCACCTATGGCTGCTCCAAGTTCGTCTCCGGCATCATCAGCGATAGAGCCAACCCCCGTTACTTCATGGGGCTGGGGCTAATGGCGACCGGGGTCATCAACATACTGTTCGGCCTCTCATCGGCCCTCTGGATGTTTGTGGCACTCTGGATTGCCAACGCCTTCTTCCAGGGCTGGGGCTGGCCCCCCTGCTCCAAGCTGCTCACCAGCTGGTACTCGAGGACCGAGCGCGGCTTCTGGTGGTCGGCCTGGAACACGGCACACAACGTGGGCGGGGCCCTGATCCCCCTCATCGTCAGCACCATAGCCCTGCAGCACGGCTGGCGCTACGGCATGATAGTGCCCGGCCTCATCGCCATACTGGCCGGGCTGCTGCTGTGCTGGCGACTGCGTGACACCCCGAGCACCCTGGGGCTGCCCACGGTCGGGCAATGGCGCCAGGACGCCCTGGAGATGGCACAGCAGACCCAGGATGTCGGCCTGAACCCGCGCCAGATCCTGCGCAAATACGTGCTCGGCAACCCCTACATCTGGCTGCTGGCCTGCTGCTATGTGCTGGTCTACGTGGTGCGCACCGCCATCAACGACTGGGGCAATCTCTACATGACGGAGCAGCGCGGCTTCAACCTGATGAGCGCCAACTCGGCCATCTCGATGTTCGAGGTGGGGGGCTTTATCGGCGCCCTGGTGGCGGGCTGGGGCTCGGACAAGCTGTTCAACGGCAACCGGGGGCCGATGAACCTCATCTTCGCCATGGGGATACTGCTCTCGGTAGGGTCACTCTGGCTGATGCCCTTCTTCAGCTACGTGATGCAGGCGGCTTGCTTCTTCACCATCGGCTTCTTCGTGTTCGGTCCCCAGATGCTGATCGGCATGGCGGCCGCCGAGTGCTCCCACAAGGATTGCGCCGGGGCAGCCACCGGCTTCGTCGGGCTCTTTGCCTACATGGGGGCGGCGCTGTCGGGGTATCCGCTGGCCAAGGTGATGGAGATCTGGCACTGGAACGGCTTCTTCGTGGTCATCTCGGTGGCGGCAGGGGTCTCGGCCCTGTTGCTGCTCCCCTTCCTGAAAGCCCAGGCGCCGCGGCCCCTCGCAGCCGAAACGGGCTGACCATCACGGCTCAGGCCGGCAGGCAGACCCGGTTCTTGCCACTGCGCTTGGCCTGATAGAGGGCGCGATCCGCCTGCCCGAACAGGGTATCGAGATGCCAGCCCCGGGCGTAGGGCACCAGCCCCAGGCTGGCGGTGACCTGGATGCCGTCCAGGGGCAATGCCGCTATGCCCTGGCGGATCTGCTCGCAACGGGCCTGCTGGGCCAGGGCATCCCCCTCGGGCAGCAGCAGCACGAACTCCTCACCGCCGAAGCGACTGGCCACCAGATCCCCCTGGCCGGCCAGATAGGCGCCCACCGCCGCCAGCACCCTGTCCCCCGCCTCGTGGCCGTGGCGATCGTTGATCTGCTTGAAGTCATCGAGATCCAGCACCACCAGCGCTCCCTCCTTCGGCGCCTGCGTGCAGCGCTCCATAAAGCCACGCCGGTTGAGCAGGCCCGTCAGGGGATCCTGACTCGCCTGCCGGCGCAAGGCCAAGGCCCGGTACTGGGTACAGAGCAGCAACACCCCGAAGGTGGAGAGGTAGTTGCCCATCAACATGGAGAGGAAGGGCAGCACATTGACCACGTGCTGATCCATCAGCACCCGCACCTCGCCGCTGAGCAGGGCCCCCATGCGCACTAGGTTGAAACCGTAGAGCAGGATATTGACCACGGTAAACACCAGCACGGCCGGCAGGTAGGCCGGATAGCCATGACGCCAGATGAGCACCACCACCACTGCCCCCAACACCATGTAGCTCAGGCAGGCCAGCAGCACCCGGGGCGCCATCTCGTCGTTGAACAGCACACTCCAGCAGAGGATCAGCAGGTAGACCAGCATGAAGAGCGAGAAGGCCCGCCAGTTCGGCGGCTCGCCAAAGAAGCGCTGCAGGGCCAGCGGCATCAGCGCTATGCAGAGGGTGATGAGCAGGTTGGCCAGCCAGATCCCCGCGATGTGGGGGGAGAACGCCTGCATAAAGAACAGCGACTGGGCCGCCAGGGCACAGAGGCTGGACCACCACCAGAGCCCGAGCCCGGGGATCTCCCTGTGGGTCGACCAGATGATGGAGAGGGTGATGAATCCCAGGCTGTAGCCCCCGAGGGCCATGAGCATCAGCGTGAAAACATCCAGATTGAGCAGAATTGAGGTATCCATTCCCGAGCCTTCCAATGGGGATGGCTGAGTATATGGGAAGCCCATGACAAGACACAGAGGGAGCCTTCTGGCGCAATGAAATATTTTCAGGACACCCGCCTGGCCCCCTGGCACCCAGCCAGCTGGCCCGGTGTCAGGCGCTCAAGGTTCGTTCGGACCCAGATCCCCCACCGACCACACAGCAAAATGCCTGCCAACTATTTTTGCACTTGAACCCGCGCCATTAGATAGATATGTTGTTTTCATGTGGTTTTATGAGCCGTGCCGCGAGGAAAAAACGCCACTAACCTATTGAGTCGTCTGACACAATCGGATTTTGGTACATTTTTCACTCAACGAACGGGGAATAGAATCTCATATGGGGCTTTTGCCTCAATCAAGACAATAATCCTGTCTTGCCCTGTTGCCGGATGCAGCAGTCTCTTGTGCCACGGAGTCGCACGGGATCAGGTTCAAGGCCGAACACACTTACGACAGAGACGTCACTTATGATCAAAAAACTCATTCTCTCTACCCTGCTGCTGTGCGGGCTCGCCAATGCTGCCCCCAGCTCTGCCCCTAGTTCAACTCTGGACGCCGTGCTGGAGCGCGGTGTGCTGCGGGTCGGCTTCGACGCCGGCTATCAACCCTTCGAGATGACCAACAAGCAGGGCCAGTACATCGGCTTCGACGTGGATCTGGCCAAGATGGTCGCCAAGGAGATGGGCGTGAAGGTGGAGTTCGTCAACACCGCCTGGGACGGCATCATCCCGGCCCTGCTGACCGACAAGTTCGACGTCATCATGGGCGGCATGACAGTCACCCCCCAGCGCAACCTGCGCGTCAACTTTGCCGATCCCTATATCGTCGTGGGCCAGACCATCGTCCTGCGCAAGGACAAGGCGGGGGAGATCAAGTCCTTCAGCGATCTGAACGATCCCAAGTACAAGATCGCGGTCAAGCTCGGCACCACTGGCGAGCAGGCGGTCAAGCGCATGATCCCCAAGGCAACCCTGCTGCAGTTTGAAACCCAGGACGACGCCAAGCTGGAAGTGATCAACGGCAAGGTGGATGCCTTCGTCTACGACCTGCCCTACAACGCCATCTTCGCCTCCCAGAACACCGGCGCCGTGGTGCACCTGGACAAGCCCTTCACCTTCGAGCCGCTGGCCTGGGCCATCCGCAAGGGGGATCAGGACACCCTCAACTGGCTGAACAACTACCTGCGCCAGATCAAGGGTGACGGCAGCTACGACCGTCTCTACAAGAAGTGGTTTGAATCCAACGCCTGGCTCAACCAGCTCAAATGACCTCTCAAGGGGCGGTTCGCCGCCCCTTCACGCAGACCCACACAATAACGACAAGAGAGGTTGTGACAGTGATCAACCCCAAAATCACAAGACAGATGGAAAAACAGCCCAACCTGCTGCTCTGGCACGGCGTCTTCCTGCTGATGCTGCTGGCCGCCATCTTTGGCATCTACAAGGCCGTGCAGGCGGTAGATTACACCTGGCGCTGGGAGCGCATTCCCCAGTACATCGCCTACCAGGCCGAACAGAAACAGTACGCAGAATTTGACGGCACTGTCGTGGCCGGCACCACTGCCGCGGAGAAGGGGCAGCTCTTCCTGCAAGACGATCTCGACCCCAACCGTCGCCAGGCCATCGCCAGCACAGGCTCCCAGGTTGCCGAAGGGGATACCGTCTTCCTCGGCGACACCCTGGATGTGCAACTGAGCTGGACCGCCGGCCCCATCGCCTGGGGCGTCTGGGTCACGGTCAAGCTTTCCCTGGTCGCGGGCGTCTTCGCCATACTGCTGGGTACCCTGGCCGGCCTCGCCCGCCTCTCCCCCAATCCCGCTCTGCGCAACCTGGCGGTCACCTATGTGGAGCTCATTCGCGGCACCCCGCTGCTGGTGCAGATCTTCATCGTCTATTTCTTTATCGGCACAGTGCTCAACCTCGACAGATTCACCGCGGGGGTGGCAGCGCTGGCCGTCTTCACCGGCGCCTATGTGGCCGAAATCGTGCGCGCCGGCATCAGCTCCATCCACAAGGGGCAGATGGAGGCGGGCCGCAGCTTGGGGCTCACCTCAGCCCAGACCATGCGCTACGTGATCCTGCCCCAGGCGTTCAAGCGGGTTTTGCCACCCCTGGCGGGCCAGTTCATCAACCTCATCAAGGACTCCTCCCTGGTCTCGGTCATCTCCATCACGGATCTCACCAAGGCCGGACGCGAGGTGGTCAGCTCCACCTTCAGCCCGTTCGAGGTGTGGTTCACCGTGGCCCTGCTCTACCTGGTGCTCACCGGCACCCTCTCCTTCCTGGTGCGTCGTCTGGAGGTGAAATATGCGCGCAGCAACTGATCCCGTTATCAAGGCTCAACAGGAGTCGAGAAGTGCAGCCATCACCGGCACGCCCCGCGCCTTCCCGGTACGTCGTCTGGAGGTGAAATATGCGCGCAGCAACTGATCCCATCATCAAGGCGACCGGGGTCGAGAAGTTTTACGGCACCGAGGTGCACGCCCTCAAGAACGTCAGTACCCAGGTGGCCGAAGGGGAAGTGGTGGTGATAGTAGGCCCGAGCGGCTCTGGCAAATCCACCTTCCTGCGCACCCTCAACCAGCTCGAGACCATCAACGATGGCCATATCGAGGTCGATGGCATCAGCCTGACCGAGCCGGGTGACGTCAACAAGCTGCGGGAAGAGGTGGGCATGGTGTTCCAGTCCTTCAACCTCTTCCCCCACTTGAACGTGCTGGACAACATCAGCCTCGCCCCCCAGAAGGTGCGTGGGTTGTCCCGCAAGGATGCCGAGGACAGAGCCAAGGCCCTGCTGCTGAAAGTGGGGCTCTCCAACAAGGCCCAGAGCTACCCTTCCCAGCTCTCCGGCGGCCAGCAGCAGCGGGTGGCCATCGCCCGGGCGCTCGCCATGCAGCCGCGCATCATGCTGTTTGACGAGCCCACCAGCGCCCTGGACCCCGAGATGGTGGGTGAGGTGCTGGACGTCATGAAGGGCCTGGCCCGGGAAGGCATGACCATGGTGGTGGTGACCCACGAGATGGGCTTTGCCCGGGAAGTGGCGGACAGGGTGCTGTTTATGGAGAGCGGCGAGCTGCTGGTGGATGAGAAGCCCACCGACTTCTTCGACAACCCCCCCTCACCGCGCCTGCGCCAGTTCCTGAGTCAGGTGCTGTGACAACAGGCTTCGACAACCCATAGCGCCTGCGTCAGGTGCTGCAAGGGAAAGAGATACAACAGAGGGAGCCCAGGGCTCCCTCTGTTGTTGAGGCTGATGGGTACGCCTCAGAAGCGATAACCTGTCATCAGCCCGGCGTAGTGTTGTTCGGGCAACACTAAGGGGACCAGGATCCAGCGATCGGTGGCAAAGGCACCAAGCGCCGCCCCCAGCGCATTCACACCCGCGTCCAGGGCAGAGAAGTCGCCATTTCTCGACGCCAGCTCCCCCACCACCCCGATCCCGGTGGAGATCCCGAACCCTATCCAGCCTCTGTGCTCCCTATAGCCGTAGTGATCGGCCACTGCCGTGAAGCCTGCCCCCATGGCAGCGCCCCCGGCGAAATGGCTCAGCTCGCTGTTGAAGCTGTCATTGGCCTGCGCACTCGCGCTCAGCAGGCCGAACATGACATACAGATGAACCGCTCTCATTCTCCCCTCCACTGGCGACACCTGCCGCCCCTGGCAACCTTATTCTCCCAGTGTATGCGAGGCCCCACCGGACGAGGGGTGCCGCCCAGAGCTGACTCATCCGGGACTTCTCGCCAACGGCCAGGCTTTGTCAGCAAAAACAAGCCATTGGAACTCGCTCCCGGTAGCGGCAGGCACAGCTGGGTCATCAAATGTTAATGAATTTTTAAATCCATTCGGTATGCTGGAACTCAACTGGTCCAACCGGATGCCTCACATGGATGTGCAACTGCTGCTGCTCTACCTCTCCCCCCTCTTTCTGGCCTTCGTCGGCTGGGAGATGCTCTATCTGCGCAAACACGGGGCAGCCTTTCCCACCGCCACCTACCAGTGGCGGGACCTGCTCGCCAACGCCGCCCTGGCATTGATGCACCAGGGGGGCGATGCCCTGGCGGCCATCGCCATCGCCTACCTCTATGAGGGTCTGTGGGGCTGGCGACTGTTCGACATAGAGCTGAACCTCTGGAGCATCTTGCTGCTGTTCCTGCTGCAGGATCTCTGCTACTGGCTGTTCCACTTTGCCAGCCACCATGTGCGCTGGCTCTGGGCCTCCCACGTGGTGCACCACAGCTCGGAGCGGCTCAATCTCTCCACCGCCTTTCGCCAGAGCCTGATGTACCCTGTCTCCGGCATGTGGCTGTTCTGGATCCCCATGATCCTCATCGGCTTCCCACCCGAGGCGGTGGTTGCCACAGTGCTGCTGAGCCTGGGCTTTCAGTTCTTCGTCCACACCCAGGTGGTGGGCAAGCTGGGCCGGCTGGAGTGGATCTTCAACACCCCCTCCCACCACAGGGTGCACCACGCCAGCAACCCCAAATACATAGATCGCAACTTCGCCGGGGTGCTCATTATCTGGGACAGGCTGTTTGGCACCTTCGTGGAAGAAGACTTGAGCGAGCCCTGCCGCTTCGGCATCACCAAGCCAATCCACAGCTTCAATCCCCTCACCCTCACCTTCCACGAGTGGCGCGACATGGTGCAGGACGCCCGCGGCCTGCCCTGGTCAGAGAAGCTCAAGGTGCTGTTTGGCAAACCGGCGGGCCCGGGGGGCGCCTGAGTCGCGCGCCACCCGCCACCAAAATAGAGAGCGCCACCAGGGCGCTCTCTTGCATTGGGTCATCGGGTCGCTCAGACATGGGCAAAAAACCAGATGGCGGGGATCAGGCTCAGCAGCGTCACCCCGGCCAGCAGCCGCTCACGCCCGCTGAGCCGCTGATCCGCCCCGAGCTGGCGGCGGCTGTAGAGAAACAGCAGCAGACCCGGCCCGTAGAGAAGCAAGGAGAGCAGCAGGTACTCCACCCCGGCGGCATAGAGCAGCCAGAGACCGTAACCGCTCGACACCAAGGCCACCGCCCGCACCCGACCATTGCCCTGCCCGCTCAAGGAAAGCTTGAGCAGGAAGAGGCCGATCAGCAGGTAGGGCACCAGTATCATGGAGGTGGAGATGAGCAGCAGGTTGGTGTACCCCTTGCCGAGCAGCCACACCAGCAGCAGGCAGCCCTGCACCGTCAGGCTGGTGAGCCAGAGCGAGGCTATGGGAGTGCCATTGCGGTTCTGGCGCCGGAAGATGGCCGGGAAGGCGCCGTGGCGCGCCGCGCTGAAGGGCACCTCGGCCGAGAACAGGGTCCAGCTCACGTAGGAGGCGAGCACCGAGACGATGAGACCGACGCTTATCAGCACCTTGCCCCAGGAGCCCGTCATCTGGGCCATCAGCCCAGCCATGGAGGGGTTGGGCAGGGCCGCGAGCTCGGGGCGACTTAATATCCCGAGCGCCAGCACAGAGATGAGCACATAGAGCAGCAGTGCCAGCACCACCCCCAGCACTGTGGCCGTGCCCACGTCCCGCTTGTTTCTCGCCCGGGCCGAGAGCACCGCCGCCCCCTCGATGCCGGTGAAGACCCAGAGGGTGATCAGCATGGTGTTGCGCACCTGCTCGGAGACCGGCACCGCCAGGGTGCTGCCCCCCTGATCGGCCGCGAAGGTGACAGGATCGAACCAGTAGCAGGCGAACAGGATGAACAGCAGCAGCGGCAGGCTCTTGGCCAAGGTCGCCACCAGGTTGAACAGGGCCGCCTGCTGCACGCCGCGGGCCACCAGCAGGTGCACCGCCCAGAGGATGCAGGACTCGCCGATGAAGGCGGCCAGGGTGTTGCCCTCACCGAACCACACCTGTTCCGGCGTATCGACGAAGCTGCCCAGCGCCGCGAAGGCGATCACCAGATAACCCACCACGCCGATGGTGGCGCAGAGCCAATAGCCCCAGGCGGAGAAGAAGCCCACCAGATCCCCAAAACCGGCGCGGGCATAGCTGTAGATGCCACCGTCTAGCTCGGGTCTTAGCCGTGACAGATAGAGGAAGCTCGCGGCGAGCGCCAGAATGCCCACCCCGGTCACGCCCCAGCCGATCAGCACGGCGCGGGCCCCCGCCACCTCGGCCATGTTCTGGGGCAGGCTGAAGATGCCCGCCCCCACCATGGAGCTGAATACCAGGGCGGTGAGGGACCAGAGGCCTATCTTGCTCTCTTTCATGGGATCTCCTTAGCGCAGCCGGCTGGTCAGGGCCTGGATGTGCTCCGGGCCTATGCCGCAGCAGCCGCCGATGAAGGAGGCCCCGACGGTGCGCCAGCGCTCGGCCCAGCCGAGGTAATCCTGCGGCCCCAGATCGGCGCGGATCTCGTCCAGCCCGTCATTGGCGGTGGCCTCCTTGGGCTGGGGCGGGAAGGCGTTGGCATAAGCGCCGAGGCGGATGTCAGTACGACCCAGGGCCTGCAATCGGGCGCTCGCCACCTTGAGCGCCCCTTCAATCACCTCGGGCTGGCAGCAGTTGAACAGGATGGCGCTCACCCCGACCGGCACCAGTGCAGTGACGGCATCGGCCACCCGCTCACCGGAGCGCAGCCTGGGTTCGCTCCCCGGCGCCTCGTCCTCCAGGGTGAAGGAGACCCAGAACGGCTTGCCATCGCCTGGCAGCAGGGCCTTGAGGGCCAGCGGCTCGGCGATCAGGCTCATGGTCTCCGCCAGCCAGATATCCACATGAGGTGAGAGGCCCCGGATAAGCGGGGTCGCCAGCTCGCTCACCCTGTCCGCCTCGAACAGGTCGGCACGGTAGGAGCCAAACAGTGGTGGCAGGGAGCCGGCCACCTGCACGGCGCCAGCCTGCCCGTCGGCCACGTCGCGGGCCAGCTGCCCGGCCAGGGCTGCAAGCCGCTCGCCATCCGCGGCGAAGCGCTCGTCACCGATATGAAAGGGCACCAGGGCATAGCTGTTGGTGGTGATGACCCGTGCCCCGCTCGCCACATAGGCCTGATGCACCTCGCGCACCGTCTCTGGTGCCTCCATCAGGGCCAGGGCGGACCACTCCGGCTGGCGAAACGGTGCGCCCCGCCGTGCCAGCTCACGCCCCATGCCGCCATCCAGTACCCACAAATCCTTTGTATCCATCTCTGTCTCTCTGCGTGTCCCCGTCATGACGGGTGTTTATTGTGTGAAAAAACATTAAGCCATCAAAACATCTAGACGGCTATAAGTCCTGTGCATCATGGCGCAAAGCTGAGGGAGAGGCAATCGGGAACTAGGAACAAATCTGAGCAAGCTCAGGATGATAGCGGTAAAGGGAGGCCCCTCGTCCTTGCCACCCAGGGCCTGAACGAAAAGAGGCCACCCCTGGGGGTGGCCTCTTGTGAAGCATGGATGGGCTGACGACTCAGCGCCCTGCCAGTACCCGCTTGGTCTGCTTGACCCAGTCGGAGACTCGCCCCTGCTGGGGGAATCCTTGCCAGATCTGCTCCCACTGGGCCGGACTCAGGGGGCGGCCCAGCCTGCGCTGCACCCCGGCATAGAGATAGTCGTGGGCCGTGGTACGGGCCTGGGCCGAGGTGAGGAACTTGGCCACAGGGTCGGTCAGGCGCACGTCCCGCATGCCGAGCAAGGGGTAATCGCTGTGCACCGCCGCCAGCATGGTCTCACGCATGGCCGACTCTATGTAGCCACGGGCGAACAGGGCGGTCACCGACTCCAGCGACCCCTGATCAGGACCATGGTACTCCTCATCGAACACCGGGCTCGGCTCTGCCACTGCGCTTTGCACCACGGTATCGGGGTCCGGCTGCGGCGCCACCACGGCAGCCTTGGGAGCCACTGGCTTGGGGACGGCGGCGGGTTTGCGGGGAGCGCTCTGGCTGCAGGCTCCCAGCGCCAGGGCGAGAGCCACACAGCTCAACGCACGGGAATAAGACGGCATCTTCATGACTCCTTGGTAACTCCTTTCACGATTCCAGGGCGGGTTTCTCGGCCAGCACAGGCTCCACCCGGGTGACCAGCAGCTGGTCGATCTTGTAGCTGTCGATGTCGACCACTTCGAACTTGTAGCCCGCGTATTTCACCGAGTCGGTGCGCTTGGGGATCTTGCGCAGCATGAACATGATGAAACCGGCGATGGTCTCGTAGTTCTGGCTCTCCGGGAACTCCTCGATGTCGAAGGCCCGCATCACGTCCGAGATGGGGGTGACCCCGTCCACCAGCCAGGAGTTCTCGTCCCGCTGGACTATCTGCTCTTCCACCACGTGGGTGGCCCACTCCCCCATGACGGTGCTCATCAGGTCATTCATGGTGACTATGCCCACCACCAGGGCGTACTCGTTCATCACCACGGCAAAGTCGCCCCTGTGGTTCTTGAAGTACTCCATCGCCTCGTAGAGGTTGAGGGTGTCGGGAATGATGATGACGTTCTGCACCAGGGAGCCGCTGTTGAGATCGATGCTCTGGCCGCTGATGACACGGATCAGCAGCTCCTTGGCGTCCACGAACCCCTTGATGCTGTCGAGGTTGTGGTCACAGACCAGGAACTTGTTGTGGGGGTGCTCGGCGATCTTCGCCTTGATGCTCTCCTCCCCCTCCTGCAGGGTGAAGTAGATGAGGCTCTCCCGCGCCGTCATGGCGGAGGTGACGCCGAGGGACTGCAGCTCGAACACGTTCTCGATGAGCTGATGCTCCTCGCGCTGGATGACGCCGGCCTCGGCCCCCGCGTCCATCACCGCATAGATGTCGTCCGAGGTGATCTCGTCGTTGCGTACCATGGAGACCCGCAGCAGGCGGAACAGGGCGTTGGCCAGGCCGTTGAAGAACCACACCAGCGGCATCAACAGGGTCACGCACAGCAGCATGGGACGCACCACCACCACCGCAACCCGTTCCGGCATCGTCATGGCCAAGCGCTTGGGCATCAAGTCCGCTATCAGGATGAACATACCGGTGACAAACACGAAGGAGGTGATCGAGCTTATCTGGGAGAGCCAGGGGCCCTGATAGAAGCCGGAGATAAGCTCCTTGATGGCGGGGTTCAGGGCGGATTCGCCCAGGATGCCGCCCAGGATGGCGACGGTGTTGAGGCCTATCTGCACCACGGTAAAGAAGTTACCCGGCTGGGCCTGCAGTGCCAGCACTTTTTCGGCATGGCGATTGCCCTCGTCGGCCATCACCTGCAACTTGATCTTGCGGGAGGCGGCGAGAGAGATCTCGGAAAGCGAGAAGAACACGCTGCCGGCGACCAGCAGCATCAAAAAGAACAAACTATCGGCAAAACTCATGATTAACCTATTGCTACAGCCGCCTTAGCACAAGACGGCAAACTGGGCCCGGGAAACCGGACCGTGACTCCATCCGGGACTCACACAGGGGCCATATTCTAGCAGAAAAGCGCCCCGTGGGGCGCGTTATCTTAAGCCGCCCCCCAATGCAATAAAAAAGGCGCTCAAGGCGCCTTTTTATTCATCGTGGATTCAATGCTTGCCGAGCAGGTCGCTCAGTTCATCCGCCTTGGTGTGGCGTACGTCCTTGCCCTTGACGTAGTAGACGATGTATTCGCAGATGTGCTGGCAGCGATCGCCGACCCGCTCGATGGCCCGCGCCGCCCACAGCACATTCAGCACCTGGGGGATGGTACGGGGATCTTCCATCATGTAGGTCATCAGCTCGCGGATGATGGACTCGTACTCCCGGTCCACCTTGTCATCTTCCTTGTAGACGGCGATGGCCGCCTCCAGATCCATGCGGGCGAAGGCGTCGAGCACGTCGTGCAGCATCTTGATGGTGCGACGGCCCATGTTCTCGAGAGACACCAGCGGCGGCTGGGGCTTGTTGGCGTTATCGGTCAGCATGCGGGCTATCTTGTCCGCCACGTCGCCAATGCGCTCCAGATCCGTGATGGTCTTGATGATGGCCATCACCAGGCGCAGGTCGGACGCGGTGGGCTGGCGCTTGGCGATGATGCGGGTGCACTCCTCGTCGATGGCCACTTCCATGGCGTTGACCTTGTGGTCGTTGGCCACTATCTTGCGCGCCGCATCCAGATCCTGGATGTGAATGGCGGAGATGGCGTCCGTCAGCTGCTGCTCCACCAGACCGCCCATCACCAGCACCTGGTTACGCACGTTCTCGAGCTCGGCATTGAACTGACCGGAGATGTGTTTATTGAGGTTCATATTGTCCATACAAATAATCCTTGTTGCTCCGATTATGCCTTAGCCGTTGAACCGACCGCCAATCTGTTTCTTGTGGTTCATGTCAGTCATCCTCATCTTTTAGCCGTAGCGACCGGTGATATAGTCCTCGGTCTTCTTCTTGGCCGGAGTGGTGAAGATGGTGTTGGTGTTCGAGTACTCGATAAGCTCACCCATGTACATGAAGGCGGTCTGATCCGACACCCGCGCCGCCTGCTGCATGTTGTGGGTCACTATCACCACGGTGAACTGGCTCTTGAGCTCGTTGATCAGCTCCTCGATGGTGAGGGTGGAGATGGGGTCGAGTGCCGAGGTCGGCTCATCGAGCAGCAGCACTTCCGGCTCGATGGCAATGGCACGGGCGATCACCAGACGCTGCTGCTGACCACCTGAGAGGCCGAACGCATTGTCGTGCAGCCGATCCTTCACCTCTTCCCACAGGGCTGCGCCGCGCAGTGAACGCTCGGCGGCCTCGTCCAGGGTGCGTCTGTCGTTGATCCCCTGCAGGCGCAGGCCATAGACCACGTTCTCGTAGATGGACTTGGGGAAGGGGTTGGGGCGCTGGAACACCATGCCCACCTGACGACGCAGGGCGGAGACATCCACGCTCTTGTCATAGATGTTGTGGCCATGCAGCTGGATTTCCCCCTCGATGCGGCAGATCTCCACCAGATCGTTCATCCGGTTGATGCAGCGCAGCAGGGTCGACTTGCCACAGCCGGACGGGCCGATAAAGGCCGTCACCTGCCCTTTCGGGATCTTCATGTTGACGTTGAACAGCGCCTGCTTGTTGCCGTAGTACAGGTTGAGATCCTTGACCTCAAGAGCGGTCTGCTCCGGGCTCAGGTTGAGCAGGTCCAGGGCGGTATGCTGGGTCGAAGTCGGTGTTACGTTGATCATCTGTTACCTCAAATTCTCTTTGTGGCGGCGGGCACTCTCGTTGCCCGCGGCCTGAACGCTTGGCTGGCAGGGAACCCTGTTCCCGGCCCGTCTCTGTGGTGGCTGGCCTATCAATGTTCCAGCGACCGGAATTTCTCGCGCAAGTGGTTGCGAATGCCCGTCAGGCTCATCGTCATCAATGTTCCAAAGAGCGGAACTTCTCGCGCAGGTGGTTGCGGATACCGATAGCCGTCAGGTTGAGGCCCACTATCACAGTCACCAGCAGGAAGGAGGTGGCATAGACCAGGGGCCGCGCCGCCTCGACGTTCGGGCTCTGGAAGCCGACGTCATAGATGTGGAAGCCCAGGTGCATGAACTTACGCTCCACATGCAGGTACGGGAAGTTGCCATCCATCGGCAGGGTCGGCGCCAATTTCACCACCCCCACCAGCATCAGCGGTGCCACTTCACCGGCGGCCCGGGCTATCGCCAGGATGAGGCCGGTCATGATGGCCGGGCTCGCCATGGGCAGTACTATGCGCCACAGGGTCTCGGCCTGGGTGGCCCCCAGGGCCAGGGAGCCCTGGCGTATGGTGCTCGGGATCCGTGCCAGCCCCTCTTCGGTGGAGACGATCACCACCGGCAGGGTCAGGATGGCCAGGGTCAGCGCCGACCAGATGACGCCGGGTGAGCCAAAGGTCGGGCTCGGCAGCGCCTCCGGGTAGAACAACTGGTCCAGCGAGCCGCCCAGGGTATAGACGAAGAAACCCAGACCGAAGACACCGTAGACGATGGAGGGCACACCCGCCAGGTTGATCACCGCGATGCGGATGATCTTGGTCAGGCTGTTCTTGCCCGCGTACTCGTGCAGGTAGACAGCTGCCACCACCCCAAGGGGGGTCACTATGATGGCCATCAGCAACACCATGAAGACGGTGCCGAAGATGGCCGGGAAGACGCCGCCCTCGGTGTTGGCCTCACGGGGATCGTCGGAGACGAACTTGCCAATCTGGTGGAACCAGTGCCCTACCTTGGCGGGCAGGCTCATGTCGTTGGGCCAGACCACGTCCAGCACCTTGGACATCGGCATGGTCACCAGCTCGCCGCGCATGTCCTTGACGGTGATGGCGTCACGATCTGCCTGGGCACGCAGGGAGAAGAGCTCTTTTTCCAGCACCTGATAGCGATCGTTGAGGGCCTGACGCTCGCTGGCCAGTTCGGCTTTGAGCTGATCGGTCAGCTTGTCATCCAGCTCGGCCTTGCGCTCTTTCAGGCGCAGCCGCTCCAGTTGATAGTTGATACTGCCGATGTCCCTTTTTTGCAGGTCGTTGGCCTGCTCGGAGAGGCTGTTGGCTCGTGCCAGCACCCGCTGCAGGGCAGGATGCAGATCTGCCGTCAGCTCCTTGCCATCCTCTTTCACCGAGGTGATGTAACCGTAGAAGTTGCCGTTGGTGGCACGCTCCACCATGGCGAGCTCGGCCGGCTGGCTCTGGGACTTGATGTCGGTCTCCAGTACCCAGCGGAAGTCGAGGTCGACAAACTCACGGTTGCCAGTCTTGACCAGATAACGGGTCAGCAGCTCGCGCTCTTCCCCCTCCAGCGCCTGGCCTGCGGCGCGCAGCCGCTCCACAGGTACCATCTCGCGGTCATTGATCTCGCCGATGAGCACGCTCTTGTTGCCGCTGGCGTCTTCAAGCTGCCACTCATAGATGGGGTGCGGCCAGAAGTAGACCAGACCACGCCAGCCGATCAGCAACAGCAGACCCAGTACGGCAACCAGACTCAGGCTGACGGCGCCCCCCGTCATCCAGATCCAGGGGGCCCCCGATTTAAACCACTTACCCATTGTTGATTCCTTGTCCATATACAGAACGGCCTCTTACAGAGAGCTGTACTTTTCACGCAACCGCTGACGGATGAACTCGGCCAGGGTGTTGAACATAAAGGTGAATACGAAGAGGACGAAGGCCGCGAGGAAGAGCACCCGGTAGTGGGAGCTGCCCACTTCCGACTCCGGCATTTCCACCGCTATGTTCGCCGCCAGGGTACGCAGCCCCTGGAACATGGAGAAGTCCATGATGGGGGTGTTGCCGGTCGCCATCAGCACTATCATGGTCTCGCCCACGGCGCGGCCCAGGCCCATCATCACCGCCGAGAAGATGCCCGGACTCGCGGTCAGGATCACCACCCGGCTCAAGGTCTGCCAGGGGGTCGCCCCGAGCGCCAGTGACCCCTGGGTCAGATGCTTGGGCACCGAGAAGACCGCATCTTCGGCGATGGAGAAGATGGTGGGTATGACGGCGAAGCCCATGGCGATACCGACCACCAGGGAGTTGCGCTGGTCAAACTTGATGCCCATCTCGTGGGTCAGCCAGATGCGCGAATCGCCGTGCATGAAGGCATTCTCGATGAGCGGGCTCAAGGCGAAGGCACCCCAACCAATCAGCAGCAGCACAGGAATGAGCAGGATGGCGTGCCAGCCCTCTGGCAGCCAGGAACGGCCACGCTCCGGCAGGTAGTTCCACACCAGGGCGGTGAGCAACATGCCCATGGGCAGCAGCAGCAGCAGCAGGATCACCCCGGGCAGCGCACCCTCGATGATGGGCGCCAGCCACAGACCCGCCAGGAAGCCCAGGATAACGGTCGGCAGCGCCGCCATGATCTCCACCGTCGGCTTGACGTATTTGCGCAGCCCCGCCGACATGAAGTAGGCGGTGTAGATGGCACCGGCCACCCCGAGCGGCACCGCAAACAGCATGGCGTAGAAGGAGGCCTTGAGGGTCCCGAACACCAGGGGAACCAGGCTCAGCTTGGCTTCGAAGTCGTTGCTGGCAGAGGTGGACTGCCACACATACATAGGCTCGGGATAACCTTCGTACCACACCTGCTGCCAGAGGGCAGACCAGGTCACCTCGGGGTGATCGTTCTCCACCTCAAAGACCTTGAAGTCATTCCCCTGCTGGGTCAGCAGCAGGTTGTGACGGGGAGAGATGGCCAGGGCCGCCAGGGCGCCGCCTTCTATGGTCTCGCCGAGCAGCTTGGCCTCGCCGGTGGCGTGGAAGAAGTTGATGGTCCCGTCTTTGGCGGTGCTGATGAAGCCCTTGCGGAAGTGCTCCGGGGTCAGCAGCGCGACCGGGCCGTCGCCCTTGAAGTCACGGATCTGGGTGAACTGGCGCTTGCCGTCCTTCGCCACTTCGAACCACTGGGAGATGACGCCATTGTCGTTGCCCACCAGCAGAGAGGAGGCGCCGGAGAGCAGCGCGACCTGGGTCACGTTGGCGTTGGGGGCATTGATCTCCATGACGTCGCGCAGGGAGATGTCGCTCAGGTTGTGGATGTCATAGACCGACAGGCGATTGCCTTCACGCACGAACAGGATGCGCAGGTTGGGGGTCAGCAGCATCTGATCCACGTGACGAGGCAGGGAAGGAATGGCGTAGTTCTGGCTGCTCCACTCAATCTCGCCGGAGAGGAAGTTCTCCTCACCGCTCATCACCGTCATCACGCCGCGGCCATCCTCGGTCACGGCGGCGGTGGCCATCTTGTCCTTGGTCGCCTCGAACACCATGCGGGTCAGCGCCTTGCCTTGGGGATCGATCACCACAGGCTCTTCGCCGAAGGGATGTTGCAGGCTGGGCTCGATGACGCGCACGTCGTTCGGGTAGGAGACCTTGAAAGAGGGCTGCACCACAGTGGCCTTGCCGTCGGCAAAACCATAGGCGATGAGCTTCTGGCCCGGTGCCGGCACGGCGACGGCGGTGACGTCACCGCCGACACTGGCCTGGCCCAGCACCTGGCCCACCTTGACGCCGCTATCCGCCTTGACGGCGAAGAAGCTGACCTGACCCTGGTCGTTGAAGCGATACCCTATCTCGTTCTGCTCTTCCACCCCGAGCCAGGCAGTCTTGCCCTGCGTCGGCAGGGTAAAGGAGGAGGTTGCCTCTACGCTGGCGCCATTGAAGATGGGCTTCACCACATAGAGCAGGTAAAAGAAGATAAGCAGCAGGGCCACCAGTACCAGGGCTCCCCCTGTGGTGACGCCGTATTTGGCCAATTTATCCTTGATCCGGCGTTTTCTACTGCCCGCCATGACCAGGTTTAACGATTCCGATGACATGCAAGACCTCAATGTGAGCTAGGCTTGGCGGCATTATATGGCGGTTGCATGACAGTTTTGTTACATCAAGCACCTCTGTGAAGAGGTTATTTCAGGGGGATACAGGCAGGAGATTGAGGGCAAGCAGCAGTGCCAACCATCTGTTTTATAAGAAGATACAGGGATGTATAACGCGCGAAGACGGCCTCGCCGACTTCGCCGTTCTCAGTCGGCGGGGCCACCACTTTGTTTCAGCGCCTCTCTGGCCGCCTTCTTCTCGGCGCGGCGCCGTTTGAAGAAGTCCGACAGCTGGGCCGAGCAGGCCTCTGCCAGCACGCCCCCCGTCAGCGCCACCCTGTGGTTGTGGCGCGGGTCCTGCAAAATGTCGAACACCGAGCCCGCCGCCCCCGTCTTGAGATCGCGGGCCCCGTAGACCACCCGCTTCACCCGGCTGTGGATGAGGGCGCCGGCACACATGCAGCAGGGCTCCAGCGTCACATAAAGGGTGGTGTCGAGCAGCCGGTAGTTCTCCAGCGTGATGCCGGCGGCACGGATCGCCATGATTTCCGCATGGGCGCAGGCGTCATGGGCGCTGATGGAGCGGTTCCACCCCTCGCCGACCACCTCGTCCCCCAGCACCAGCACGGCCCCGACCGGGATTTCGCCTATCCCTTCCGCCCTGGCCGCCAAGGCCATGGCATGACGCATCCAGCGCTCGTCCTGGGTGATCTGCATCTCGGCTGCGTTCTTCTGTGCTGGCTCCACGCCCCTTCCTCTCATTTATCTGCATTCATCATCAAAGACGGCCCGGTTCCAGGGCCACCGGCCCCGGGCGAGGTGGGCGGCGATTATGCCAAAACTCCCGCCAAGGCCCAAGTCGCATCTTGGTTGAGCAATAAAGAAGCAATCGGCATCTCCCTGATAAAAAAGGAGTTGCACCCTTCTGATCATCCTATTAGACTCCCTTCCCGTCAGCCGAGCTGACTCCGTCGGTGTGTAGCGCAGCCAGGTAGCGCATCTGCATGGGGTGTAGAGGGTCGGAGGTTCGAATCCTCTCACACCGACCATTTTCCCCGAAAATAGCCCAGTCAAACGACTGGGCTATTTTTTTGCCTGTTTTCTGTCCCTCCCCTGTACGCCCTCTTCTTATCTCACCCGATGGCTTGCACAGAGGCCGTGCCGGCATAAATTTTATACAGAACCACTTGAAGCTTTCATAAAGTCCCGCTAGGATACGCAACTTTTCCGCCGGCCATCAGACAGGGAGGTGGCGTCAGGGTGAGGGAATCACCAACCGGCTTGCAATCCATTGAGGCAAGCACCCATGAACCAAGCAGTCGACACTCAGCCCGATCAGCCCCTTCTCTCCTCGCCCCATTCCGATCTCGAATCCACCGACACCGGCCTCGGCAGTACAGTGCATCTCGACGTGATCGACCTCGCCGCGCCGGATGATGACTACTGAGGCGTAACTGGCCCAGTACCTCTCCAACCCAGCGGATGAAAGGCCGGTTTTGCTGTCCGGCACCCCGTCCCGACCCGGCTAAAAAGCCGCCAATGAAAATAACAATAAAATGCTGATAAACATCCATGGATTGGTGTTATTCACTACTTCGTTCCCCGTCATTTCCCTCCCCCCAGCTCCCACCCCTTGATACAAACCTACGTTATTGCTCGTCATTTCCACCACTCGCTCCCCTGTGCCCCCGCTTCGCAAGATTTGACCATTTGGTTTTAAACAGCAGTTCACCTGTCAATGGCTTCAAATTCCAGATGCCGACTGTGTTGGCAGCAGTCATTTCATACAGCTGTTTTCACAAAGCCTGGAGTAAGGTCGGGATTTGTTTTTGCATTGGTAATTTTATTACGTAATTTATTACATTTTTGATGTGCCGCACCCGGCTCTTTCATCCCCCCTGACGACCTTGCCAGCCGAGAGCATAACCATCTGCGTAGAGCTTTTATGCTAATCACATAAACACTTTAAAAACATCAACTTAAACACCAACCAAAAACACCTGTTTTAAAAATCAAGTTGACGAACCAAGCATTATTTTGCACCTTATGAGTCGTGTTACCCCGCTGTTACGGGGAGTTTAAGAGAAACGGATATAGACGTTAGTCGTAGTTAGTAAGTTCAAAATGTAACTTTCAAAGGAGTGAAACCTATGTCGGCACCGGCCCAGACCATCAGCAGCACCCGTCTGCGCATCCAAGGCGAGATGCTTCCCGATTACGCGCAGATCCTGACGCCGGATGCGGTGGCCCTGGTGTCCGAACTGGTGGAACGCTTCGCTCCTCAGCGCAATGAACTGCTGAAACAACGGGTGGCTCGCCAGGCCCGCATCGATGGCGGCGAATTGCCGGACTTCCTGCCCGAAACCGCCCACATCCGCGAAGGTAGCTGGACGGTGCGTGGCATCCCCGCCGATCTGCAAGACCGCCGTGTGGAGATCACCGGCCCGGTCGAGCGCAAGATGGTCATCAACGCCCTCAACGCCAACGTAAAAGTGTTTATGGCGGACTTCGAGGATTCACTGGCCCCCGCCTGGAACAAGGTGATCGAGGGTCAGATCAACCTGCGCGATGCGGTCAACGGCACCGTCTCTTACACCAGTCCGGAAGGCAAGGCTTACACCCTCAATCCCGATCCCGCAGTGCTTATCTGCCGGGTGCGCGGCCTGCACCTGCCGGAAAAACACGTCACCTTCGATGGCGACGCCATCCCTGGCGGCCTGTTCGACTTCGCCCTCTACTTCCTGCACAACCACAAGGCGCTGCTGGCCAAGGGCTCGGGCCCCTACTTCTACCTGCCCAAGCTGCAGAGCAATCTGGAAGGACGCTGGTGGAGCGAGGTGTTCGCCTGGACCGAAGACAAGTTCGGCCTGCCCCGCGGCACCATCAAGGCCACGGTCCTCATCGAGACCCTGCCGGCCGTGTTCGAGATGGACGAGCTGCTCTATCAGATGAAGGATCACATAGTCGCCCTCAACTGCGGCCGCTGGGACTACATCTTCAGCTACATCAAGACCTTGAAGAACCACCCTGATCGCGTCCTGCCGGATCGCCAGGTGGTGACCATGGACAAGCCCTTCCTGTCGGCTTATTCACGGCTGCTGATCAAAACCTGCCACAAGCGCGGCGCCCTGGCCATGGGCGGCATGGCCGCCTTCATTCCGGCCAAGGATCCGGCAGTGAACGCCGAGGTCTTTGCCAAGGTGAAAGCGGACAAGGAACGTGAAGCCAACAACGGCCACGACGGCACCTGGGTCGCCCACCCCGGCCTCGCCGATACCGCCATGGCGGTGTTCAACGCCGCCATCCCGGCAGGCGCCAAGAACCAGATAGGCGTACTGCGCGAGCAGGATGCCCCCATCACCGCCGCCGAGCTGCTGGCCCCCTGCGAGGGGGAGCGCACCGAGGCGGGCATGCGCACCAACATCCGGGTCGCCCTGCAATATCTGGAGGCCTGGATCAACGGCAACGGCTGCGTGCCCATCTACGGCCTGATGGAAGATGCCGCCACCGCCGAGATCTCCCGCACCTCCATCTGGCAGTGGATCCGCCACGGCAAGAGCCTGTCGAACGGCCAGGTGGTGACCAAGGCGCTGTTCCGCCAGATGCTGGCCGAGGAGCAGGAGGTGGTCAAAACCGAAGTGGGTGCCGAGCGCTGGCAGGCCGGTCGCTTTGCCGAGGCCAGCGAGCTGATGGAGCAGATCACCTGCGCCGATACCCTGATCGATTTTCTGACGCTGCCCGGTTACGAGCGGCTCTGAACCCGGACCCCGGGAGGGGTTCGTCCATAACAAATCAATGGAAACGTGAAATCAATGAAAGAGGGAACTGATATGGCACTGACCCGTGAGCAACAGATCCAGGCTATCGAGAAAGACTGGGCAGAAAACCCCCGCTGGAAAGGGATCAAACGCGGCTACAGCGCCGAAGACGTGGTGAACCTGCGTGGCAGCCTGCAGCCGGCACACACCCTGGCCCAGCGCGGCGCCGACAAGCTGTGGGAGCTGATCCACGGCGGCGCCAAGAAGGGTTACGTCAACTGCCTCGGCGCCCTGACCGGCGGCCAGGCGGTGCAGCAGGCCAAGGCGGGCATAGAGGCCATCTACCTCTCCGGCTGGCAGGTGGCGGCGGACAACAACTTGTCCTCCACCATGTACCCGGATCAGTCTCTCTACCCGGCCAACTCTGTCCCGTCCGTGGTGGAGCGCATCAACAACTCCTTCGCCCGTGCCGACCAGATCCAGTGGGCCAACAAGGTGGGCCCGCAGGATGCCGGCTTCATCGACTACTTCCTGCCGATAGTGGCGGATGCCGAAGCCGGTTTCGGCGGCGTGCTGAACGCCTTCGAGCTGATGAAAGGCATGATTGAAGCGGGCGCCGCCGGCGTGCACTTCGAAGATCAGCTGGCCTCGGTCAAGAAGTGCGGCCACATGGGTGGCAAGGTGCTGGTGCCCAGCCAGGAAGCGGTGCAAAAACTGATCGCCGCCCGTCTGGCGGCCGACGTCTGTGGCACCACCACCCTGGTGATCGCCCGTACCGACGCCAACGCCGCCGACCTACTGACCACAGACGCCGATCCCTACGATGCAGGCTTCCTGACCGGTGAGCGCACCGCCGAGGGCTTCTACAAGGTGCAGGCCGGTATCGAGCAGGCCATCTCCCGTGGCCTGGCCTACGCCCCTTATGCCGACATGGTGTGGTGCGAAACCGCCAAGCCGGATCTGGACGAGGCGCGCAAGTTTGCCGAAGCCATCAAGGCCCAGTACCCGGACAAGATCCTGGCCTACAACTGCTCCCCGAGCTTCAACTGGAAGAAGAACCTGGACGATGCCACCATCGCCCGTTTCCAGCAGGAGCTGTCCGACATGGGCTACAAGTACCAGTTCATCACCCTCGCGGGCATCCACAACATGTGGTTCCACATGTACGAGCTGGCCTACCAGTACGCCCGTGGCGAAGGGATGAAACACTATGTCGAGATGGTGCAGCAGCCGGAGTTTGCCGCCGCCGAGCGTGGCTACACCTTCGTGGCGCACCAGCAGGAGGTGGGCACGGGTTACTTCGACAAGGTGACCACCGTCATTCAGGGTGGCCAATCCTCGGTGACCGCTTTAACGGGTTCCACCGAAGAAGATCAGTTCCACTAAGGTGATGGCTGGAGTGGTGCCGACAAGGTGCCCCCTTCAGCCAGCTATCCAGGGTGGTCAATCTTCGGTGACCGCCCTGACCGGCTCCACCGAAGAAGATCAGTTTCACTGATAGACATTGAGATAGCAAAACCCCGGCCTGGTGCCGGGGTTTCTTTTTGCTCGCCACTCAAGGATGTGGCGCAGACAGGCAATCACCATTGGCTCAGAGTTCGAGGATCTCTTTGACAAAGGGAATGGTGAGCTTGCGCTTGGCGCGAAAGGAGGCGTTGTCGAGCTGATTGAGGGTGGTGAGCAGGGTGCGCATGTCGCGGGACAAGCGGTTGAGCAGGAAGCGGCCCACGTCGATGGGCAGTTTGAAGCCCCGCAGCTCGGCACGCAGCTGCAGGGCACTGAGCTTGCCTTCGTCATCGAGCTCGTCGAGATGGAAACTCACTCCCCAGTCGAGGCGGGAGGCGAGATCCGGCAGTTGCAGCCCCAGCTTGCGCGGCGCGCTGCAGCCGGTCACCACCAGGGTCCCCTCGCCCTTCTCCTTCCAACGGTTGTAGAAGTCGAACAAAGCCCGCTCCCACACGGCATTGCCGGCGATGGCCTCCAGGCTGTCGAGGCAGACCAGCGGCAGGCTTTCGAGGGCGTCGAGCATGCTGGGGTCCAGCTGTTCGAACTGATCGAGAGAGAGGTAGGCGGCGGCGGCGTCGCGGGCATTGACCTCGGCGCAGGTGGCGTGCAGCAGGTGGGAGCGTCCGGAGCCCTTGGCTCCCCAGAAATAGAGGAAAGGAGCGCCCTGACCGATGGCCGCATTCTTGAGGGCGGTGATCAGATGGGCGTTGTTGCCGGGATAGAAACTGACGAAGGTTTCATCATCCGGTAATTGTACGGCTAAAGACAGTTGGGCCGGTTGCTTCACTCGTTGGGCTTTGACTGTGATATTTGCGGGCAAGTGTATCACCAGAGCGGCAGATAGAGAACCGCCCGGGTCATGCCGGGCGGTCTGGAACTTCCCCTGGGATCAGGGCTGCGACCATTGGTAACGCAGGCCACTCTCGTTGTCTTCCACCTGATGCAGGCGGCTCTCCAGTCGCAGGCCTCTTACCAGCTCGGCCTTGTCCCCCTGCAGCGACAGGTTGAAGGTGACCTTGTCTCCCTCCAGCTTGCCGATCGCCACCTTGGTGACGCTGGCCATGCCCTGCAGCATCTTCTGTATCTGGATCATGGCGTCGATGCCGGACAACCCCTCCACCACCAGGGTCTGGCTGGAGACGACCCCGGACAGGCGAGTGCCGTACTGTTGCACCAGCCAGCCCGCCAGGGCATCGGCCATGCCCTGTGCCACCTCGGCCTGAGTACCTGAGCCGGCCCCCTTGGTCAGCTCGGTCAGTTCTGCACCGCCCTGAGCTCCCGGCTTGGTGCCATAGAGCCCCCAGTCGATGCTCCACTTCTCCCCTTCCGGCGTCAGCTTGCCCAGCACCACCATCTCGGCGCCATAGCGCTCGCTCGCCTTGAGGATGGGGTCGGCGAAACGGCCCCAGACATCGGTGGCGCTGACCGCCATGTTGTCATCGAGATCCATCAGCGGGATGCTGACCGGCAATCCCATGGCCTGGGCCTGACCGCGCAGGGCGGCGGACCAGCCGTCGCTGGACTGATCCGGCAGTATGCGGCGCTCCCCTTCATCTATCACCAGCCAGATGGCCATTTGCGGACGAACGGGCCCCAGCAGGGGGAACTTGCTCTGGCCTACCAGGGCATTGACCTTGGCCACGTTGAAATCGGCCTTGAGAAACTTGACCGGTCCCACATCCTGATAGCCGTAATGCTGCACATAGTCACCGGGCGCCGCCAGCGCCTTGACCACCTCGGGCTGGGTAAGGATGTCGTGCCTGCCGGTCACCTTGACGAGCACCTCCCCCAGTGCCTGGGACTGGGCGGCCGTCATGTCGCCGCTGGTAGGCGCCTTGCCCTGATAGAGATCGGTCACCTGGGCAGCCGACGCCATGAGAGGCAGACAGCAGAGGAGAGTCGCTAAGCGTTTCAGCATAAAGAAGATTCTCGAAATGGAGGATGCTGCTTATGGTAGCGGCAAGGCGCGCATGGCAGCAAGCCGGAGGGCGGGATAAACGACGGAGCCGGCAAGATGCCGGCTCCGTTTGCGCTCAGAGAGAGCGGCTATGACGTCAGGGGTTACTTGGTGCCGAAAATCTTGTCACCGGCATCCCCCAGACCCGGGACTATGTAGCCCTTCTCGTTCAGCCCCTGGTCGATGGAGGCGCAGAACAGCTCCACGTCGGGGTGAGCGGCTTCCAGCGCTTTGATCCCTTCCGGAGCAGCAACCAGCACCAGCACCTTGATGGACTGGCAGCCTTTCTTCTTGAGCAGATCGATGGTGGCGATCATGGAGCCGCCGGTGGCCAGCATGGGGTCGATGACCAGGGCCAGACGCTCTTCGATGTTGCTGACGATCTTCTCGAAATAGGGGACCGGCTGCAGGGTCTCTTCATCGCGGTAGATACCGACCACGCTGACACGGGCACTCGGCATGTGCTCGAGCACGCCATCCATCATGCCAAGACCGGCGCGCAGTATGGGCACGACTGTGACCTTCTTGCCCTTGATCTGGTCAACTTCCACTGGCCCGTTCCAACCATCGATGGTAACTTTCTCGGTTTCGAAGTCAGAGGTCGCTTCGTAGGTCAACAGACTGCCCACTTCCTTGGCCAGTTCACGGAAACGCTTGGTGCTGATGTCGCCTTCGCGCATCAGGCCGATCTTGTGCTTGACCAGGGGGTGTTTGACTTCAACGACTTTCATTATTATCTCCTCGAACCGGCGCCAAAAAATCGCGGAATCATACAACAAAAGCCACGGCTTGTAGAGCTTTTCCACGTAAAAACGCGCAAACGATTTTCTTTCTGCTTTTACCCACCCGCTGGTAGAATACGCCCCGAATTTTACCCTCCACTTCTCTATATGACGGGGAATACGCGTGACTGACAAAACCTCACTGAGCTACAAGGATGCTGGCGTAGATATCGATGCCGGCAATGCACTGGTTGAACGTATCAAGGGCGTGTCAAAGCGCACTCGTCGTCCTGAAGTCCTTGGTGGTCTTGGCGGCTTTGGGGCCCTGTGTCAAATCCCTGCTGGCTACAAGGAGCCGGTACTGGTATCCGGTACCGACGGTGTGGGCACCAAGCTGCGTCTGGCCATCGACCTGAAGAAGCACGACACAGTGGGCATCGATCTGGTGGCCATGTGCGTCAATGACCTTATCGTGCAAGGCGCCGAACCCCTGTTCTTCCTCGACTACTATGCCACCGGCAAGCTGGATGTGGACACCGCCGCCGCCGTGGTCACCGGCATAGGTGCTGGCTGCGAGCAGTCCGGCTGCGCCCTGGTGGGCGGCGAGACCGCCGAAATGCCAGGCATGTATGAAGGGGAAGACTACGACATCGCCGGTTTCTGCGTCGGTGTGGTGGAGAAGAGCGAAATCATCGACGGCAGCAAGGTCGGCGAAGGGGATGCCCTGATCGCCCTGGCCGCCAGCGGCCCCCACTCCAACGGTTTCTCCCTGGTGCGCAAGATCCTGGAGGTCTCCCAGGCCGACGTGCATCAGCCGCTGGGTGAGACTACCCTGGCCAACGCCCTGCTGGAGCCGACCCGCATCTATGTCAAGCCGGTGCTCAAGCTCATCAAGGAGTGCGAGATCCACGCCCTGTCCCACATCACAGGTGGCGGCTTCTGGGAGAACATCCCCCGCGTGCTGCCCGCCAATACCCAGGCGGTGATCGACGAGCAGAGCTGGCAGTGGCCGGCGGTGTTCAGCTGGCTGCAGCAGGCCGGCAACGTCACCCGTCACGAGATGTACCGCACCTTCAACTGCGGCGTCGGCATGATCATCGCCCTGCCGGCGGATCAGCTGGACAAGGCGCTGGCCCTGCTCAAGGCTGAAGGCGAGAATGCCTGGCACATAGGCCACATCGCCAAGGCTGCCGATGGCGAAGAACAAGTCATCATAAAATGACCTCCCCTATGAAACGGATCCTGGTGCTGATCTCCGGCAACGGCAGCAACCTGCAGACCCTTCTCGACCACTGCGCCAGCGGCAAGATTGCCGGTGATGTGGTCGGCGTCATCAGCAACAGGGCCGATGCCTACGGGCTGGTACGCGCCCAGGAAGCCGGGGTGGCCACCGCCATCCTGGCCCAGCAGCAGTTTGCCAGCCGGGCCGAGTATGACGCCGCCCTGCTGGCGCTGATGGCGGACTATCAGCCGGATCTGGTGGTGCTGGCCGGCTTTATGCGGATCCTGAGTGCCGATCTGGTGCGTCACTTCGCCGGGCGGATGATCAACATCCACCCCTCGTTGCTGCCGAAATACCAGGGGCTGCACACCCACCAGCGCGCCATCGAGGCCGGTGACAGTGAACACGGCGCCAGCGTCCACTTCGTCACCGAAGAGCTGGACGGTGGCCCGGTGATCCTGCAGGCCCGCGTCCCCATCTTTGAAGGGGACAGTGCCGACGAGGTGGCCGCCCGGGTCCAGGTGCAGGAACACAGCATCTACCCCCTGGTGGTGCAGTGGTTCTGCGAGGGACGGCTCAAGATGCAGGAGGGCGCAGCCCTCTTGGACGACGTCCTGCTCGGCCCCGCGGGCTATGCCAGCGAATAACAGCTACTCGCTGCATGCAAAATGTAACAAGGGAGGCTTAGGCCTCCCTTGTCATTTCTATCGACCAGCGCAATTGCTGTCATCACGTCCGATTACGCCGCTGCGCGGCTAATCGGCCCTACACCGGATTGTCGATATCGATAAAGGTCACATCCAGCCCGTGTACGGTGGCAAGCCACTCCCCCAGCGCCTTGACGCCGTAACGCTCGGTGGCGTGGTGTCCGGCGGCGTAGAAGTGCATCCCCATCTCACGGGCGGTGTGGATGGTCTGCTCCGAGGCTTCCCCCGAGATGAAGGCATCTATGCCCTGCTCGGCCGCCTGATTGATGTAACTCTGGCCACCACCGGTGCACCAGGCCACAGAGCTGATGAGCTCGGGGCCGCTGTCGCCGCAGTGGAGTGGCTCGCGGCCGAGGCGATCGGCAATCAGCCTGGCAAATTCAGGCCCACTCATGGGGGTTTCCAGCTTGCCGACCATGGCCACGCTCTTGCTGTTCCAGGGCTCCAGACCGCGGCGCACCTTGATGCCGAGCAGCTTGGCGAGCTGGGCGTTGTTGCCCACCTCGGGGTGCACGTCCAGCGGCAGGTGGTAGGCGAAGAGGTTGATGTCGTGGGTCAGCAGGGTCTTGAGACGGCGCTGCTTCATGCCGGTGATCTGGGGCGGTTCCCCGCTCCAGAAGTAGCCGTGATGGACCAGGATGGCATCGGCATCCAGGGCCACGGCCGCATCGATCAGGGCCTGGCTGGCGGTGACGCCGGTGACCACCCGGCGAATGCGCTCGCGCCCCTCCACCTGCAGCCCGTTGGGACAGTAGTCCTTGATGGCGTGAGGCTCGAGCAGGTGATTGAGCACGGTTTCCAGTTTGCGATGAGAGATCATAGGAGTCCCTTGTAAAGGCGCTGCTCCCCCTTGTCTGCGATCAGGCGCTTGTCTGCAGTCACAACGGGGCCCAGGCTCATGATGCCGAGGGCCCCATGATAATCGAGCCGGGCCGGCAAGACCATGACACCGGCAATGGTGCTAGGCGGGCAGCTCTATGCCGGCGTCACGCATCTGGGCCAGCTTGTAGCGCAGGGTGCGCGGGCTGATGCCGAGCTTGTCGGCCACCTCCTTGCGGCTGCCGTTGCACTCCTGCAAGGTGTCCAGGATGATCTGGTGCTCCTGCTGCTTGAGCTCGCCCCCCAGCCCCTCCCCCGACAGACGCTCGAGGGGACGCACCAGCTCCTCGTCCGTCTCCTCCAGGATCAGGTGCTCGCAGCCTATAAGCCCCTCGGGGCAGAGGATCAGGGCCCGCTGCACCACGTTGTCCAGCTCGCGCACGTTGCCGGGCCAGGGGTGGGCCAGCAGGCGCTCGCGCGCCTCATCGGCCAGCTGCGGCGTCGGCAGCCCCTGCTGACTGGCATGGAGCGCCAGCAGGTGCTCCGCCAGCGGCAGTATGTCGCCGGGCCGCTCCCAGAGGGAGGTCCAGCGCAGGGGGAAGACGTTGAGACGGTAGTAGAGATCCTCGCGGAACAGCCCGTCCTGCACCGCCTTCTTGAGATCCCGGTTGCTGGTGGCGATGACCCGCACGTCGAGGGGGATCATCTTGCGGCTGCCGAGCCGCTCCACCTCTTTCTCCTGCAGCACCCGCAGCAGCTTGGCCTGCAACCCCAGATCCATCTCGGTGATCTCGTCGAGCAGCAGGGTGCCCCCCTGGGCCTGCTCGAACTTGCCCGGGCACCCCTGCACGGCGCCGGTGAAGGCCCCCTTCTCGTAGCCGAACAGGGTCGCCTCCAGCATGTTTTCCGGGATGGCGGCGCAGTTGATGGCGACGAAGGCCTGCTCGGCCCGGCTGGAGTGGTCGTGAATGTAGCGGGCCAGCACCTCTTTGCCCGTCCCGCTCGGGCCTGTCACCATGACGGTGGCCTCGCTTCTGGCGACCCGGGTCGCCAGCTGGAACAGCTCGGCGGTCTTGGGATCCCCGTACACCACGGCGCGCTTCTCCACCTTCTGGGCCGGCACGTAGCGGCTGACCTGGTTGAGCAGCACCTCGGGCGAAAACGGCTTGGCCAGATAGTCGATGGCCCCTTCCCGCATGGCGCGCACCGCACCGTCGATGTTGGCGTAGGCCGTCATCAGGAGCACCGGCACCTGGGGATATTGCTGGCGAATGTTGGCCAGCAGGGTGAGGCCGTCCATGCCTCCCATCTGGATGTCCGAGATCACCATGTCAAAGCGCTGGCGGGAGAGCGCCAGCAGGGCACGCTCGCCGCTGTCCACCTCGCGGCACTCGTAGCCGCCGAGCAGCAGGGTATCCACCAGCGCCTCGCGCAGACCGTTGTCGTCTTCCACCACCAGAATGCGGGCCTGGGTCATGCCACACCTCCAAAGACCGGCCCGCAGGCCTTGCACCACAGGGACAAGATGGGATTCATGCTACACCTCCAAGCTGCACCGCTTGCTGATGCAGAGGGAACGACAGGGTAAAACAGGTCCCTTCTCCGGGGACCGAGGCCACGCTGACCTCCCCCTGATGGGCACGCACCACGGATTGCACCACGGCAAGCCCGAGACCTGTACCCTGGGAGCGGGTGGTGAAGAAGGGTTCGAAGATCTGGCTGAGCAACTGGGCAGGCATCCCCTTGCCATTGTCGAGGATGCGCATCTCCACCCGGCTGCCGCTGCGCACCGCACTCACCAGCAGCGAATCGGCCCCGGCCTGCCTGGCATTGGCGATCAGGTTGTTGATGGCACCGGCCAGGGCGCTGCTGTTGGCGAGCAGGCAGAGATCCGGCTCGGGCGCCTCCATGTGCAGTGCGCAGCCCTGCTGCTGGCAGAAGGCCTCGGCACCGGCCTGCACCTCCGCCAGCAGCCCCTGTACCGAGACCGGGGCCACCACCTGATTGTCGCCGTTGCGGGCAAACAGCAGTATGTCGTTGATCTGCTTCTCGAGATCCTGCAGCCTGGCCATCAATTTTTGCTGGAACTGGGTGCGGGATTCCGGTTTCAGGGTGCGATTCGCGAGGTTGGCCGCATAGAGCATGGCGGCGGAAAGGGGGGTGCGGATCTGGTGTGCCAGGGAGGCCGCCATGTTGCCAAGGGCAGACAACCGTTTCATGTGGTTGACCCTGTCCTGCAACTGGCGGGTCTCGGTGAGATCCGTGATGAACACCAGCTGGCCGGGCTGATCCGGCAGCGGCTGGGTGGAGAGTTGCACCCGGCGCCCATCCCGCAGGGAGATCTCGTGACCGTCGTCTTCCCTGGGCTGGAAACAGCGGGCGATGATCTGGCGCCAGGCCTGCCCCTCCAGCGGCTCCCCAAGCAGGGTCAGGGCGGCCGGGTTGGCGCGGGTGATCCGCCCCTCCCCATCGAGCAGCAGCACGCCGGTCGGCAGTGCCGTGAAGATGGCATAAAGCTGACTCACTTCGTGTGACTGGAGCGGATTGTCCTGCTGCGAGATTGTCATAAAGCTGACCTCAAACTGGCGATTGGGTCAGCTTATTCAATTTCCATGCCAGTAAATTACTAGTTATATATCAATACCTTGACTATAGCCGTCAAAGCATTGACCTCAGTTGTCCTTGCTCATGCCGTACTTTTTCATCTTCTCCACCAGGGTGGTGCGGCGCATGCTCAGCAGGTCGGCGGCGCGGGCCACCACCCCGTCCTGGGACTCCAGGGCCTGACGGATCAGCTCCACCTCGAGATCCGCCAGCATCTCCTTGAGATTGAGCCCCTCCTGGGGCAACTGCATGGGCAGCGGCGCCGCAAGGCCCGGATCCAGCACAGGAGGCGTCTGGAACACGGCGGCCAGGGCATCCCGCTCGTCCATCTCAGTGAGCCGTTCGTCCCTGGGCTCGCTTGGCAGCAGACGGTAGCGACCTGGCAAGTCCGCCACATCGATGATCTGGTTCGGGTAGAGGATCAGCAACCGCTCGATGAGGTTTGACAGCTCCCGCACGTTGCCGGGCCAGGGGTACTGCATCAGGGATTCCATGGCCCGCTGGGTCAGGCGGATGATCCCCCTGTGCTGCTCCGCATGGCGGTTGAGCAGCTCCTGCAGCAGCAAGGGGATGTCGTCGCAGCGCTCGCGCAGGGGCGGCGTCTCTATGGGGAAGACGTTGAGGCGATAGTAGAGATCCTCGCGAAAACCCTGGGTGCGGATCATCGCCTCCAGATCCCGGTGGGTCGCCGCTATGATGCGCACATCGGCCTGGATGGGCTTGCCGCCCCCGACCCTGTCGAACAGTCGCTCCTGCAGCACCCGCAGCAGCTTGACCTGCATCGGCAGCGGCATGTCACCGATCTCGTCGAGGAACAAGGTACCCCCCTGGGCCAGCTCGAAGCGGCCGCGACGGGCGGCGATGGCGCCGGTGAAGGCCCCCTTCTCGTGGCCGAACAGCTCGCTCTCCAGGAGCTCCGCCGGAATGGCACCGCAGTTGATGGGCACGAAGGGGCCGGCGCTGCGGGCAGAAAGCTCGTGGATGGCGCGGGCCACCACCTCCTTGCCGGTCCCGGATTCCCCCAGGATCAGCACGTTGGCGTCTGTCTGTGCTACCTGGCCGATGAGGCGGCGCACCT
The DNA here is from genome assembly GCF_037811135.1 of Aeromonas rivipollensis. Taxonomy (NCBI): domain Bacteria; kingdom Pseudomonadati; phylum Pseudomonadota; class Gammaproteobacteria; order Aeromonadales; family Aeromonadaceae; genus Aeromonas; species Aeromonas rivipollensis. The sequence continues at coordinate 1,616,534 of NZ_CP149130.1, read as the reverse complement.
CCTGGATCCCCCGCCCCTTGCCCACCAGCAGTCGCAACAGGGTCTGGCCCTTGTCGTGCACCTGCTGGCGCGGATGGAGGGAGATGAAGGCCTGACAGAAGTGCAGATGGCGCGTCAGGGACTCATAGGTATAGGGCTCGTCGCTGCCGCCGATGAAGTTGCTGTTGGGGTGATCGGCCTGCATCAGGGAGAGGAAGGGGATGCGGGGGAAGGCGGCCAGCAGCTCGCCGAGGGAGCGCTCAAGCAGCTTGCCCGTCAGTATCCCTTGCAGCGGGCCGGAGGACTCGATGGCCACATCGAGATCGGTTTCCACCACCTCCTGCCAGGGGATCCCCATAAAGGAGAGCACGGTACCCAGTTGCTGACGCCGCTGTTCATCGGCATCAACGATCAACACCCCCATAGCCATCATATTTATCTTCCTTACACCTGACGCCAAGTTATTGTTTTTAAAGTGCTTATAATAATGAGCCATGCACTGTGTTGCAGAGGGCACAAAGTGCCAAAATTCTGGCGGTTTGTCAAAACTTGTCGCGATCAGCGCAGTCCGACCGGGATGGGGATCACATTCAGACAGCCTCTGTTGGCTAGGCGCCCGGGGCGGAACGCGGTGCAGGAGATGCAGGGCGCCGACCGCAGCCGGCGCCAGAGCGGGGATCAGTGCCTGGCCTGCTCCTGGGGGGCGGCGTAACGGCACTCGGGGAAACGGCTGCAGGCGAGGAACAGACGGCCGGCATGAGGACCCTTTTTCGCTTCCCGGGCCACCAGGGGCGCCGCACAGCGGGGGCAATGGGGCACCGAGGCGGAGGCGTCCTCCTCTTCCTCGTCCGGGCCGATGAAGGGGTTGTCCATCAGCACCGGCCCCTGCTCGTCATGCTGAGGCGACTCGGCTTGTGGCGCCCTGGGCATGCGCCCCCCATGGTGGGATGCACTCAAGTCCACACCATCGAGCAGCAAGGGGTTGAAGGTCGGCTCGCGACGCTCTCCCGGCAACAGATCCTCCACCGGGAGGCTCGTCTTGACCAGCAGGGGCAGCAACAGCTCGCGCAGTTCCTCGACCTGGTAATGGCTGCTGGCCGGGATCTGCAGCAGCGGCAGGCCAGCGCTGTCACAGGCGGACTTCAGGAAGAGATCCCGCACCTTGCGCTTCTGGTGGCGATGGGCGCTGTCATCGAGTTCGACGGCGCAGAGGAAGGAGAGATCCGTCGGGTGGCAGAGCAGATAGTCGAAGCGCTTGGCGTTGATCATGTCGAACGCCTGCTGCCACTTGCCCTTGCCCAGGCGCGCCTGGGGGGTCAGCACGTCGGCGACCCGCACCTTGGCAAAGACCCGGGCCTGATCGCCGACCGCCAAGTCCAGCACCCCGAGAAAGGCGCGCTCCGCCGGGCTGAACAGGGTCTCCTGCAGCTCATAGGGCTCGGCCTTGCCCCTCTTGCTCCTGCGCCAGAGGATCACCAGCAGGAGCAGCACCAACAACACGGATCCCGATACGACAAGGCTATTCATAAACACATACCCCGTTCACAAGACATATCCAGTTCATCAAACACGAAGGGGCAACACTCTACCACGGGGGAACCCCGGCAGGCAGAGCTGAAATCAACGCCGCTCCGGCATTCGCGTTTTTTCACTAAATTTGCGTGGAGCGGGCTTCATATGGCCTGTCGCAGCAGGCACAATGCTAGAGCCTATGGACGTTTCGGCGCACAGAGTCGCAGCCAGACGTCACCCGACCCCAGGCAGTCCCATTCAAGGAGAGCAGGATGCAAAAGCAATTGGTCGTCACCGTGATCGGCGCAGACAAGCCCGGCATCGTCGAGAGCCTGGCCGACACCATCACCCGGCAACAGGGCAACTGGCTGGCCAGCTCCATGAGCGAACTGGCGGGGCAGTTTGCCGGCATCCTGCACGTCGCAGTGCCGGATGAACACTACCGCAGCCTGTGCGAGGCACTGGTGATGCTGCCGGGTCTCACCGTGAGCTTCGCCGAAGGCCAGCTCAGCCCCGAACCCGCCCACCAGCTGATGTTGAGCGTCACCGGCAACGACAGGCCCGGCATAGTCCACGAGGTGGCCAGCATACTGCGCCAGCTCAACATCAACGTCGCCGACCTCACCACTGGGTGTGAGCCGGCCCCCCACTCCGGGGCCCCGCTCTTCTATGCCCATGCCCTGGTGGCCCTGCCCCCCCAGCTCGAACTCGACGATCTGATCGCGGCGCTGGAGTCCCTCTCCGACGATCTGGTGGTCGACATCGATCACGATCTGACCGAATAACGCGGGTTGTCATAAATTTGTCATGGTTTGACGCCATAACTTCCGCGCAGACGCAACCTGAGTACAGAGGCACCAGATGAGCACCGACAAGCAGTATGAAGAGAAAGAGCTTAGCTGGCTCTCATTCAATGAACGGGTGTTGCAAGAGGCAATGGACAAGACGGTCCCCCTCATCGAGCGGGTCCGTTTTCTGGGGATCTTCTCCTCCAACCAGGATGAGTTCTTCAAGGTACGGGTCTCGGACGTCAAGCGCCGCATCCTCATCAACGAGGTGCACGGCGGCGACGACGAGGCCAAGGTGTTGCTGCGCGCCATCCAGCAGAAGGTGATGGCGCTCGGCGAGGCGTTTGACAACACCTACAAGGAGTTGCTGATCGCCCTGGCCCGCCACAACATCTTCCTGGTCAACGAGAGCCAGCTCTCCGAGGCGATCCAGCAGTGGCTGCGGGTCTTCTTCAAGGAGAAGGTGCTGCGTCACATCATCCCCATCCTCCTCAACAAGGAGGTCAACCCGGTCAAGTTCCTCAAAGACGAGCACACCTATCTCGCCATCGAGATGAAGAAGAACGGCCAGGTGATCCAGTACGCCCTGGTGGAGGTGCCGACCGACGATCTGCCCCGCTTCTTCCAGCTGCCGCCGGAGGGGACCCGCCGCAAGAAGCAGATCATCATCCTGGACAACGTCATCCGCTTCTGCCTCGACGAGATCTTCAAGGGCTTCTTCGACTACGACGAGATTGCCGCCTACGCGGTGAAGCTGACCCGGGATGCCGAATACGATCTCTCCGACCAGTTGGACCTCAGCCTGGTGGACAAGATGAGTGATGGCCTCAAGCAGCGCCTCACCGCCATGCCGGTGCGCTTCGTCTACGAGCGGGAGATGCCCGCGGCCATGATAAGCTTCCTGAAGCTCAAGCTGCAGATCAGCTCCTACGACGCCATCATGCCGGGCGGGCGCTATCACAACTTCAAGGATTTCATCGGCTTCCCCAACGTGGGCCGGGACTATCTGGAAAACCCCAAGCTGCCGGCCCTCGACTGCCGCGACTTCGACGGCTTCGTCAACGCCTTCGACGCCATCACCAAGCAGGACATACTGCTCTACTACCCCTATCACAAGTTCCACCACTTCACCGAGCTGGTGCGCCAGGCGGCGTTCGATCCGGCGGTCAGCGCCATTCGCATCAATATCTACCGGGTCGCCAAGAAGTCACGGATCATCCACTCCCTCATCGACGCCGCCAACAACGGCAAGAAGGTGACAGTGGTGGTGGAGCTGCGCGCCCGCTTCGACGAGGCGGCCAACATCGACTGGGCCAACATACTGACCGATGCCGGGGTCAAGGTGGTGTTTGGGGTACCCAGCCTCAAGATCCACTCCAAGCTCTGCCTCATCACCCGGCATGAGCATGGGGAAGCGGTGCGCTACGCCCATATCGGCACCGGCAACTTCAACGAGAAGACCGCCAAGATCTACACCGACTTCTCCCTGCTGACCCGCCACCCGGACATCACCGCCGAGGTGGAAGGGGTGTTCGAATACATCGAATACCCCTATAAACGCTACAAATTCAACCACCTGCTGGTCTCCCCCATCAACAGCCGCCGCCAGCTCTATCGTCTCATCGACAACGAGCTGGCCAACGCCAAGGCGGGCCAGCCGAGCGGCATCACGCTCAAGATCAACAACCTGGTGGACAGAGACCTCATCAACCGCCTCTATGCCGCCGGTCAGGCCGGGGTGCCCATCCAGATGATCATCCGCGGCATGTGCGCCCTGCGTCCCGGGGTACCGGGCCTCAGTGACAACATCCAGGTCATCAGCATCATAGACCGCTTCCTCGAGCACCCGCGGGTGATGGTGTTCCACAACAAGGGCAACCCCCAGCTGTTCATCTCCAGCGCCGACTGGATGAGCCGCAACATCGACGGCCGCATCGAGGTGGGCACCCCCATCTACGACGATCGGCTGAAACAACGCATCCTGGACATCCTCGAGCTGCAGTTGAGCGACACCTGCAAGGCGCGCGTCATCGATGCCGACCAGAAGAACGAGTACGTGAAGCGGGGCAACCGCCGCAAGGTTCGCTCCCAGGTTGCGATTTACGACTATCTCAAACGTATCGAGTCAAACAATGGACAATAGTCTGTACGCCGCTGTCGATCTGGGGTCGAACAGCTTCCACATGGTCATCGCCCGCCTCAACGAGGGGCGGATGCAGATCGTCGATCGCATCAAGGAGCGGGTTCGCCTCGCCGAGGGGATGGATGAGCAGCGCCGCATGTCGGCGGAGGCCATGAGCCGGGGGCTCGACTGCCTCGCCCTGTTCGCCGAGCGGCTGACCAACATCAAGCCGGATCAGATCCGCATCGCCGGCACCTACACCCTGCGCCGCGCCAGCAACGCCCGCGACTTCGTGCGCGAGGCGGCCGAGGTGCTCAACCACCCCATCGAAATCATCAGCGGCCAGGAAGAGGCGCGCCTCATCTATCAGGGGGTCGCCCATACCCAGCACATCGAAGGCCAGGTGCTGGTGGTGGATATCGGCGGCGGCAGCACCGAACTCATCATCGGCGAGGGCTTCGAACACAAGGCCCTCACCAGCCGCAAGATGGGCTGCGTCAGCTTCACCCAGAGTTTCTTTGCCAATGGCAAGCTGAGCGAGAAGGCCTTCAACAGCGCCGTGCTGGAGGCACAGCATCAGCTCGCCCCCATCATCAACCAGTACCGCAAGCTGGGCTGGCAGAGCTGCCTCGGCAGCTCGGGCTCCATTCGCACAGTGCGCGACGTCTTACAGGGGGAAGAGTGGACGGATGGCGCCATCACCCTGGCGGGACTGGAGCGGCTGAAAGAAGAGATGCTCAGGCACAAGCGGGTCGACCAGCTCAAACTCGCCGGCCTCACCGAGGAGCGCCAGGGAGTCTTTGCCGCCGCCGTGGCCATACTGCTCGGGCTCTTCACCTCATTGCCCATCGATCGGATGGAGTACTCCGACGGCGCACTGCGCGAGGGGCTGCTCTATGAGTTCGAGGAGCGGCTGCAGCACCACGACATTCGCGAGCGCACTGCGCTGGCCCTCAGCTCCCACTATCACATCGACAAGCGCCAGGCCACCCGGGTGGAGCAGAGCGTGCTGGCCCTGTTTGATGCCCTGAGCGATCCCTGGGAGATGCCCATCGAGCCCTATCGCGCCATCCTCGGCTGGGCGGCGAGGCTGCACGAGATCGGTCTGGCCATCAACTACAGCGGCATCCATCGCCACTCCGCCTACATTCTGCAGAACACCGATCTGCCCGGTTTCAACCAGGACGATCAGGCCCTGCTGGCCGCCCTGGTGCGCTTCCAGCGCAAGGGGCTCAAGCTCTCCGAGCTGCCCGCCCTGCCCAACCACGACGAGCAGACGGTGCTGCGCTGCATCCGCATCCTGCGTCTCGCGGTGGCGGCCCACCACAGACGCCAGGACAACCTGCTGCCAGAGTGGCGGGTGCAGGCCGCCGGGGATCAGCTGGTGGTCACCCTGCCAACCGACTGGTGCGAGGAGAACCGCCTGCTGATCCAGAACCTGGAGAAGGAGCACCGCTATTGCCAGGAGCAGGGCTGGCCCCTGCTGTTCCAGCTTGGGTGATCGTTCACCTCAAACGAAAAAAGGCAGCCGATGGCTGCCTTTTCGCTTTCTGCCGTTGTCACTGCAGCTCGGGCAGCAGCCACTTGGCGATTTCGAAATAGATGATGAGGCCGGTGCCATCCACCAGGGTGGAGATGAAGGGGGCCGACACCACGGCCGGATCGATGCGCAGACGACGCAGCACCATGGGGATGATGGAGGCGACCGCGGCGCTCCAGAGTACGATGGCGATGATGGTCAGGGTGACCACCATGCCGATCTGGGGGCCGACCCCCAGGCTCCAGGCCCGGATCCATGCCGCAACCGCAATGGCGGCCGAGATAAGCAGACCGGTGGAGAGCTCTTTTCTGAGCACTATGCCGAGGTTTTTCAGGCTCACCTCCCCCACCGCCATGGCCCGCACTATCGTGGTGGTGATCTGAGTGCCGCTGTTGCCGCCGGTGCCGATGAGCAGCGGGATGAAGAAAGCCAGGGCGATGGCCGCCTCCAGCTGCTCCTCGAAGGCCCGCAGCACTGTGCCCGTGTAGGCCTCCGCCACGAACAGGATGAGCAGCCAGCCCACCCGCTTGCGCCACAGCTGCCAGGGAGTGGCCTGCAGATAGGGCGTATCCAGGGGAGATGAGCCCCCCTGCAACTCCGCATCCTCAGTGGATTCGAGCTCCAGGATGTCGGCGGCGTCATCCACGTGGAAGACCCCCACCAGGCGCCCCTGATCCTCCACCGGCAGGGTCGAGATGTCGCGATCGATCAGCAGGCGGGCGGCCAGCTCCTGATCCGCCCGGGCGTTGATCCGCACCGCCTCCCGCTCCATCAGCTCGCTCACCGGCCGCAGGGGATCGGCGATCAGCAGGGACTTGAGGGAGACGCTGCCAAGCAGGCGCCGCTCGCCGTCGACCACATAGAGGTGCTGAAACAGCTGGGCCTTGTCCCAGGCATCGTGGATCCGCCGCTTGGCGCTCTCCACCGTGGTCCCCTGGTCGACGGCCAGGTACTCGTGGCGCATGTTGGCACCGACCGACTCGCTCGGCCAATCGAGCAGGGCATCGTAGATGGCCTGCGCCTGGGTCGGGAAGCGGGCCAGCAGCCTGGTGCGATCCTGAGAACCCAGCTTGCGCAGGATGGCCACCATCTCGCGCCGGGGGATGGCCTCCTGCAGCACGCCCACTATGCTGCCATGCAGGCGCAGCAGCAGCTGGCCTGCGCTCTCCGCCGACAGGGCGCCGAGCAGGGCGGCCCCTCGCGGCGCAGGCAGGGTATCGAAGACGCAGTTGAGCTCTTCCGGGCGCAGGGTCAGCAGTTGATCGGCCCGCTGCACCGGGTCCAGGTTGTGGTCGAGCCAGCCCTGCAGGGCGGCGAGATCGAGCAGTTGATGACGGTTGAGCAGGGTGTGTGTTTTCTTCATCACAGATATCCTCATGTGATTTCAGGCAGGGCCTGAAGGCAACCGGCACGCACCGGTCGCTGTCGACAAGAAAACAGCAATTTGATTGACGAGTAACAGGCAGGAAATGACGCCGTCCGGCGTGTCTTCATCCCCACGTACCAGCTTTAGCACTGCATAACGTATCCGGCACGCCGGAAGCCACTTGGGTTGACACCTTAATCCGATGAAAACTGTCCTGATCTTGGGCGTCTCTGGACGTCGTGAGATCAGTGGCCTGTGTTTATGCAGGAGCCTCGCCTAACGAGATGCTGCGAAAAATGCGCGCCACCTGGGTGGTGCGGGCGGCATCATCTGTCCGGGGCCTCCCCGAGTCAAGGCCATTGGGCTGCTGGCAACGGGTTGTTACAAATTGGAGGGGGAAAGGGGCAGGAGGAGAGCGGACTCCCCCTGTCCGGGGGAGCCAGCCATCAGCGGATGTAATCGAACAGGGTCAGCTTGCTTATCTTGCCGAAGGCGAGCTGGGAGGCGCTCATGGCCGCATCCTCCTTGGAGAGCGCCGCAATCACCTCGTACATGTCCGCCTCGGAGACCTTGGCCCGAGCCTGCTGGTTCAGGGTGCTGAGGCCATCGTTCGACCCCATCACCTGCTCCAGGCTGTTCATCCGGCCACCCAGCTCGCCGAGCCCCCTGTCTATCTTGGTCCTGGCGTTGTTCATGTGGGTGGTGGCGTCCGCCACCGCCAGCTGGAAGCCGTCAGCCGAGAGGCTGGGGTCGCGCAGGGCAGTGAGGAAATCGGACATGCCGTTGAGCACGCTGTCGTTCTTCGGCTTGTCCAGCACGAAGGTCTGATCCGCCCCCCCAGCCGGCAGGTCCAGGGTCAGCTCCAGCCCGTTGAAGGTGATCTTGTTGCCCGCGCTGTAGTCCCCGTCCTGGATCAGGCCACCGCCGCTGTCCCGGATCTCGTACCTGTCCGGCGGGCCCACCTGAGTGCTCACCGTGAACTGGTTGCTGGCAAGGGAGGCGTCGTAATTGTTGCGATAGAAGCTCTCGAAATTCCCCTGATCCCCCACCCCTACCTTGATGTTGGCGCTGGTGCCACTGGCGGTGCGCCGGGTCGCCACCATCTCGAACAGATCGAAGCCGGAGTCATTGGCCGGGATCTGCACCGTGGAGGAGACCTGGATGCTGCGCTGCCCGGTGTCCCCCTGGAACACATAGTTGCCGCTGGCATCTTTCACGAAGGGCTGGGTCTTGCTCTGATTGCCGCCGAAGATGAACTCCCCCTGGGAGTTCTTGCTGTTCATCAGATCGAACATCTGCTTCTGCAGCCCCTCCAGTTCGCTCGCGATGGCGTTGCGCTCCTCCGAGCCCATGGCCGAGCTGTTCGCCTTCTGGATCAGGGTCTGGGCGCTCAGCATGGCGTTGTTGAGGGAGGTGAGCACCGTCTCCTCGTGGCCCAGGCTGTTCTCCAGCAGGCTGCCGTTGACGCCGTATTGCTTGAAGAGATCGATCTCCTTGGTCAGCGCCAACTTCTGGCTCATGCCGGAGGGATCCTCCCCCGCCCGGGAGAACTTGTCCCCCGAGATCAGCTGCTCATAGGCGGTATTCTGGCGCTCGCTGACCTTGCCCATGGAGGCAAGGTTGCGGTCATAGATCATGTTGGTGGTGATGCGCATGACTTACCTCACGGAAGACAACAGGGTATCGAAGATGGTCTTGGCGGTATTGACTATCTGGGCCGAGGCGGCATAGGACTGCTGGAAGCGGATGAGGTTGGCCGCTTCCTCCTCCAGGTTGACCCCGGAGACGCTCTCGAAGATGCCGGTGCTCTGGGTCAGCTTGGCCTCATTGGCCTGCAGCAGCGTCTTGGCCTGGCTGGCCTTGTTACCCACCCCGGTCACCAGGGCGCTGTAGGCGTCGTTGAAGGTCATCTTGTCGTTGCTGGTGGCGGCGTTGTTGTTCTTGCGCACCAGCTCCTTGTTCTGCAGCTCCGCCAGCGCCAGCCCGTTGCCGTTGTCGGCAAAGCCATCCTTGTTGTAGCTCAGGGTGAAGCTGTCGTTTGCCTCCACCTTGCCGGTGATGCTGAAGTCGTAGCCCGGGGTCAGGGCCGGCACTATGGGCGTCCCCAGCGGCAGCTCGAGGGCGGACATCAGGTTCTGCCCCTTGCTGGAGGCTGGAGCCACCCCGAGCAGGTTGTTGTTCTTGTCATAGACCTCGTAGTTGCCGCTGCCGTCGATCTTGATGACCTGGGGAGCGCTCGGATCCAGGGTGTTGGTGCCAAAGCCCGACCCCGTCCCTGTGTTGTAGACACTGTTCACCTTGATCTCGCCCGAGCCCAGGTTCTGGGAATTCTTGTCCGCCTTGATGGGGGATGCCAGGGCAATGTCTTCCGGCCTGGTGGCGGCCTGATCCATGCCGGCGGCGGCGTGCTTGGTGGGTTGCAGCACTATCTTGTCGCCCCCGACCGGGGTGCCGGACAGGTCGATCTCGATGCCGTGCCCCGCCACCTCGAACTTGGCGGGGGGGGTGGTGCCGGTCGCCACCGAGGTCCGCTGGCCAGAGCCGTCGATGGAGAAGACCTCATAACCGGTGGCGCTGTTGAACTGCACTTCGTAATCGAAGGTGGTCACCTCTGACCCCTTGCCGGGCACGAAGTTGACGCTGGCCGCCCCGCTGCCCTGGTTGCCGGCATAGGGGAGCCCCTTGCTCCCCTTGAGGGAGAAGAGATCCCCCCCCAGCTCGTTGTCCAGATCCATGCCGAGGCGGTTTTGCTGGTTCATGGCATCGGCCATGGCGACCGCCAGCTGGCCCAGCTCCCGCTTGGCGGGCTCCAGATCGTTGCGCGCCGTGAAGAGGCCGCCGATGGCGCCCCCCAGATCCTTGTCATTGATGTTGGCCTGGTTGGCCCCCAGGGTGAGTTGCAGCCTCGCATCCCGGGAGTCCGGGCTGCCCGGCACCACCTTGAACTGGGCCACGCCGCCGTCCAGCACCAGGGAGTGCCCCGTGCTCATGTTGACCAGCATGCTGCCGTTGGGCTGGGTCACGGTGCGGACTTCCATCTTCTCGGAGAGCTGGCGGATCGCCTCGTCACGCTGGTCGAACAGCATCAGGTTCTCCTCCGGCGAGCCTTGGGTCCGGACTATGGCCTGGTTCAGATCGTTGATGCTGTTGAGCAGGCTGTTCACCCTGTCCGTCTCGTCCCCTATGGTGGAGTTGATGGTGTCGCTCTGCTTGTCGAGCTGGGCGGAGAGGGTGTGGAAGCGATCAACCATGCCGCTGAGCTCGCTCAGGGTGGTCTTGCGCCCCCCCACTTCCGCCGGCGATTCGTTGGCGGTGTGGAAGGCCTTGAAATAGGAGGTGATGGTGGTGCCGACGCTGTTGCTGGCGTCCCCCAGCAGGCTGTCGAGCTGGAACAGCTGATCGTAGCGCGAGCCTGCGGCATGGTAGGCGGAGGTATCGCGGCGCACCTCAGCCTGGGCATAGGCGTTGATGACCCGTTCGCTCACCATGTCGCCCGTGCCCAATCCGACGGAATTGGTGTAGATCAGGGTGCGTTCACGTACATAGCCCTGGCTGTTGACGTTCACTATGTTGTTACTGGTGGTCTGCAGCAGTCGCTGCTGGGCCAATACACCCGAAGTCCCGATTCCAAGCAGATCGCTTGCCATAGCTTACAGCTCCATCTCTGTGTTCCTGGTCGCAGCGTTGCCGGGCATCGAGTAGCCGGCGATGGCATCACTGCGCAACACTTGTTTAAGTTTCCTGGCGTATTGAGGATCGGTGGCATAACCGGCCTGCTGCAGCGCCTCGAAGTAGCCATCCGGGCTGTCCACCTTGGCCAGCGCCCCCTTGTAGCGGGTCCCCGAGGTCAGGAAGTCCACATAGTCGTTGAAGCTCTCTTCAAACGACTCGTAGGAGCGGAACGCGGCCTTCTGGCGCGACGCCACCCCTTGCTCGTACTCCAGGGTGCTCACCACGGCCTTGGGCCCTTCCCAGCGGGGATCGGCCTTGATGCCGAACAGGTTGTGGCTCATCTGCCCTTCCCCATCCTTGATCACCCGCTTGCCCCAGCCGCTCTCAAGGGCGGCCTGGGCCACCAGCACCGCCGGACTCAGTCCCAGCTTGTCCGCCGCCTTCTTGGCCAGCGGCATCAGGCGCTCGACGAACTCCTCCGGACTGTCGAACACCTTGGCGCTCTCATCCAGGGCCGAGGCCCGCGGGCTGCTGCCCATGGGAGGCACGGTGCGATGGGGGCGCCTGGGCAGGTGCAACGGAGACTCGGCCCCAGCCAGCTCACCCTTCATCTCGCTCTTCATTTCGTTATCAGCAAAATCTTTGCCAACTTTGGAGGCCGCGATCAGATCGTTGGAGGCACTGGGGGCTTCATAGGGTTTGTAGACCCGCTCGGTGCGCTGGGGCAGCTTGAGAACCCGGCCGTCGTTATGGGTGAAGGTCTTCTCGGGAGAGAACTGCTTGGCCACCATCTCGGCGATGCCAAGCCCCCCCTTGCTCGACATATCGGAGACCCGCTGCTCATCCAGCATCCCCTCGTAGAACTGGGTGTAGCTGCTGTTCATAGGGTTGTCCTGGGTCAGCACCGAGTTGGCCTGGCGCATCCCCTTGAACAGGGTCTGGGTGAAGATGGACTCGAACTGGCGGGCCGCCGCCATCAATGCCTCTTGCTTCCCTTCCTTGCTGTGGCTCATCTGGCGCAGCTTGTCCAGGTTCTGAACGTCCTGCACCATGCCAAGATTGATACCACTCTGGGTGTCGAACTCTGCCATAACCTTCCTCTTTGCCGCCCGTGGCAACCTCTTGCCGCTCAAGAAATGACTGTATTACCTATTGGCTCTCTGGGCTGGCTGCTGCGCCAGCCCAGAACGCGCCAGGACAGCCTGTTACAAGATGACCAGCTGTCCCTGAATGGCGCCCGCCTGCTGCAGGGCCTCCAGGATCGCCATCAGATCCCCCGGGGCTATCCCCACCTGATTCACCGCCCGCACCAGGTCGTCCAGGGTCGCCCCCGTGTCGAGCTTGAACATGCGCCCCGGATCCTGCTGCACGTTGATGGTGGAGTTGTTGGTGACCGCGGTCTGCCCCCCCGCCAGCGGATTGGGCTGGGAGACCTGCTGGTTCTCGGCGATGGTGACCGTCAGGCCCCCATGGCTGATGGCGGCGGGCCGCAACTTGACCTCGCTGCCGATGACGATGGTGCCGGTGCGCGAGTTGACGATGATCTTGGCGGACTCGGTGGCCGGATCCACTTCCAGGTTTTCGATGGTCGCGAGGTAGGCGACCCGCTGGCTCGGATCCCGCGGGGCAAACACCTTGATGGAGGTGGCGTCCAGCGCCTGGGCGGTGTTGGGGCCCACCAGATCGTTGACCACGTCGGCTACCCGGCGGGCTGTGGTGAAGTCGGGCCGGTTCAGGTTGAAGGTGATGGTGTCCCCCTGGGAGAAGGAATTCGGCACTTCACGCTCCACTGTCGCCCCGTTGGCGATGCGCCCCACTGTCGGGGTATTGACCACCACCTTGGAGCCATCCGCCCCCTCGGCCCCGAGACCACCGACCACCAGACTGCCCTGGGCCACCGCATAGACGCGGCCGTCCAATCCCTTGAGGAAGGTCTGGAGCAGGGTGCCGCCCCGCAGGCTCTTCGCCTCGCCGATGGCGGAGACGGTGACGTCTATGGTCTGGCCCGGCTTGGAGAAGGGGGGCAGATCGGCGTGGATGGCGACCGGCGCTACGTCCTTGATCTTGGGCTTGATGTTGTCCGGCACCTTGATGCCGAAGTTGTTGAGCATGGTCCTGAAGGTCTGCTCGGTGAAGGCGTTGTTCTTCTCGCCCGTGCCGGGCAGGCCCACCACCAGACCGTAGCCGATCAACTGGTTGCTGCGCACCCCTTCCACCGAGCTGAGATCCTTGATGCGGGAGGCGTGCGCCAGCCCGAGCGGCAAGATACAGCACAGCAGGCCGAGCAAACGGAGTCGGTTCATGACATCTCCTAACTAAACCATTCCGGCCCCGGGTCGCCACTGACGACCCGGGTCCCGAGTATTAAATGGGCCACCAGGGACCGTTGAAGAAGCTGGTCAGCCACCCCTGTTCCTGGGTGTTGGCCAGATCGCCGGTGCCGCCGTAATGGATGCGCGCGTTGGCGACCCGCTGGGACGAGACGCTGTTCTCCGAACTCACGTCCTCCGGGCGCACCAGGCCGGTGATGCGGATGTATTCGTTGCCGTTGTTGAGCATGATCCACTTCTCGCCGCGCACCAGCAGGTTGCCGTTCGGCAATACCTTGACCACGCTGACCGAGATGTTGCCCTGCAGGCTGTTGCTCTGATCCGCCTTGGCCTGGCCCTTGAACGCACTGCTCTGGCCGATGGAAGCCGACAGATCATAGGCGCCAGCAGTGACCGGCACCCCGCCCAGAGTGACGGGCTCCAGCTCCATCTTGTTGTCCTTGCCGCTCTGGGTATTGGCCTTCTTCGACGCCGAGGTCGATTCCGCCAGCTCGATGGTGATGATGTCACCCACTCTATGAGCCTTGATGTCCGAGTAGATGCCGTTGACCTGCTCGGGCTGGAAGATGGCCCCGGTGGGGCGCACCGACACCGGCTCCGACTCGCCATACACGGGGGCGAATTCGGGGTCGTCGGGTCTGGCGGTATTGGGGGTGCTGGTACAGCCTGCCAGTGTCAGCAGGCCCAGCATCCATAGGGCTTTCATCATGGGCCTCCGCTTATGTTTCAGGATTAGGTGCGCTGGGTCAGGAAGGACATCATCGAGTCTACTGCCGAGATGACCTTGGAGTTCATCTCATAGACCCGCTGGGCCTGGATCAGGTTCACCAGCTCCTCGGTCACGTTGACGTTGGAGGTCTCCAGCATCCCCTGCTTGATCACCCCCAGCCCGTCCGCACCGGCCGTGCCCTGGATGGGGGCACCGCTCGACTGGGTCTCGAGGAACAAGTTCTCCCCCATGGGTTGCAGGCCGGTCGGGTTGACGAAGTCGGTGGTGTTGATCTGGCCCACCACCTGGGACTGACCATCCCCCTTGAGCTGCACCGACACCTGGCCATCCTCCCCCACCGTCACGCTCTGGGCGTTCTCGGGGATCTGGATCTCCGGCTGCAGCGGGTAGCCGTTGCCCGGCGTCACTATGGTGCCCTCGTCATTGAGGGTGAACTGGCCGTTGCGGGTGTAGGCCGCGCTGCCGTCCGGCAGCTGGATCTCGAAGTAGCCGCGGCCACTTATCATCAGATCCAGGGAGTTGTCCGTGGTCTGGACATTGCCCTGGCTGTGGTTTTTCTGGGTGGCGACCACCTTGGCCCCCGCCCCCAGCATCAGGCCGGAGGGCAGCTCGGTATCCGCCGAAGAGCGACCACCAGGCTGGTTGATGTTCTGATAGAGCAGATCCTCGAAGATGGCGCGGGCCTTCTTGTAGCCCACAGTGCTGGCGTTCGCCAGGTTGTTCGAGGTGACCGAAATGTTGGTCTGCTGGGCATCGAGGCCGGTCTTGCTGATCCAGAGTGCAGGATTCATTTAATACTCCTTGATTAGCTGATACGCAGCAGCTGGGTTTGGGCCTCGTCATTCTCCTCGGCGGTCTTCATGATCTTGACCTGAGTTTCGAACTGACGTTGCAAGCGAATAAGGTTGGTCATCTCGTCGACCACGTTGACGTTGCTCCCCTCGAGGGCGCCAGCCAGCAGGCCGACCTCGGCAGAGGCGGCTTCCTTCTGACCATCCTTGCGGCGAAACAGGCCATCCTGGCCCTTCTCCACCGCATCGCTCGGGGGATTGACCAGCTTGATGCGCTGGAAATCCTCCGGCAGGTTGGCGGCGGCCCCCTCGGGGCGGCCGCTGATGGTGCCATCCCGGTTGATTTCGATCTTCTCCATGGGCAGCGGCAGCACTATGGGCTGGCCCGCGTCATCCACCACGTTGAGCCCGGTGGAGGTCTGCAGATTGCCGGTGGCATTGAGCTGCAGGTTACCCATGCGGGTATAGGCCTCTGCCCCATTGGGATCCTGCACTGCAATCCAGCCCGGGCCGTCAACGGCGACGTCAAGATCCCGCCCCGTGGTCTGCAGCAGGCCGTGCTGCAGGTTCTGACCCGGCCGCTCCGTCATGGCAAACACCCGGGACGGCAGCCCTTCGCCAAACGCCTGCATGCTGCGTGCCTGCTCGAAGTCAGACTTGAAGCCGATGGTGTTGGCATTGGCCAGGTTGTTGCCACGCACAGCCAGGCTGTTCATGTTCTCCTTGGCCCCGGACATGGCGATATAAAGCAGGTGATCCATGGGATCCTCCGTCAAACAGATGACTCTCGCAGGAGAACTGCAAATTGAGTGCCAAGAGGAGTGGGAAGAGCAAAACAAAGGAGGAAAAAGCACCGCATCGGAAACGACAAGGGGCGCATGAGCGCCCCTTGTCACCGCGAAAAACCTTAGCGGATCTGCAGTATGTTCTGCTGCAGTGAGCTGTTCACTTCCAGCGAACGGGAGTTCGCCTGGAAGTTGCGCTGGGCGGTGATGAGGTCCACCAGCTCAGTGGTCAGATCCACGTTGGACTGCTCCAGGGCCGACGACTTGATGGAGCCGAAGGTGCCGGAGTTCGGGGTGCCCGGCAGGGCATCACCGGAGAGCAGGGACTGGCGCCAGGAGGTGTCCCCCACCTGGGTCAGCCCCTGGGAGTTGGCGAACTTGGCCATGGCCACCATGGCCACCTTGACGGTGGTGGCATTGCTGTAGGTCGCCGAGACGATACCGTCCGCCCCGATCTCGACCTTGGTCAACCGGCCGACGGTGGAGCCATCCTGGGTCAATTTGTTGACCTCGAACGGCGAGGCGTACTGGGTCACGGTGCCGAGTTTCAGCTCTATATCCTGGGTGCCATCGGCGCCATTGGTGATGACGCCGGCGCCCGGAGTGCCCAGCGGCTCGGTCTTGATGATGGCCGGCGTGGTGGGGGTCTGCATCTTGCCGGAGGCATCGAAGGTGACGCGAGCACTCAGGGGCGCCTGGCTGACGCCGGTGGCCATGGTAGTGGCAGCACCGCCCACGACGTCGATGGGCTTGTCCCCTTCATACATGTACATGCGCCAGGCCGTCGGGCTAGCAGGCTGGGTCAGGTTCGCAGGATCCGCCTCTTTGACGAAGTACTGGGTAATGGTGTGCGGCTCCCCCAGGGAGTCGTAGACCACGACGGAAGTAGAGGAGGAGTAGGTGCTCGAATCCTTGGGGTCGAACTTGGAGGCATCGGCGGCGCCATTGCCCGCCGCCAGCGGCGAGGCGGTGGACGGCAGGTTGAAGCTGGCCTCTATCTTGGAAGTCTGGACCGGCTCACCGGCCCTGTCCGGGATCTGGATGGGCTTGGTCGCGTTGATGCTCACCGCCTTGGGGGTGCCGTCGGCGTTGATCTCGTACCCCTGCAGGTACCCGCCGGAGTTGCTGACCATGTAGCTGCTTTCGTTGAGCTTGAAGGCGCCGGAGCGGGTGTAGCTGCGATCCAGGTTGGTCAGGCCATCGGAAGTCACGAAGAAGCCGTTGCCCTGGATGGCGAGATCCAGCGCGTTGTTGGTGAATTGCAGCGCCCCCTGATGGAACTGCTGCGCCACCGCTCCCGTCGCCACCCCGTTGCCGACCTGGGTCTTGGCGTTGACGAAGATGGAATTGGCGTAGACGTCGGCGAACTCGGCGCGGGACTCCTTGAAGCCGGTGGTATTGACGTTGGCAATGTTGTTCGCGGTGACGTTCAGGTCTTTTTGAGCCGCATTGATGCCGCTGAGGGCATTGTTGAATGACATGTCTTTCTCCTTAGATCACTGCGTTAGGGGTCGGGGTCGGCGTCGTAGTCGACTTGCCGGTCGTCCCGCCAATTTCCAATACATCGGTCAGATAGATGCCACCCAGTCCCTTGAGCTTGAGGGTGCTGGGGTTGGTGCTGGTACCCAGAGTGACGCTCTCCACCTTGGCATAGGTCAGGGCCGGCACGCTCTCGGACTTGCCATTGACGGTGGCGTGCGCCTCTATCGAATACTTCCCGCTCTTGACGGCATTGCCCGACTTGTCCTTGCCATCCCACTCGAAGGCCACGTTCCCCTTCTGAGCCCCTTCGATGGAGAACTCCTTGATCACCTGACCGCTTTCGTCCTTCACCGTCACCTTGACGTTGCTGCCACCGTCCCCGGTGGCGATGACGCCGGAGAGGGTGCTCCCCTTCTCCAGATAGCCGGTGTTAGAGGGAATGAGCACATTCTGGCCCACCAGGGCCGAGGCCTGCAGCGCCTGGCTGGAGGTCATCAGGCTGTTGAGGCTCTCCATCTGGGTGGAGAGGCTGCTGATCCCCTGGGACGTCGACATCGAGGTCATCTGGGAGAGCATCTGGGCGTTGTCCACCGGCTTGAACGGATCCTGGTAGGAGAGCTGCATGGTCAACAGCTTCAGGAAGGACTCCTGATCCAGCTCCTTCTTCTGGGTCGGGGTGTTGGTGGTATTGGTCTGGGCGGACGACGTCCGGTTGACCCCCAGCAGGCTGTCATAGGTATCTGCCACTTATGATTCCCCCTCTGTCCGGGTTTGCCGGGCGCCGTACAGGTCGAACCCATGGTCGCGGCCATGCAGGCCGTCACTGATCGCTGTCATCTGGGTTCACCTCTATCAGGACTTGCCGAGGCCGAGCGTCTGCTGCAGCATCTTCTTCGCCGCATCCGCCACCTGGACGTTGGTCTGGTAACTGCGGGAGGCGGCTATCATGTCCGCCATCTCCTCCACCATGTTGACGTTGGGCTTGAAGATGAAGCCATCCTTGTCCGCCATGGGGTGATTCGGGTTGTACTCCTTGAGCAGCGGCGCATCGCTCTCGACTATGCCCTTCACATCCACCCCCACCGAGGCCTGCTTGTCTGACATGGCCTGATCCAGCTGGGCGGCAAAGACTGGCCGCCTGGCATGGTAAGTTTTTTCCACGCTGGAGCTGACGCTGTCGGCGTTGGCCATGTTGCTGGCCACCGTATTGAGGCGGACGGACTGCGCGCTCATGGCAGAGCCTGCAATGTCAAAGACCTTGAACAAACTCATTACTGATCTCCTTTCAACGCCTTGAGCAGGCCGCTTATCTTGCTATTCATGAATTCGAGGGAAGCCTGGTACTCGAGGCTGTTGCGCAGGAACTCGCTGCGCTCCTGTTGCACATCCACCGTATTGCCGTCACCGGTATCCGGTTGCAGGGGGTTGCGATACTGGGTCGACCCGGGGGCATCCATCTGCAAGGCGAAATGCTTCTCGCTGGTGGTGGACAGCCCGAACCCTTGCTGGCTCTGGGCATCCTGCAACGCCTGGGAGAAGTTGATGTCCCGGGCCTTGAAGCCCGGCGTATCCGCGTTGGCGATGTTGCTCGATAACACCTCCGCACGCTTGGCGCGAACGCTCAGCGTGTACTGGTGAACACCGAATGCCTTGTCGAATGAAATTGCCATAGCGCACCTCCTGCTTCACGAATGTTTAGCAAGAGGTGTGCCAAAGAGGGACGAGGGGGAGTTATTTGACCTTGTAGACGATGCCGGGGTTGCAGCGGATCATCTCGAACTTGTCGGTGAGGCCCGCCAGGGACTCCGAGGCCCCCAGCATCAGATAGCCGCCCGGATTGAGGCTGCTGGCGAACTGGTTGAGGATCTTGGACTTCACCTCTGGCGCAAAGTAGATGAGCACGTTGCGGCAGAAGATGATGTCAAACTTGCCGAGCAGGCTGTAGCTCTCCAGCAGATTCAGGGGCCGGAAGCTGGTCAATTTTCTGACACGCTCCGATACCCGCATCTTGTTGTCGCCGCAGGGCTCAAAGAACAGCCGCTTGCGCTCGGGTGACAGGCCGCGAGCCAGTGCCAGGCTGTCATAGACCCCTTCCTTGCACTGGTTGAGCATGGTGCTGGAGATGTCGGTCCCCACTATCTGCACCCCGCCCGGCAAGGTGCCTGGGCGTTTGACCTGCTGCTCCAGCGCCGTCATGGCGATGGAGTAAGGCTCCTGCCCGGAGGAGGAGGCCGCAGACCAGATCTTGATGGGACGACCACTCTTGCCGAGCTCGGGGAAGATCTTGTCACTCAGCAGCTGGAACGGGTAGGTATCGCGAAACCACAGGGTTTCATTGGTGGTCATGGCATCGACCACGGCCATCTTGAGCTCCCGTTCACGCACGTTCATCGCCCGGGTCACCAGTTCAGACAGACTCTCGATACCAAACTGAGTCATCAAGGGCGACAGACGGCTCTTGACCAGATACTGTTTGTTGTCACCCAGCACTATGCCGCTCTGCTGCGCCAGAAAATTGCTGAATTGCCTGTATAAGTCGTCCGAAAGTGTCTTCATGCAGTTGTTCTTCTTTATTAGAGAGCGCCTTGTACGGCCTTGGCCAATTCATCAGGCTGGAATTTGGCAATGAAGTTGTTCGCACCAACTTTCTGCACCATGGCCTGATTGAACACCCCACTGAGGGATGTGTGCAGGATAACATGCAAATCCTTGAGGTTGGGATTGTTGCGGATCTCGGCGGTGAAGGTGTAGCCATCCATCTCCGGCATCTCGATGTCGGAGATGACCAGGGCAATCTGATCGAGGATGGGGCCCTGCTTGGCCATCTCCAGCAGCATGTTGAGGGCCTCCCGTCCATCCTTGGCCAGCACGCACTGCACTCCTATGGCCTCCAGCGCCCGCTGTACCTGCTTGCGCGCCACCGAAGAGTCGTCGGCGACCAGCACAGGACGGCCATGGGGATTGCGCTCCACGCTTGCTTCCACCAGCTCGGCACTCACCTCGGTGGAGACCGGCGAGATCTCGTTGAGAATGCGCTCCACATCCAGGATCTCCACCAGCTCGCCATCCACCTCGGTCACCGCCGTCATGTAGTTGATGCGACCGGCGCCCTTGGGGGGCGGCAGTATGGACTCCCAGTTCATGTTGATGATGCGCTCGACCGAATGGACCAGGAACCCCTGAACGGATCTGTTGTACTCGGAGATGATGATGAAGCACTTGGAGATGTCCTGGATGGGGCGCTTGCCCATCGCCATGCTGAGATCGATCACCGAGATGGTCTGGCCGCGAATGTGCGCCACACCGCGAATGCAGGAGTTGAGCTTGGGCATGACGGTCAAGGGAGGGCACTGCAGCACCTCACGTACCTTGAATACGTTGATGCCAAATCTTTGACGTCCGTTGAGACGAAACAGCAGCAGCTCCAACCGGTTTTGTCCCACCAGCTGGGTCCGTTGGTTGACCGAGTCCAGAATACTCGCCATAAACACTCCCTAAAAAAACGCTTGGCACTGATCGTGCATGTTGTGTGTGCATGCACATTGGCTTGCATCAGACTATCGATGTCTCGACAACCGAAATCTGCAGCAAGCATAGTTAACTGCGATGGTGTTCGTGAACAACTTATCGACCGGTAAGCAAAAATGATTAATAGACTTTTCCTCATCTTACTGCCGTTTTGCAGCCTCTCTCACGCCATGGCATCCGAGGTGACCGACTATCTGCAGGAGCAGGCACAGACATTCGTCCTCGACCAGTTGGATGTCCCCCTCGACGCCCAGGCCGAGGTGACCGCCGGTACCATAGATGAGCGCCTCCCCCTGAACCACTGCGAAGAGGGGCTGACTATCTCCCTCCCGGCCAAGATGGAGATCCGCCGCAACACCACCGTCTACCTCAAGTGCGAGGGAGAGAAACCCTGGGATCTCTACCTCCCGGTGCGGGTCAGCATCCAGAAACCCTATGTCACAGTCGCGGTCCCCGTGGCCAAGGGGGACATACTGAGCGAATCCATGCTGACCCTGGCCTACCAGGATCAGACCCTGATCCGCGGTGACTATCTCACCGACCCGGCCTCCCTCATCGGGGTGCGCAGCAAGCGTGAACTCAAGCCGGGCCAGCCAATCAGGCTCACCCAGGTCTGCGTGGTCTGCAAGGGGGACCAGGTCACCCTGAGTGCGGAAAACAGCAGCATGCAGATCAAAACCATGGCCCGAGCCTTGCAAGATGGCAGCTTCGGAGACATGATCAGGCTCGTCAACATTCGTTCGGGCAGAGCGGTGCAGGGCCAGGTGAGTGCCGTCGGCTCTGTGGTGGTCACATTCTGACTGCTTTATTAATGCAGCAATTTTTTTCTAAAGTTCTGACCGCCGTCACCGATAAACAGGTAAGCGAACAGCAAAGCAGACGAAGGTAAACCGTATGGCTATCAACAATATCAACAACTTGGCAAACAGCCGGTTGCAAAACAGTGGGACCAGTCAGGGTGTAGCCACCAAGTCCGCGACCTCTGCCGAGAGCAATCGCGCGGCGACCGTCAAGACCGACTCTGTCTCCTTGACCAGTGAGGCGCAGCAATTGCAACAGATGCAGAAGACCCTCAACACCGCCTCTACCGGTAACGAGAGCCGCGTCGAGAGCCTGAAGAAGGCCGTGGCCAGTGGGGAATACAAGGTCAACAGCGAAGCAGTGGCCAGGAAGATGTTCAGCTTCGAAGCGGATCTGGACAAACGGCTGGGATGATGGAACTGCCTTCGCTGCTGCACGCCCAGGACGACAACCTCTCCCAGATGCAAGGTTTGCTGGCAGAGGAGTTTGACCTGCTCAAGGCACACCGGGCTCTGGCCTTGCCAGCGCTGGCCGAGCGCAAGCAGCAACTGCTTGAGGCCATCGAGACCCTTGACAAGACATTGGCCGAGCTGCCTGACCTGCAGCAACAACTCGGCGCCTTCCCGATCCAGTTGCAGGCCCTGCAAGCCAAGCTGGAAGCCTGTCAGGAGCAGAACAACCTCAACGGTCGGTTGCTCGAGCTCAGCATCATCTCCAATCGCCGCCTGGCGAGTTTTCTCAGCAAGTTGCGAGACAGCAACTCCCTGACCTATGACGCCAAGGGCAACACCCGCTCGGGCACCCGCTCCCTGGGGATCAAGGCCTAATTCTCTCTCCTTCCCTTGATGCCCTGCTGTCAGAGCACCAGTTCCATCATCCTTGCCCCGTCGCGGCAGGCATGAATGCTCATGACGCCATCCTCATACCGGCCATAGCTGGCCGCCCATTCTCCCCTCGGAAAACAGATGGATCCCGGGTTCACCAGCACCAGTACCCCTTCTTGCCGCTCTTCTCGTCGTAATATGGGCAGGTGGGTATGGCCGCTGATGAAGAGGCTGCCCGCCGGCAGGGGCACCGCCTCGGGCTCATAGAGATGACCATGGCTGACGAACCAGCGCCGCCCGTCCACCAGCAACTGGTTGTAGGGTGCCGTGATGGGGAAGTGCAGCAGCATCTGATCCACTTCAGAATCGCAGTTGCCCCGCACCGCCATGATCCGGGGGGCCAGCTGGTTGAGCCGCGCCGCCACGGCGGCAGGATCATAACCCGCCGGCACCGGATTGCGCGGGCCGTGATTGAGCAGGTCCCCCAGCAACAGATAGTGATCCGGCTGCCAGGGGGCAAGCTGCGCCAGCACCTGCTCCAGGGCAGGCAGGCTGCCGTGCAGGTCGGAAATGATGGCTATCTTCATCGCACACTCCTCATGGCTGGCTGAAGTAGAGATCCTTGGTGGCGATGGCCCCCTTCAGGTTGCTGCTCGGCAAGCCGCGCAGGGCGGGGTCCACCAGCCTCATCTGGTTGTAGTGATAGACGGGGATGACGGGCATCTCCTCCATCAGCAGCTGTTCGGCCTTGCGGTAGAGTCCGGTCCGGGCGGCACCATCCAGGGTATCCGCGGCCTGCTGCAACAGGCCATCAAAGGCCGGGTTGCAGTAGCCGCTCTCGTTCTGGGGATCCTGACAGCGGAAACTGCCCAGCATGGACGAGGGCTCGACATAGTCACCAAACAAGAAGGAGCGAGCCAACATGAAGTCGCCGCTGTCCTTGGCCACCTGATAGGCATTCCACTCCATGTTGTCGAGGCTGACCTCCACCCCCAGCGGCTTCCACATGGCCGCGACCGCCAGGGCCAGCTTCTTGTGGTTCTCCGAGGTGTTGTAGGTCAGGGTCAGCTTGAGGGGGTGGGCACTGTTGTAGCCCGCCTCCGTCAGCAGGGCGGCAGCCCTGGCCAGACGGGTCGGCATGTCCTCCAGGGCCAGCGCCGAACCCAGCTCTTCGTAATCCGGCATGCCGGGCAGCAGGGACCAGGCCGGCCGCTCCCCCTGACCGCTCACCTTCTCGGTCAGCAGGCGGCGATCTATGGCCATGGAGAGCGCCTGACGCACCCGCACATCCTGCAGCTCGGGGCGGCGCAGGTTGAAGGTATAGAGGTAGGTGCCCAGCAGCGGCAGGCCCCAGATCCGCTCCGGGGTCTCTTCCATGGTCTTCTGGTAATACTCCAGCGCGACCTTGTTGGTGAGCTGGATCTCCCCCGCCTCGTAGCGCAACCGCTCCGCGTGCTGGGAAGCCAGGGGCAGATAGGTCACCCGCTGGATCCGGGTGTGGGCATCATCCCAGTACTGGGGATTGCGCTCGGCTTCGATACGCTCGTTCGGCACCCAGTTCACCAGCCGGTAGGGGCCATTGCTGACCAGCTTGCCAGGCTGGGTCCACTGCTTGCCAAACTGGGTGATGGCCCGCTCGTTGACCGGCACGAAGGGGCGCTGGCTGATGAGCTGCAGAAAGTAGGGCACGGGCCGCTCCAGGGTTACCTTGAGGATCTGATCGCTCTCGGCCTCCACCCCCAGGGCATCGAGATCGAGGGCACCGGCATAGATGGACTGGGCGTTGTTGATGCCGGTTGCCAGCAAGAGACCGGCGGAGGGCGAGGCCTGTGCCGGGCTCAGCAGACGCCGCCAGGCGTAGACGAAATCCCGGGCGGTGAGCGGCTCGCCGTTGGACCACTTGAGCTGCGGACGCAGGAAGAAGCGCCACACCAGGCCATCCTCGCGCGTCTCCCAGCGCTGGGCCTGCGCCGGCACTATCCTGCCCTGCCCATCCTCGCTGACCAGCCCTTCGAACAAATCCACCAGCACCACCTCCCCCGGGAAACCGGAGCGGATCTGGGCAGGGTCGAGGGACTCGGGTTCGGCGCCGTTGCCCTTGACCAGGGTCTGCCTGTCAGAGAGCGCAGGCTGCTGCATCACTGTGGTCGCCTGCAACGGCGGTGCCAGCATCAGTCCGAGCAGCAAGGGAGAGAGCCAGCGACGGGCTGGCCGGGCGGCGAAACGGTAAAGCATGACATCAACCTCGTTCAATTCACTTTATTTCAAGAAGGGGGAAGGCCGGCGGCGCGCCTTAAAACGAATGCATGATGCCGCGCTTGTTATCCCCGAAGACGCCCCGTATTGTATCGGGCTTGCCCGGCAGATGGAGTCTTTCGGGCTATTTTTTTCAGGGGATTCTTCCCAAATATTGGCCATGGGTGCGCAGGATAGCCTGACGGCCCCCTCGACTCGCCTCGCCTCGCATGAAGGTCAGTCAGGCCGCCATGGCGCCCGATGCTGGCATCCGCCCGGCTGATTTTCACCGTTTCAGGGGTCTTTATGGGGTATGAGTGGCTGGCGCTGGCTGCCGCCAGTTTATGGGCAGTCGCAGCCCTGATTTCCGTCAAACCGGCACGCCATCTGGGGGCCTTTGCCTACAGCCGCTGGCGGATGTTTCTGGTCAGCCTGATGCTGGCCAGCGCCAGCCTGATCACGGGGGGCTGGCAGACACTCACCGAGAGCGCCCTGCCACTGCTGGCGTTGTCGGGGCTCATCGGCATCTTCGTCGGTGACACAGCCCTGTTCGCCTGCATGAACCGGCTGGGGCCCAGGCGCAGCGGCCTGCTGTTCTCCTGCCATGCGCTCTTCTCCGCCCTGCTCGGGCTCTGGCTGTTTGGGGAACAACTCGGTGGCTGGCGTCTGGTGGGGGCCTTGCTGGTGCTGGCCGGGGTCATGCTCGCCATTCTGTTCGGCCGCCGTGGCAACCCGCAGCAGGTCCAACAGCACAACGAGTGGGAGCAGGTGCGAGGCCACCTCGCCGTCGGCATCGCGCTCGGCCTGACCGCGGCCCTGTGTCAGAGCCTGGGGGCCATCATCGCCAAGCCGGTGATGATGGCTGGCAACGTGGACGCGGTGAGCGCCTCCGGCATCCGCATGGGGAGCGCCCTGCTGGCGCACTGTGCCTTGCGGGTGCTGCGGGTGCCGCTGGCCATGCCGCACAACCCCATCAACCGCCAGGTGCTCGGCATGATAGGCATCAACGGTTTCCTGGCGATGGCGCTGGGGATGACGCTCATCCTGGTCGCCCTGCGCCAGGGGGACGTGGGCATGGTGGCCATCCTCTCCTCCACCACCCCGGTCATACTGCTGCCCCTGCTGTGGTGGCACTCAGGGATGCGCCCTGCCCTGCCCGCCTGGGCCGGCGCCCTGCTGGCCACTCTGGGCACCGCCTTGGTGTTGGGAGCGGGGTAAGTCGGGGTTGATGTTGGGCTTCGCTCAGCACCAACCTACGCCCAATCCTCCGGAGCGTCCGAACAGGCTTCGCTATTCGAACCTACAAAATTCAATTGGTTCTGTCGATTCGATTAGTCGCGTCGCGGGGGAATCGGACACGGTAACATCATTGCGAACGTTCGCCGTCGGATGGCGTGATTAGAACCGGGCAACTTCCTCGGCAGTCAGCTCCCGGTATTCCCCCGGTGCCAGCTCGTCGTCCAGACAGAGCGCCCCGATCCGCTCACGATGCAGCCCTGTCACCTTGTTGCCGATGGCGGCAAACATCCGCTTCACCTGGTGGTACTTGCCCTCGTGAATGGTCAGCCTGGCCTCGCACTCCCCCAGGATCTCCAGCTGGGCGGGACGGGTCTTGTCGGTCTCGTTGCGCAGGTAGACGCCGTCTTCAAACAGCGAGATGGCCTCTTCGCTCACGGGGTCGGCCAGCCAGACGTGATAGGTCTTGGCACACTCGTGGCGCGGCGAGGTGATGCGGTGGGACCACTTGCCATCGTCGGTGATCAGCACCAGGCCTGTGGTATCGAGATCGAGCCGGCCCACCACGTGCAGCTTGCCCATGGCGGGCTCATCCAGCAGGTGGAAGACGGTGGCGTGATCGGGGTCCTCGTTGGAGCAAACATAGCCTTCCGGCTTGTGCAGCATGAAGTAGCGATTCTGCTGATTCAGGGTCAAGGTCACGCCATCAAACTCGATCAGGCTCTGCTCATTGATGTGGAAGGCGGGCTGCTTGACCAGGATACCGTCCACCATCACCTCCCCCTGACGGATCAGCTTGCCCGCCTGGGAACGGGTCAAATCGGAGCAATCGCAAAGAAATTTATCGAGCCGCATGCACAAAACCTCGGAATCCAACGTTATCAAGGGGCGTCATTATATAGGCCGTCCCCCACAACGCCAGCACTAAGGGAGAAGTTAGGCAGATGGTGCCTGACGCCATGATGTGCCAGTGATAGACTGCCGACAGAGCGCCGACACCACGCATAATAATAATCCCAGGAAGCCACCATGAAGTCGACTCAGCCTCATCCCGTCATCCCCGTCAACCAGTTGCAACCCGGCATGTACGTGCTAGCCATCGTCAGCCAGACCGGTGCCATGGAAATAGCCCAGACGGGGCTGGTGACCAACCGTCAGCAGGTGGATGCGCTGATCCGGCGCGGCGTGCTGACGGTGCGGGTGGATCTCGCCCGCAGCAAGCTGCCCGGGATAGAGCAGGTCGTCTCCCCGAGCCCGGCCCACAGCGCTGGCTCAGCGCGTCCCGCAGGCAGTGGCGAAGGGCGCGAGCTCAAGATCCGCCGTCTCTATCAGGAGGCGCGCGAGCTGCAGGGCAAGTTCATTCGCCACCTCAAGGCCGGAGAACCCATCGACATCACCCCGCTGGCGGCGGTCGCCGAGGAGATGGTGGACACCATGTTCACCCATGGCGACGCCATGCTCTGTCTGGCGCGGATCCGGGCCAAGGATGCCTACCTGATGGAACACTCCATGAACGTGGCCATACTGCTGGCGAATTTCGGGCGTTATCTCGGGCTTGAGCGCAACGTACTCAAGGAGCTGACCCTGGGTGGCCTGCTCCACGACGTGGGCAAGATCATGACCCCGGACGAGGTGCTCAACAAGCCGGGCAAGCTCACCGACGAGGAGTTTGGCGTGATGCGCCAGCACGTGGTGCACAGCTACGACATCCTCAGCAATACCGCCGGCATCACCCCCACCATGCTGGAGGTGGCCGCCAACCACCACGAGCGCCTCGATGGCACCGGCTATCCGCAGCGGCTCAAGGGGGATCAACTCTCCCTCTACACCCGCATGAGCGGCATCGTCGATGTCTACGATGCGGTGACGGCAGACAGGGTCTACAAGCAGGGGATGCAGCCGACCCAGGCGTTTCGCGTCCTGCTCAAAGGCATCAATCAGCACTTTGATGCCGAGCTGGTCACCAAGTTCATCAAGTGCATGGGGGTCTATCCGGTGGGCACCCTGGTGCAGCTCTCCAATCAGCGGCTGGCGGTCGTGATGCAGCGCAACGAACAGCAACCGCTCAAGCCGGTGGTCAAGGTGATCTATCACGCCACCCAGCGCCACTACCTCGAGGTGCAGTGGCTGGATCTCGCCAGAAACGGGGGGCAGGAGAGCATAGAGAGCACGGTCGATCCCAAGGAGTTTGGCATCAACCTGGCCAACTTCGTCTAGCGAGACCGGGACTCCGGTGCTTGCTCGCGGCAATAGCGGAGGAGGAACTCCTCATCCAGCGGGGAGAGATCGAAGCGGACGCAGGCCTCTTCGATGGCCCGGATGTCGTGTTCATGGTGTTCGCTGAGCCAGCGTACGGCGCGGCGCAGATCCTCACCATGGGGCAGCAGGGTATGGTCGCTCATGGTACACCTCCAGTCAGCCATAGAAACTCGCCCGTCACATCGGGCGCTCTCCTACTAGCTTAGTCCTCCCCCGACACGCCGCCCTCTCCTCCCGAACTACCCGGCGCGATCGCACGCCACCCCGCTTGCGGCTTGACGTCGACCACCCCATCGAGGGTATGCTCGTTTCCTTCCGGCGCCATCTCATGGCCCTGTTTCTCACACAAGGACGCTGTATGCAAGCCAAGGACAAGTGTCTGGCCGCCCTGGTCATTCTCTGCTGGGGACTCAACTTCGTGGCGATCAAATGGGGGCTGGAGGGCATACCGCCGCTGCTGCTGGGGGCGCTGCGCTTCGTCGGCGTTGTCTTCCCCGCCATCTTGCTGGTGCCCAGGCCCGCCATGCCCTGGCGCTGGCTGCTGGCCTATGGCGGTGCCATCAGCCTGGGGCAGTTTGCCTTCCTGTTCTGCGCCATGAAGTTCGGCATGCCGGCGGGCATGGCCTCCCTGGTGCTGCAATCCCAGGTGGTGTTCACCCTGCTGTTCGCCATGATCTGGCTGGGAGAGCGCTGGCAGCCCCACCACTGGGTGGCGCTGCCGCTGGCGGGGGCCGGCCTCTATCTCATCGCCACCCATGGCGAAGGCAACCTGACCCTGCTCGGCTTCGTGCTGACCCTGTGCGCCGCCGCCTGCTGGGGCCTTGGCAACGTCATCAATCGCCAGATTGGGCTGCGTTATCAGACCTCATTACCCAGCCTCATCGCCTGGGGCGGCCTGGTGCCCATACTGCCCTTCTTCGCGCTCTCCTGGCTGTTCGAGGGGCCCGATGTCATTGTCACCAGCCTGCTCAACTTCAGCTGGCAGGGGCTCTTGTGCGTACTCTATCTGTCGCTGGTCGCCACCTGGCTTGGCTACGGCCTCTGGGGGCGGTTGCTGATGCGCTATCCGGTAGCCCAGGTGGCACCACTCTCCCTGCTGGTGCCCTGCGTCGGCATGGTGGCGGCCGCCCTGCTGCTCGAAGAGCACCCCACGACCCTGCAGTGGCTGGGCTCGGGCCTGGTGCTGCTCGGCTTTGTGGTCCATCTGCTGGGCGGAAAAATGAGGCTGTTCAAGACACAAGCCGAACATTGACCTTGATGGGGAAACTTCCCATGATGAGACAGGCCCTCACGGGCCTCACCGCTTGACCCCGGCAGGACGCCAACCATCAGGAGAGCAAGGACATGCTGCACAGTTCACCCCCGGTCATCCCCACTTTGCCGCGTGTCATGCGAGTCGCGGCCATGATGATCCCCCTCTGCTGGAGCGCCTTCGGCTGGAGCGCCACCCTGCCGGCGGATCTCAAGTGGGAGAGCAACGACACAGACCCCGTCTATGCGGATCCAAAGGCCAAACGGGGCGGTACCTTCCGTGACTTCATGTCGAGCTTCCCGCTCACCTTGCGCAAGTACGGGCCCGACTCCAACGGTAGCTTCGCCGGTTACGTCCGTGAAACCAATCTGCCCCTGCTCGCCACCCATCCGGTGACCGGCAATCCAATGCCCATGCTGGCCAGCGCCTGGGCCTTCGGTGCCGATCACAAGACCCTCTATTTTCGCCTCAATCCCAAGGCCCGCTGGTCGGACGGCCAGCCCGTCACCGCCGATGACTGGCTCTTTACCCTCAAGATGATGCGCAGCAAGGAGATCAACGATCCCTGGTACAACAACTACTACAGCACCCAGATAAGCGAGGTGACCAGGTTCGACGATCACACCCTCGCCATCACCAGCGGCACCGAGAAGAGCCGGGAGGATTTGCTGGAATCCCTGCCGTTCAGCCCGGAACCGAGCCATGCCATCAAGCTCACGGCCAACTGGGTCAAGGAGTACAACTGGAAAGTGATGCCGGTCACCGGTGCCTACCAGATTGGCGAGCTGAAGAAGGGCAAGTCAGTCACCTTCAACCGGGTCAAGGATTGGTGGGGTGACGGAGAGCGCTACTTCCAGCACCGCTTCAACCCGGACCGGGTAGAGATCAAGGTGCTCAGGGATCAGAACATCGCCTGGCAGCACTTCCTGCGCGGCGATCTCGACACCTTCCCGCTGGTGATGCCCAATTGGTGGCACGACAAGAGCAAGACAGCCGAATTCGAGAAGGGCTATATCGAACGACTCTGGTTCTACAATCAGACCCCGCAGTCCCCCATGGGGCTTTACCTCAACACCGCCGACCCGCTGCTCAAGGATCTCAATGTGAGGCTCGGCATCCAGTACGCCCTCGCCCTCGACAAGATGATCGCCACCCTGCTGCGGGGAGACTACCAGCGCCTCAACAGCTACGGTTCGGGCCAGGGGGCCTTCACCAACACCGACATCAAGGCACGCCCCTTCGATCCCAGGCTCGCACGGGACTACTTCGCCAAGGCGGGCTTCACCAAGACGGGGCCGGATGGCATCTTGCAAAACGACAAGGGCCAGCCCCTCTCCCTCAGCATCACCTACACCACGGCGGAGCATGCCCAGCGCCTGACCCTGCTGCGGGAAGAGGCGAAGAAGGCGGGTCTCAATCTGGAGCTGAACCTGATGGATGCCTCCGCTGGCTTCAAATCCATGCTGGAGAAGAAACATCAGAGCGCCTGGATGGCCTGGAGCAGTGGCCGCTATCCCGCCTACTGGGAGCACTTCCACAAGGTCAACGCCAACAAGCCCCAGACCAATAACATCATGAACCTCGATGACGACGCCATCTCGGCCCTGGTGGAGCAATACGACAAGGCCTTCGACTTCGGCAAGAAGGCAGAACTCTCACGGCAGATCCAGCAGCGGCTCTATGAGCTGGCCAGTTTTGTCCCCGCCTATCAGGTCCCCTATACCCGGGCAGGCGCCTGGCGCTGGGTGAAATTGCCCAAGATCCCGGCGACGCCCCAGAGCGATCTGCTCTACTGGCCCCTGGATGGCGCCAACTCGGGCTACAGCTTCGGCGGCCTGCTCTGGATTGACGAGGAGCTGAAAGCGGAGACGAAAGCCGCCATCAAGCAGGGCAAGACCTTCCCTCCCGTCACCCTGATCGACACCCGCTATCAAAAGCCCTGAGCCCTCTCCACGCTCTAGCTCGACACAAACAAAAGACCCCGCACTGTGGCGGGGTCTTTTTTGTGGCAGCAGCACCTGGGCGGGACTTAGCCGCGCTTGGCCTGCTTTTGCGCGATGGCATCGGCCACGTCGGCCGGATCCAGCACTATGCCTTCCTGCTCCGGGGTCGGGAACACGGCCACGCAGAGCTCGTCCTGCTCCATGCCGTCGACCCAGCGATCCAGCCACACCTTGAGGGTGATGGACTGCGGCTTGCAATCTGCCCACTCGCCTTCGGCCCACGCCTTGGCGTATTCCGGATGCGGCCAGACCGGGATGCAGTCTTCGTCTTCGGTGGTCAGCATCATGACGCCGTGCTCGTCGGTCAGAACAAACAGCTCTTCGTGCTCGACCAGCTTGCTGATGAAGTGATCAAAGCGGTAGTCGGCGTTCAGTTGCAGCGCGGCATTGCGCTCGGTGTCGCTAAGTTCATAGCTCATTGGTCAAGTCTCTCATTCAATAAAGGGCGACATGTTCACATCTTGCTGGCGCCTTGTCCAGCAAGAGTACTCAGTCACTCCTGTTTCGGCTATCTCAGCCCAGCGCCGGGGTCACCAGGGTGATCTCCGCCGTCTCGCAGAAACGCTGACGCAGCCAGTAGGCGGACTCCACCTCGACGAAGCAGAGCTGATCCCGCCCGGCCTGCACTCCGTGCATGATCTGCTCGAAGCGCACCTGTTGTTGTTGCTGCCAGGCAGCCGCCAGCTTGGTGCCATGGGCTTCATCGACCACCTCGCGGCGCAGCTCGAACAGGTTATCGGTGATCGGGCTGTTGATCTTGGCAGGGCTGTGCCAGTACATCAACAGGTTGTCCAACATCTCTTCGTCGTAACTCGCCAGCGCGTCCAGCTCGGGCGTCTCGCCCTCGCCGCCGGTCCCAAAATCACACCATCCCGCAGCCAGAGATGCCAGACTTTGCGCCTCGCTCCCCTTGGCATGCTGGCGCAGGGCGGCGACATCAGCCCCCTTGATGGATGGCAGCCAGATATCCCCCTGATGCTCATCGAGCAAGGGGAGCAACAAGGACGGAGCATAAACAGGAAAACGGGGACCTAGGGTGTGCAGCAGAGATACCAGAGTGACAGTGATCATGAGACGCGCCTTGAGCTGGAAGACCTGGGTTCATACCTGGCCAGGGGGACAAAAGAGAGAGCATTCTACCATGTTTACCGGCACGCGGACTCTGCTCGTCCGGTCAGCCGTGGCGTGATGATTTCGGCCAAAAAAACAGCGTTCGGGTACTGCCGGCCCCGAGAAAGCCCAATACTTTGAGCCAGCGCCCACTAAAGTCAAACCGGGAATGCTAGTTTGCATACATCTTTAGCGTAAGGAGTGCATCCATGAGTGGGATCGACCAGGTTTCTGACGATTTTGTGAATGAGCTGAAAATACTGGCATGCTTTGATCCGGCGAACATGAGTCTGGGGATCAAGTTACGCAGCGACATGTCTGAAGAGTTGTGCCTCGCGGCGCAACGCCTGCATCAACAAGGCATGATCAGTGCCGTCGATGGCGGCTATCTGACCCCCTTCGGCATGACCATGCTGGAGCATCTCCAACACCTGCTGGTGGCACTCAAGCCGAATTGAGTTCCTGCGGCGCCCAGAGCGAGAAGTTGAGCAATTCCCAGCGCTTTCCCTGCCGCAACAGACAAGCAAACAACAAAGGACCTTCGGGTCCTTTTACCTTGCCATCGATCAGCCACTCCCCCGCCCGCTTCGGGACAGGCTGCGCCTTGATCTCCTCGGGCTGCCCTTCCTTGCCCAAACGGACCTGCACGAATTGCTGGCACACTGTCACGGCCTCTCTGGCCGCGGGATCCGGCACGGAAGCATTGGCAAGCGCCACGGTCAACAAGAGTGATGAGAGCATGATGATGGTCATTGGCACAGGTGGTTTATGAATATGCCATAAAACAAAAAGCCGTGGCACCAGAGGTACCACGGCTTTCTTAAATTCTGTAAGAATTACAGAGCAGTTACGTTCTCAGCCTGCGGGCCTTTCTGACCTTGGGTCACGGAGAACTGTACGCGCTGACCTTCAGCCAGGGTACGGAAACCGTTACCGCTGATAGCGCTGAAGTGAACGAAAACGTCCGGGCCGTTTTCTTGCTGGATGAAGCCAAAACCTTTGGTTTCGTTGAAAAACTTAACGGTACCGGTGATCATGTTAGACATATCTTTAACCTGTATTCAAAATAATTACTTATGCTTTTCAGCGGGTAAAGCTCAAAAACGGGATTAACTTATGAACAACAGGAAAAGATGCAAAACATCATATTCATTGACATAACTAACGCCCTTTCAAGCTGGTTTAGATTATACGTGCCTTTGTCGATTACGCAACCAAATTTGCACCCCGCCGGGGGCAGGGTGCAATCACTTACGCATCCGCCGCTTCCAGTGCCTGAACCAAGGCTTTGAGGAAGCGCGCCGCCTCCCCACCGGTACAGGCGCGGTGGTCAAATGTCATCGACAAGGGCAGTGCCCGGACCGGCCGCGCCTCCCCATGGATGAAGACCACTTTTTCGAACAGCTTGCCCGCCCCTATGATGGCCACCTGGGGTGGCGTGACGATAGGACTGGCATAGCGGCCTGCAATGGCGCCAAAGTTGGTGAGGGTGATGGTCGCCCCCTGCAGCATCTCCCGCGGCACGGCGCGTGCCTTCACATCGTCGATCATCCGATCCAGCCCGTGCCGAATGTCCACCCTCTCCCGCTCGGCCACATTCTCCATCACCGGCACATAGAGCCCGTGTTTGGAGTCGACGGCAATGGCCACGTTGACTTCCCTGAACAGACGCCTGGACAGGGTATCCCCGTCAAACCAGGCATTCATGGAGGGCTCGGCACGACACGCCACCCCGATGGCCTTGATGAGGCGTACCGTCACGTCTTCGTCTGCCCGCCAGTGACGCAGGTCCACCTCGTCGGTGATGCTGACCGGCACCACCGTCTGGTGGGAGTGTTCCATCGCCTTGGCCATGGCCCGGCGCGAGCCCTTGAGGAACTCGTTGCCGCTGCTCTGCAACGCTTCGAAGGCGCTCTGCACGTCCTGCTCGGTCACCATGCCGGCGCTGCCAGTACCCTTGAGCCTGTCGATGTCCAGCCCCAGTTTTTGCGCCAGCAGACGCACCGCCGGCATGGCCTGCACCAGGGCGCCACCGGGTGCCATGGCACCCACCACGAAGTGATCCTCGATGTGCTGTTGATGGGCGCTGACCTTGCCCACCACGGTGCCGTCATCCTCTCCCCCCTCAAACTCCACCAGGGGAGCGCCGATGTGGAGTATGTCTCCCTCCTGGCCGCACAGCCTGGCGATCACCCCCGCCACCGGCGAGGGCACATCCACCAGCGCCTTGGCGGTTTCCACCGACAGCAGCACCTGATCGACACTCACGGTATCGCCGGCATTGACCTTCCATTCGACTATCTCGGCCTCGGCCAAGCCTTCGCCCAGATCCGGTAATTTGAAAAATTTCATGACCAGTTCTCCATCCGCGGGAACATCACCAAAGGTTGACCGACTTCATAGCTCTTCCTTGCTCGGGCGCCTGGGCGCCAACCGTTGAGAAACGTCATAGCCACTTGTTCTCCATCAGCTGGTGAGCCGCATCCGCGATATCCTGCTCGGTGATGAGGTAATACTCCTCGTTGCGGTAGTAGGGGACGGCGGCATCCACCCCGGTGAGGCGCTTTGGCGGCGCCTTGAGGGAGGTCAACGCCTCCTCGGTGACCCGCGCCACGATTTCGGCACCGACCCCGAAACTGCCACAGGCCTCGTGCACCACCAGCAGGCGGCCGGTCTTGCGCACCGAGGCCAGGATGCTCTCCATGTCCAGCGGCTTGATGGTGGCGAGATCCAGCACCTCGCACTGGATGTCCTGCTCCGCCAGCAGGGCGGCGGCCCGCATCACCTCCTGGATGCAGGCCCCCCAGGCGACCACGGTGAGATCCCGTCCGGGCCTCAGGGTGAAGCAGACATCCAGCGGCAGGCCGACGCCGTCATCCACCACATCCGACTTCATGGAGCGGTAGATGCGATCCGGCTCGAAGAACATCACCGGATCCGGGTCGCGAATGGCCGAGAGCAGCAGGCCATATGCCCGTCTTGGGCTGGAGGGGATGACCACTCTCAGACCCGGGATATGGGCAAACAGGGCTTCGACGCTCTCGCTGTGGTGCTCGGGCGAATGGATGCCGGCGCCATAGGGGGAGCGGTAGACGATGGGACAGGAGAGCCGGCCACGGGTGCGGTTTCGCATCCGCGCCGCCTGGCAGATGATCTGCTCCATGCCGGGGAAGATGAAGCCCTGGAACTGGAACTCGGCCACGGGTTTAAGCCCCTGGGTCGCCATGCCGACCGCCACCCCGGCGATCAGCCCCTCCGCCAGCGGCGTGTCTATCACCCGCTTGAACCCGAACTTGTCGCGCAGCCCCACGGTGGCGCGAAACACCCCGCCGTTGACCCCCACATCCTCACCCAGCACCACTACGTCTGGGTCGTGCTCCATCTCGTGATGCAGCGCCAGATTGATCGCTTCGAGCAGCGTTATTTCACTCATGCCGCCTCCCCAGACCCAGAACCATCTCGTGATGCAATGTCAGGTGAATCGCATCGCGCAGTGTCATGTCACTCATGGTGTGTCTCCCCGCCGCGCTGCTGCATGCCCTTGGCGATGATGCGCTGACGCTGGGCACGGTACTCCCTCGGCAGCTCGGCAAACTGGTAATCGAGCAGGGTTTCCGGCGCCTGGGGCGCCATGCCTTCATAGGCGGCAACGGCACGTTCGACCTCGCGGGCTGCCTCCGCCAGCAACGCCTGCTCCTGATGCTCGTCCCACCAGCCCTGATCGGCCATGAACTGGCGCAGCCGCTTGACCGGCTCCTTGGCCCAGGCGGCTTCCACCTCGGCGGCCTCGCGATAACGGGTTGCATCGTCGGCAGTGGTGTGATCCCCGAGCCGGTAGCTGACGGCTTCGATAAGCGTCGGCCCCTTGCCGCTGCGGGCCCGCTCCATGGCGACGCGAGTCGCCTCATAGACGGCCACCACGTCGTTGCCGTCGACCTGCAGGCTGCGCACCCCGGCCCCTATCCCCTTCTGGGCCAGGGTCGGTGCGCTCGACTGCAGCTTGCGTGGCACCGAGATGGCCCACTGGTTGTTGTTGATGATCATCACCATGGGGAGATGCCAGACGCCGGCGCAGTTGAGCCCCTCGAGAAAATCCCCCTTGGAGGTGCCGCCATCACCTATGGTCACCACTGCGACCCTGGGCTGGTTGCGCAGCTTGAAGGCGGCCGCTATGCCGGCGGCATGGGTGATCTGGGTGGCGATGGGGACGCAGATGGGCAAGTCTTCCGACAACTCGCCATCGGCCTTGTAGAAGACACTGCCCCGTTCATCTCCGCCCCAATACTGCAGGTTCTGCTCCATGGGCACGCCCCGCACATAGAGGGTGGGCATGTCCCGGTAATAGGGCACATAGACATCCTCCGGCCGCATGGCGAGACCGACCCCGATTCCCACCGCTTCCGCCCCGAGATGGGAGGGAAAGGTGCCGAGCTTGCCGGTTCGCTGCAGTGCTATCGCTTTCTTGTCGTAACTGCGCACCATCACCATGTTGCGGTAGAAGGTGTGCAGCATCGCCTTGTCCAGCCAGGTCGGCAGTGTCGCGACCGGGCGCCCCTCCTCATCGAGGTAACGAAGGAAGGGGATGTCGACATGGGTCATAACTGGCTCCTTGCCGTTGTCAGCGTCACCACCATGAGGTGACCCTTATAATGTAAATAAGATGTTAAGCAAAGAGCAACGTGATTCAGCCAGGTAAGACCAGTAGAAACTTCTTTAATTTCAGAAAGAAGATGAGATTTTCGGCGAGCAGAAACGAAGAAGGGAGCCCTTTCGGGCTCCCTGTCAGGGCGAGTTCGGGATCACGCCTATCCTGACCACGCCGCCAGGGGCGCAGGGTTGGCGTGAAAAGATAGGCTCAGATCACTCCCACAGGCGGGTCGGCACCACCAGCAGCATGGTCCGCTGGCCGATGGCCACGTTGGCATTGGGGAAGACCACCGCCTCCCGCGCTTTCTCTACCCTGTACTGCCGATCTCCATCTTCCGCCAGCACAAATCCCTGGGGAAATTCGGTGAAATTGTCCACATCGCTGGCAAACAGGAAACGAAACGCGGCCGTTTGCTTGTTGATCACCCGATCGATGGCAAAAATCGTGAAGTCATCCGCCCGCCAGGGCTCGAGCACCACCTCATCCTGGGTCACCAGCTCCTGCAACGCCTGACGCGCCTCGATGAAGCGGGTCATGTCGTTCTCGCCAAAGGGACGCACCTTGCCGAGCTCCACCGTGAAGGCATGGGCGCTATGCTGATGCGAGCTGTAATAGCTGAAGGTGGTGGTCGGGCCGCTCGAGAGCAGTATGGTGCGCACCCCGCAGGACCCGAGGAACTGCACCTGCTCCTTGCAGTGCGGTCGCTCGTGGGGGAAGGGGTAGACCGCAAACTTCTCGTGGCGGGAGCCGCGAATGGCGGTGTGCAGATCGTAGTGATAGCGGGGCCGGGCGGGATCGGCGAAGAAGCGGCTCACATACTGCTCCAGGCGCATGGCGCGAATGCGCTCCCTGTTGCACAGCCCCTCCCCCTTGCTGTGGGCTCCAGAGAAGAGCCGGTTCATGTTCTCCTCCACCTCGCGCGCCCCCTGGTTCATGGCGGCCGGGTTGCCAAAGAGGAACAGCACCCGGTGGCGGGCCTGAAGCTCCCCGCCGAGCAGCCGGGTCAGCAGCTGGTTGCAGATCTCGATGGGGGCTGTTTCGTTACCGTGAATGCCGCAGGAGAGCACTATGTCCTTGCGCCCGCCTGGCGACTCAGGCGCGGGCTCCAGGCAGAGCACGCCGGTGTCCCACACGCTCACCCGGGTACCGTTGGCCAGGTCGAAGGCAAAAGGCTCGAGCTGCCACTCGTGGCGGCGGGTCAGGGCCAAAAAGTCATGCTGGGGAATCATCCATCTCACCCTCTTGTCTGGAATGCCATGGCCGGATTATACGCAAGGCAAGCGGGCTTAAAATCAATTTTTAAACAAATTCAAACAGTAAGGATACAAAGTTGGCGAGGGATGATGACAACTCATGCCGCAGGGGGCAAACAGCAGGAAAAACAGACAAGGGGAAATGACAGGCAGCGGCAACAGGGTAAGAGTCAGGCCCGTTATGGGGCAAAGAGCATCAGGCAGAGCAGTTCAGATCAGCAAGAAAACGAGGCATCCATGCCCGGTATATCAACCACGCCAGAACGGCTTGGTGGTCTCTTGATAGCGGTCAGCTTCGTTCAGACCAATGTCCTTGAGCAGGTAGGCGGGCAGCTCGGAGAGCTGGCGACGGCTGCGGCTGCGTTCCAGCCAGGTCAGGATGGTCATCTTGACGCGAGCAA
Source organism: Aeromonas rivipollensis (assembly GCF_037811135.1). Taxonomy (NCBI): domain Bacteria; kingdom Pseudomonadati; phylum Pseudomonadota; class Gammaproteobacteria; order Aeromonadales; family Aeromonadaceae; genus Aeromonas; species Aeromonas rivipollensis. The sequence goes on along the minus strand of NZ_CP149130.1, from coordinate 1,577,887 downwards.
CCAGATTCGATTCGCTGGAATCCTGGTAACCGGCTTCGGTATAAGTCATGTTGGCCATGATATGGCTCCTCTCTCTAGTTCTGCGCAAGGCTCGGATTTGATGCGCAAAGCTTAGTCAGGGCGAGGAGGTGCCTCAATTGACGAATTTTGATACATGAGATTAGTAAAAGTAATGGCTGATCTCGCCATGGGGTAAAACACAATTCATTGATTTATATGTAAAATATTAACCAGATATTCCCCCTCCCAGCCCGGCAGCATTTTCTCCTGCCCCATCGGCTTCTAACTATGCAGTTTCCCACGTTAGCTATGCAGAGCCCAGGTTCCCGGCAGAGCGCGATCCCCCCCGCCCTGCCACCAATTGTTAATCATTGGATCACTTAAAGATCGTTATTTAACAGAATGATACAGTTAGACAACCCCCGGAAGGCGGCCACGGCAGCCGCCCTTGCACCGCGCTTGAAAGGCGGCACTTGGCGCCTTCCCGCCATACTGGTATGGTTATTTATACAGTAGTTTAATCATGCTCCTGATCGCCGCCTTTAGGGCGACGGATTGGGGGAACACACAGGATATGCCGATGGACACCTTTACCCCCACCGCCGCCCTGCGTCAACAGATGGACGCGCTGGAAGAGGCCCTTGCCCGTCTCGCCAGGCAGCTCGGCCAGCTCGAGTTGCTGGAGGCCCATGTCTATCCCCTGCCCGCAGTACCGCAAGGGGAAGAACATGACCCCATCGAGGCCATCGAGGTGGGTTATCTCTCGGGCGAGGTGGCACTGGCCGCGGCCGTAGCGGCCTTTCAGGATCACAGTGCCCGCCCTGGCTGCTCCACCAAGGCGACTCACCGCCTGCCTGGCTGGTTGCGCTTCTCCGCCGCCAGCGCCCCCCTGTTGCAACCGCTGCTCGATGAGATCAATGGCCACAAGCTCGCCTTCAAGACCCTGGTGCAAGCTGCCGGCGGGCGGGACGAGAAGTTCGAGCTGGTGCACGGCGCACTGCCTGGTGTCATCACCCTGCAGGTCTATCGCAAGCTGACCCTGCTCACCGGAGAGCTGCATTCGCTCGGTTTCACCTGGGCCGACAAGCAGAGCATCAGCCGCCTCACTCGCGAGCAGGTACTGGAGATGCTGGAGCGCAGCCGCCGCTATGTGCCGGCGCTCTCCAGCAACGAGGAGTGGAGCAAGATGGTGGATCAGGAGGTGTATGACATTCGCCGCCTGCCGGCGGATGCGCAGCTGCGGATCCGCCGACCGGTCAAGACCCACCCCATGATCAACCTGCTCTGGCTGGACAGGGAGCCCCGCAAACAGCAGCTCAAGGCGAGTCTGCCCCTGCTGCTCTGCTCGGACAACCCGCCCAGCGTCACTCACCTCGGCCACTATCCGCCCAAGCTGCGCCAGGCGCGGCGGGATCGCAAGATTGGCGGCGAGGCCATCATAGAGCGGCTGCACCTCTATCGCTATCAGGGCTAGCGCACCGTTCCGGCTAACACCGACACGCAGAAACAACAGAGGGGAGCACATCGGCAAGATGTGCTCCCCTCTTCCATATTACATGGTCATATCGCGGGTGATAGCGCGGATCAGCTCATCAGCAGGGCGCGCAGGCTCTCCACGTCCAGGCCACGGACCTCGGACTGGCCGCTCAGCAGGCCATCGGCTAGGGCTCGCTTCTCGTCGTGCAGCGCCACTATCTTCTCCTCCACCGTCTGCTCGCACACCAGTCGATAGACTGTCACCGGCTGGGTCTGGCCCATGCGGTGCGCCCGATCGCTCGCCTGATCCTCCACCGCCGGGTTCCACCAGGGATCCAGGTGCAGCACGGTATCGGCCTGGGTCAGGTTGAGGCCTGTTCCCCCCGCCTTGAGGCTGATGAGGAACAGCGGCACGGGATCGTGGCGGAACCGTAGGATAGACTCCTGGCGGGACTTGGCGGAGCAGCCCCCGTCCAGGTAGCAGTAGTCCCATTTTTTGAGCTCGATGCGGGCTCGCAGCAGGCTCAGCAGATCGACGAACTGACTGAACACCAGCACCCGGTGCCCGCCATCTATGGCTTCCTCCAGGAGCGCCATGGCCTCGTCCAGCTTGCTGCTGGTCTGTGACCACTCCGGCATCACCAGCTCGGGGGAGCAGCAGAGCCGTCGCAAGCGGGTCAGGCCGCTCAGCACGTGCATCAGGGCGCGGCCATCAGCGCTTTGCACCTGCTGCACCACCTCGCGCCTGGTCGCCTCGTAGAGCTGACGCTCCTCGGGGGAGAGGCTGATGTGGTGGATGATCTCGGTCTTGTCCGGCAGCTCGGTCAGCACCTGCTGCTTGAGGCGCCGCAGGATGAAGGGGCTGATCACCGCCCGCAGCAGCGCCATGTGCTGGGGATCCTTCACCGCCTTGCCGAAGCGGCGCTTGAACTCGCCGAGGCTGCCGAGCAGGCCTGGGTTGATGAAGGTGAACAGGCTCCACAGCTCCCCCAGGTGGTTCTCGATGGGGGTGCCGGAGAGGGCCAGGCGAAAATCGCCGTCCAGCTGGAACAGCAGCTTGGCACGCTGGGTGCCGGCATTCTTGATCTGCTGCGCCTCGTCCAGCACCATGCTCGCCCAGCGGCGGGACTTGAGGGACTGGGCCAGGCTGCCGAGCATGCCGTAGTTGACCAGGATGATCTGGCCCGCCTTGGCCTCCTGGATCAGGGTCTCCCGCTCGGCGGGATTCTCGAACACCACCACCTCCAGCTCGGGGGCGAATCGCGTCACCTCCTCCTGCCAGTTGGTGACCACGGACTTGGGCACCACCACCAGGGCGGGGCCGAGGTGCTGGCGCATGCGCAGCACCATGAGCGCCTGAAGCGTCTTGCCAAGGCCCATGTCATCGGCGAGACAGGCGCCAAAGCCATGGTGGGCCAGGGTCGCCATCCAGCGCACCCCCTCCTTCTGATAGTCCCTCAGCGCCGTCAGGAGCTCGGGGGCACACTCCACCTCCTGCTGCCACTCCTGCTGCAGGGAGTGCCAGGCATCATCCCCGGCCGTGGTCACCGCCGACAGCAAGCGAGCCAGGGGATAGGCCAGCTTGTTGTTGATGCGCTGCTCGGTGTCCAGCATGGCCCCCAGCATGGTGAGGCGCTCCACCAGCTTGTCGCTCAGCATCAGGCTGGTCTTCTCGTCGAGCTGAACGGTGCGCTGGCCCGGGGTCAGCTGGCGCAGGATGAGGCGCAAGTCGAGGATCTGGTGCTCATCCAGCGCCAGTGCCCCCTCCACCTGGAACCAGTCCTGGCGACGCTCGATGCGCAGGCTCAGGGCCGCCTCGTCGAGGCTCTTGAGACGGGCGCTGTCCTGATGCCAGTGAACGACCACTCCGGCGTCCACCAGCTCGGGCAGCGCATTGACCAGGGTCAGTGCCTGCTCACCGTCCAGCTTCCATTCGTTGCCCGGCAGGCCAATGGGCAGCTGGTTGCGCAGCAACTGGGCCTCGGCCTTCTCTGCAGCCAGATCCCGTTGCCAGTAGTGATAGTCCCTGACGCCCTGACGCACTATGGCCTCCCCCTTGCCAAGGGGCAACGGCGGCAGATCCCCCTCCCGGGTCACCAGCTGGACCACCAGCTGACCATCCTGCCAGTCCAGCTGGACCGAGGGCACTCCGGGCCAGGGGGTCAGCTCGGCATTGCCGCTGAGCCCCTCGACCTGGCTGTGCCAGGGCAGCTCGGGAATGGCGTCCAGGGTGCGTTGCAGCTCGGCGAGCCCGTCCGCTGGCAGCAGCGGGATGGATTCCAGCGCAGGCAGTCTGTCCAGCAGCGCCTGCGGGGTCAGGATGAGCTGCCACAGATCCTGGGCCAGGGGTACTATGTGCGCCCCTCGCGCCGCAGCGCCCGGGCTCAGGACGGCGCTCATGCCCTGCTCGGTGGCGACCACCTGCAGCAAGGGGGCGCTGATGGCCAGTTGCAGCTTCTGCCCCTTGGCGTTGAACAGGCGCGGATGGCTGGCCAGGGGGGCCCAGGCGTCCCGCGGCAGCTTGCTCATGCCCCTTGGCAGGGTGCGCACCAGGGCCCAGTCCGCCTCGTCGAGCAGAGCGGCATACTGGGTGGAGAGCAGGGCAGGATCGACCCGGCGCCCGGCGGTCCACTCCCCCTTGGTGCTCTGCTTCTGGATCTTGCACTCGAGCTCGGGCCCTTCCGCATGGAGCAACCATACCAGCCGCTCCTGCGCCTTGCGCACGCCGCTGGAGCGCCCCAGCCCCTGCAGCCAGTTGAGCCAGCTGGCCGAGGCGGGGGTCTTGTCCTCATCCTCTGCGTCGCTGGCCGCCTCGGGGATCGGGGTGGCACGCAGTTGCTGCAACGGGGGGCGCTCGGCCCCCTCTCCCAGCAAGAGGCGCAACAGATCCTGGCAGAAGGCCATCAGACGATGACGGGGCTCGGCCTCCAGCACATGGGAGAGATCCCACTTGTGCAGTATGGCCACCTGGGGGCTCTGCTCGCCGTGGCGCGCGAGGGCGCAGAGATCCAGCCAGAGGTAGCCCCAGTGGAGCTCCTCCAGCGGCAGTTGCAGGGTATCGAACAGGCCTATCGCCTGACCGTGGCGATCACCGGCCCACTGTCCCAGCAGATCCGCAAGCAGGGGGAAATGGTTACCAAGGCTGCGCTGCCACTTCTTGCGCTGCTCGCTGGCGAGCACGGGATCGGCCTGCTGCAGCCAGCCCAGCCAGAGCAGGGCGCTGAACATCCTGGGCCAAGGCTCGTGCGCCGCCACTGCCTGCCACTGCCCCAGTGCACCGAGCAGCCGCTCCGCCAGGGGCTGCTCATCCCCCTGCTCGGCCAGTTGCTGCAGGGCCGGCCAGTGAGTGGTCACCTCGCCGGCCAGCGGGCCGCAGAGCCAGTCCCACTCGCTGGCCAGCGCCTCGAGCCGGCTTGCCAGCGCAGGGGCGCAGGCCTCGGTCACGGACGTCAGCGGCCAGTGCGCTTCAGGCTCGGCATCGAGCAGGGTCTGCAGGGCGAAGTGTTCCAGCAGCAGCTGTTGCCAGGCAGGGCTTGAGCCCGCCAGCAGGCGGTGGGCATCGGGCAGGTCCAGCAGGCTCAAGAGATCCGCGCTCTGGTAGTAGGCGGGGATCTGCCCCGCCTCCCCCAGGCAGAGTTCGCGCACCACCCCTTGTGCCATCTCCTGACCCGTGACCGAGGGGACCCGCGTCCAGTCCGGCATGGGGCACTCCCCTGAGCGCACCGCCAGGATCAGGGTCAGGGTGCCCTCCGCCGTCAGGCTCCACTGCTGCTCGGTGCGCAGCCTTATCAATCCCTGTTGTTGCAACTGGTTCAGCGCATCCGTCAGCGCCTGCCCGGGCGAGCGCTGTGGGTACAGCGTGTCCTGCAAATAACGGGTACTGGCGGCGCGCTGCAGTTGCAGCTCGCTGAGCAGGGCATGGCAATCCGAAGAGAGGGTGAAGGCTGACATCAGAACTCGCGGGCAGGTGCAAAGGCGGAATTTTAACGGGAAAGCGGCGGCGGCTCGACCCTTAACCGCGAATTAGTACAAAAAAAGCGGCCAGGCTCATAAAAGCGGAGACTGGGGGCCGGGCGGGTCATCCTCTGCGAGGGCGCTGCGGGCGGCCAACGGGACATGAAAAAAGGCGCCGCAGCGCCTCCTGATGGGGTAAGCCAACTCGCCTAACTCAGCCTTCCAGGCGCGCCAGACGGGCCTCCAGGGCCTGCAACTGCGACTTGAGGCGCTCAACTTCCTCTTCCAGCTGGCTCAGGCGATCGGCGGCAGGAGAGGCATAGCCGCTGGCGGGAGCGGCCTCGGCCAGAGCTTCCAGATCGATTTCGCCACCAAACAGGTGGGCATAGCGGGATTCCCGCTTGCCCGGCTCACGGGGCAGCTTGACCACATAGGGTCCCCGCTCGGCCAGCGCGGCCAGCACCGCATCCACCTCGGTCACATCGTCGAAGCTGCACAGCCGGTTGGTGCGCGAGCGCAGCTCGCCCGGGGTCTGGGGGCCCCGCAGCAAGAGCTCGCAGATAATGCCGAGCTCCTGGGCGCTGAACTTCAGTTCACCAAACTCGGTGTTGCAGAAACGGTGCTGATAGCGGGGCACCCGGGCATTGAAGCCGGCTGTGTTGACCACCAGACGGCGGCGGATCAGTTCGTCGATGACGGCGCGGATATCCAGCTCGGCGAGCTCGAGCACGGGTTCGCGATTGCTCTTCTGGTTGCAGGCATTGACCAGTGCATTGAGAGAGAGAGGGTACTGATCCGGCGTGCAGATCTCTTTCTCTATCAGGCAGCCGATCACGCGAGCCTCTAATGGGCCTAGTACTATCTCCATTTCATACTCCCTTGCCAAACAAGACGTTAAGACGGTTATCTTAGCCAAGGCGCTCTCGCCGTCCAGCACTGAACCGCATTTTTGCGAGCCGATGAAACCCTTGATGAAACATCGTACAATCCGGCCGCAACCAGGGGGCTAACCCCCCTGACATCATACCGCCAGGCAGCCCCCTAGACGGACTTGTCGACCCGGGTATCCGTTCCCGTGGTCAGGATGCGCACCTTGTCCCCCTTGTTGAATCTGAGCGCGGGATCCTGATCCTGCACGACGTTGAGCAGTTTTCCCGCCTCGGTCTTGATTAGCAGCTCGACCCTCTGCTTGCCCTGCACGCTCTGCTGGTTGCCCTGACGGCGACGGGAAGCCTCGGCTCCCGCCACAGCCCCCACAGTGGTGGCGACAGTCTGGCCCGAGCCACCACCAAATTGGCTGCCGACGGCCGCCCCCAGGGCAGCGGCCCCTATGGTGCGAAGTGGCCGGGTTCCGCCCTGCTGGGGTGCCGCCTCCTGGGTCAGGACGCGGCTCTCTTGCACTGTGCCGTATTCCACCTGGGCGCTGGTGCCTGCGAGGGCCGGTGTGCCCATCAGAATGAGCAGGCTGGTAACCATGAATGCAATCTTCTTCACTATGTCGACTCCGATGACGACTGAGACCCGATGGCGCCGACACCGCGCCTGCGCGGTCCCGCCATCCCCATTCGGGAGACTACACCGCCGATCCTGACTGTGAGCTTGCCTGAAGTGGAAATGATCACGGCCGCAAGGCGGCCGTGATGGAGTAAGGGAAAGCGGTGTCCGGCCCGCTCATGAGGAGGGCTTGGGCTCCAGGGTAGCGGCGACCGATTTGGCCGCCGAGGCGGTGAGCAAGGGCTCACCCGGATAGAGCATCAGCGCCTGGGTGCGCAGGCGGTCGGCCTCCTCGGTCCGCCCCAGCGCATTGAGGGCAATCACCATGTTGGCGTAGATGTTGGCCCTGGGGGTATGGCGTACAAACGCCTGCCCCCAGTCGAGATAGGCTTCCAGCTCTGCCTTGTTGTTGGCCTGCAAGCCCACCATCAGGCGCACCGCGTTGACGTCGAACTCTACCCGGGTCAGCCAGGCCATGGGGTTGACGATGTCGAGCAGCAACGCAGGCTGCTTGTAGCCACCGCGCTCATACTTGGTCACCACCCAGGCGGTATGCAGAGCCGTCAGCATGAAGGGGACGACAGTCAGGGGAATGCCAATGGCCAAGAAACGCAGCAAGAGCCAGGGGCGGTAGATATGCTCCCGCCAGTTGGCGTGGCCCGCCGTCCCCCCCTCCTCCACTTCCGCATCCAGCACATGGATGAGCAGCAGCAGCGCCCACCACAGGGCGATGGCGTGGTAGAAGGGATACTCGGTCTGGGTGTGCAGCAGAATGGGAGTCACCAGTGCCAGCAAGGCCATCCCCCTGACCCAGCCGGCCCTACCCAGTCGCCACAGCAGGGCCCCGCCCACTAGCGCCATGCCGAGCATGGGGGCAAGCCCCCCTTCCACCGCCCAGTAGAGAAACTCGTTGTGGGGGTGATCCAGGTTGTACTCGATCTGCACCATGGCGGGGTTGAGCGCCTTGTCCGCCATGTAATGCTGGAGGAACACGGACTCGAAACTGCCATAGCCCCAGCCGGTCCAGGGCGCCTCGGCAATCAGCCTGGCGGCATAGGGCCAGTAGATGGATCTCATGCCGCCGGACTGATATATCTCCAGCCCCCGCCTGACCCCCGCCATCCAGTACTGGGATGCCAGCCCGAGCGCTATGCCCAGCCCAACCAGCCCCAACACCCGCCCCAGTTGCCGCTCGCGATGCAACTGCGGCAGCAGCAGGATCAGAGCCAAGGCCCCGCCCAGCTGGCCCACCCGGGACTGCAGCACCACCAGTAGCAAGGCGGTCGCCAGGATCACGCCATGACGCAGCCCCTTGAGCCAGGGGTTGGCGTGCCCTCGCATCTGAAGCCATATCGCCAAAGCAAACCCGGTTGCCATAAAGGTCGCCATCACGTTGGGTTGCTGGAAGATACCGTAAGGGCGATTAGTTCTGGTGTCGTAGCCTATCCAGTTGCCCGGCACCAGCAGGTAGTACTGCACCAGGCCGAGCAACGCCTCTATGGCTACTGCCCCCAGCAGCAGGTAGAGCAGCCGATCCCGCATCTGACGGTCCAGTCGCCATTGATAGAGGCAAGCGAGAAACAGCAGACCGGCAAACAGCCCCAACAGGCGGGGGATGGCATAGTCCTTGAGCTCGAAGCCCGGATAGGCCATGGGCAAGAGCAGCAGCAAGGCCCCCAGCCACAACGCCGTTAGCAGCGGCGAAACCACCAGCCGCTGGCTGAGGGTGACCTGCCACAGCCCCAGCGCCATCACCAGGCTCGCGAAGATCCAGCCCCAGGCGTTGAAAGGCAGATAGAGCCCGGCCCCGCCCGGGTTGTGCATGAAAAAGTGCATGCCCAGCAGCCAATAGAGGATGCTGACCAAGCCAAAGATCCCTGTTGTTGTCCTCATCGTCCCTGATCCCTGCAGTGTCATTCTCATGGTGTCGTCACCAAGCAACCCATACGTAAAAGGGGGCAACAGCCCCCCTTGTTCACTTCCTTGTCATCATGCCGGTTCTGGCCTGCGAAACGCATGACGTACCAGCACTATCCCCACTCCCAGCATGCCGCCAAGCAAAGTGGCCAAGACCACGACCAGTGAGCGCTTGGGTTTGTCACGGCTCAGGGGTTCACTCGGTGAAGCCAGATAGGCGAAGGACTGGAACGGTAGCTCCTCCAGCTTGATGGCCTGGAGACTGCTGAGTTGCAGACGCAGATCGCTCAGCGCCGGGTTGAGGAACTCGGGATTCTTGATCTCCTTGAGGATCTTGAGCTTCTCAGCCAGGGCGCGAGCCCCCAGATCGATGGGCAGGCTGCCCTGATCCTGCAGGTTCTGTACCGGCGCCTCCAGTCCAGCCACCTGGGCAATACGCAGGCTGTATTCGGTACGCAAGATGTCGTCTTGCAACTGTTTGAGGGTATCTATTTTGGCACTCTCGAACTGGGTCTGCAGCGTCTTGATCCGGTTCTGCCAGATGGTGCCCAGTTCCTTGCCCTTGATCGCCGACTCCTGCTGCTGGATGAAGGCGATGTATTGCTCCAGGCGCTCCTTGGCCTCGGCCGCCGTGTCTGCGGCGAAGGAGAGGGTGACATCTTCACGCAGTTTGTCCGTGGCCTTGGCATTGATCCCTTCGGTCATCGTCTTGAGCAACAGTCGCTTGCCTTTCGCGTCCGTTACTCCGGACTGCGCCGCCTCGGCATCCAGATAACCTTTCTCCATCAGAAACTGACGCTTGTTATTGAAGCTATTGAAGTTGTTGACGAAATCTCCGTAGAGCGCCTTCTTGTCAAAGGAGGTGAAAGCCGCCGCCGGCACCTGGGCATTGATCAGCTGGTTGATATTGAGCTCGAGTGATTCCACCTCCTTGAGGGTGGGCGACTTGATCTCGGCCTGGCTGACCCAGACCTGAGGCGCCAGCAGGGCATAAGCTATACCTGCTGCAGCGAATACCCCTGCGACCAGCAGGATCAGGATCTTCTGGTGCCATAACACCAGGATCAGCTCACGCAGATCTATCTCATCGCCGGCGGATGCTTGCCAACCCTGAGGTAACTGTTTGTCAGAATTATCGAATACCTGTTTGTTCATACTGAGCTCTAAAGATGATGAAGTTACTTCCAGAAAGGGGCGTGACGGTCTTTGTCAGACAAGATCAATGGCACATTGTCCATGAGGGGCCACGCAATAGCCAGCGTCGGATCCGACCAGTTGAGAGATGCCTCCAGCTCGGGAACATAATAGTCGGTGCATTTATACAGCACATGGGCCCATTCGCTCTGTACATAGAAGCCGTGGGCAAACCCGGGAGGGATCCACAGCCCTCCGTCTTCCGCCGAGAGCTGCATGCCAACCCATTGGCCATAGGTCGGACTCCCAGTGCGCACATCGACCGCCACATCGAAGATGGTGCCGGTAATCACCTGTACGAGCTTGCCTTGCGGTCTCTCCCTCTGATAATGAAGGCCACGCAGCGTCCCTTGCCGGGAGCGACTCAGGTTGTCCTGAACGAAGCAAAGATCGCCACATTGTTGCGTGAAGTCCTGGTGGCGAAACAGCTCCATAAAGCAGCCTCGCTCATCTTCATGACGCTGGTGCTGGATGTGTAACACATCCGGAATTTTCAATGAAATAAAGTGCATAGGTGATGTCTTTGAATAGATGGGAAAAGATATATCACCCAATAGACAACCTTATCAATCCCAATCGGAATGAGTCTTGCCAAAAGGCGCTTGCAACAAACGCAGCAGATAGGCGCCATACCCACTCTTTGCAAGAGGGCGTGCCAAGGCCCGAAGCTGTTCATCTGATACCCAGCCACGGCGCCAGGCGATCTCCTCGGGAGCAGCAACTTTGAGCCCCTGCCGTTTTTCAAGAGTCTGAATGAAGCTGCTGGCCTCCTGCAGACTGTCGTGGGTACCGGTATCGAGCCAGGCTGAACCTCGCCCCATAAAGCAGATATCCAGGCGCTGCTGTTTCAGATAACACAAATTGACATCGGTGATCTCAAGCTCCCCCCGCCCCGACGGGTGCAGGGTACGGGCTATCTTGCTAGCGTCAGCGTCATAAAAATAGATGCCTGTCACCGCATACTGGCTCGCCGGGGAGGCGGGCTTCTCGACGATCGTTTGCACCCTCCCCTCTTCATCGAATCCAAGGACGCCGTATCGCTCCGGATCCTGCACATGATAGGCAAACAGGGTGGCGCCCTGCGCCTTGGCGCTCGCACGCTGCAACTGGCGAGGCAGCTCGGTGCCGTAGAAGATGTTGTCCCCCAGAATAAGGCAGCAGGGACTCCCGGCCAGAAAAGGCTCTGCAATCAGCAGGGCCTGTGCCAGTCCATTGGGCTCATCCTGCACCGCGTAGCTGAAACGCATCCCCCATTGGCTGCCATCCCCAAGCAGCAATTCGAAACGGGGCAGATCCAGTGGCGTGCTGATGATCAGAATGTCACGGATACCTGCCTGCATCAGGGTCGAGAGGGGATAATAGATCATGGGTTTGTCATAAACCGGCAGCAGTTGCTTGCTGATGGCCAAAGTCGCCGGATAGAGCCGGGTGGCCGAACCACCGGCCAGTATGATGCCTTTACGCTGGATCATGCATGGGACTCCATGGAGTTAAGAGGGGCAACTCATGGGTGGGGGCGAACACCCACCGCCCCAAGATCGGCATCTTGGCTGGCCAGCCAGCTAGCCATCTGCTCCTGCCAGGAAGGCAGCCTGATGCCAAAAACAGTAGAGAACAGTCGGCAATCGAGCCTGGAGTTGAGCGGACGACGGGCCGCCTGGGGCCAGTTCGCCGACGGAATGGGATTAACCGGAACGGAATGCGTCAACAGCCCCAACCGACAAGCTTCTCGTACCAGCGCAGAGGCAAAGCCATACCAGCTTGTCTCCCCCTCGCACGTCAGATGATACAAGCCTCCCTTACCCGGATCGTTCAGCACTTGTGACAGCGCAAACACCGCTACCCTTGCCAGCCAGTGAACCTGGGTCGGCGCACCCCATTGATCATCCACCACTTGAAGGCCCCCCCCCTCCCTGGCGCGGTCAAGTATAGAACGAGCGAAATGCGGGCCTTCACCACCATAGAGCCAGCTGGTGCGAAGGATCAGATGATCAGGACACAACGCTTGAATGGCCTGCTCACCGGCATACTTGCTTGCACCATAGACATTGATGGGATTGGGCTTGTCCGTCTCAGCCCAGGGTCTTATCCCTGTGCCATCAAACACATAGTCGGTGGAGAAGTGCACCAGCAGCGCCCCCCTGTTACAGGCTTCCCGGGCAAGGAGTGCCACCGCCTGATGATTGATGCGATCTGCCAGCACAGGCTGACTCTGTGCAAGATCGACTGCCGCATAGGCAGCCCCGTTGAGGAGCACCTCCGGCTGATGGCGATCCAGGGCACCAATCAGCGCACGGGGGTCGGTGATGTCGCACTCAGACCTGCCAAGGGCCGTCACCTGCCAATGGGGGTAATCCCGGCAAAGGGCAGAAAAAAGGGCTCGTCCCAACTGGCCACGAGCCCCCAGCAACAAGATCCGCATCGGAATTACCGTGCGCCAAAACCGGTCAGAATGGTGCGGATGGTCTTGAACACGATGAGCACATCCAGCCAGAGGGAGAAGTGCTTGATGTAGTAAAAATCGTGCTCAATCTTGATGCGCGTGTCATCGGCATCGGCAGCATAGCCGTGCACCACTTGCGCCCAGCCACTGATCCCGGGCCGCACTATATGGCGATACATGTAGAAGGGGATCTCCCGTTCGAACTGATCGACGAAGGTACGCTGCTCCGGTCTCGGCCCAATCAGGCTCATGTCCCCTTTGAGAACGTTGAAGAACTGCGGCAACTCGTCGATACGCAGCTTGCGGATCACCTTGCCCACCCGAGTGACGCGCATGTCACCGTCCTGGGCAAACTGGGCACCGTGCTGCTCGGAGTTCTGGCACATACTGCGGAACTTGTAGATCCTGAAATCCTGGTTACCCTTCCCTACCCGGTTTTGCAGGAACATCACGGGGCCCGGGCTCTCCAGCTTAATGAGGATGGCCGTCACCAGCATCAAGGGGGAGAACAGCGGGATCGCGATCACCGCGGCCAGTATGTCCATGCCCCGCTTGATGAAGGCATACACGGGAGAGGGTAACAGGGAGCCAAGCTGGTTCTCGTGCAGATGGTCAATCTTCACCCGGCCGGTGAGGGTCTCGCTGATCTGCTTGATGTGATAGACGGGGATATGAGCCAGAGCGCAGCGAGCGAGGAAACGCTCCCACTCGCCAGCCAGCTTCTCATCCCTAAGGTCTGCCACCACGGCGTCATAGCGCACGGCACCGAGATCGGGTTTGTCCAGCAGACGCCACTGCACGCTGGTGTGCTGAGTCAGGGCCTGGTAGTCACCAAAGGGCAGCAAGGCATACTTGGGCGTCCGGTAACGGCGGCCGATGAAGTAGGCCAGCCAGCAGCAAAGCAGCGCCACCAAATATGACTCGAACAACACCTGCCTGCTGTAAGGCAGACGCAGGAAGAAGAGGATCCCTACAAGAGCACCATAAAGGGTCGTCACAGTAGGGATCATATAGGCCACCGGGCTGGCCCCCGGGTAGCGCAAGAAACGTTGGAGCACTATCCCTGTCAGCAGGAAGGCCACAAAGGCACCGCTCAAGGTATTGATCCGGACGGCATCAAGCTGATGCCAAAACTCCAGGCCCCATCGCTCTATGGCTGGCAAACAAACAGCAAGCAAGGCCCCGAAGATGAACAAGGCAGGAGGGCTGAATAACACACGTTCATACCAGCGTGAGTGACGGCGTTGAAAGGACAAAGTTACCCCCAGAGATCGAAATAAAGGTCAAAAAAATACATAATTTTCTAATTCTACTCGCGAATTCGTTTTTTCAACGCGATGACGACATAGCTAAGCCAATGATACAAACTATCTGGCAAGCTTAACAACAACTTGTGTCGATAGATATGCCACTGCCATTTCGCTGCGGTCAATTTATTTGCAGATAATGAGTTTGAACTCAATCTATAACGAGCAACGATGTCTTGTACGCAGGCAGCCTTTTTTGCAGCCTTCATTATTGCAAGCCACATCAAGTAATCTTCATGCCCACAGCGCTCCTGGTAAAATGTGCCAAGCAGCTCGCGGTTATATATTCCTGTCAGATTTCCTATCCGGTTGCTGTTTAGCATATCTTCGTAGCTGAATTCCATCGGGCTGGTTCGCACTGACACGGGGCGATCAATGTCATCAGACAGAAAAGTAGAGTAATTGCCACACACCACAGCATACCCTTGCTCCAGCAAAGATATCTGTCTTTCCAGTTTGTTTACTTCCCAGAGATCATCACTATCCAGAAAAGCAATATACTTGCCCTTGGCAGATTGAATACCGACATTGCGGGCATTGGCTACACCACCATTATCCTTGAGCAGGATATATTCGATTCTATCATCATGGATATCTGCCACAACATTCGCTGTGTCATCTGTTGATGCATCATCAACAATATAGAGGCGCCAATCGCCAAATGATTGGGACAATACAGATTCAACACTATGCCGTATATATCTTGCCGCATTATATGCGGGCATGATAATAGACACTAATTCAAATGGCATTTATATCAACCTCATCCACTGTTTGACAATGATCTCGGGTGAATAGCGTTCTGCTGCAGACAAGGCAGCGAGCTGCATATTTCTGCGTTCATCATCCGAGTTCATTAAATAGACCAACTTGTCCTTGTATGCCTCCATGTCACCATCCAATACCAAGAATCCATCAACACCTTCGCTGATAATTTCTCTTGGCCCGGTCTTGCAATCAAATGCTACAGCAGGTAACCCAAAAGATTTTGCCTCTATAAGAACCAAAGGTAACCCTTCATAACGAGAAGTCATAGCCAATATGCTTGCAGCCTTATATTCAGCACCAATTTGTGGAGAGGCTGGTTCAAAAGAGATAGAATCAGAAACAGAAAGTTGACATGCTAATTGAGTCAACATCTCCTTTTCTTCACCATCACCAACTATTTTCAAAATCCAATGTTGGCGCAATACTTCAGGTAAATAAGACCAAATATATATCAATCTAGAGAAATTCTTCTGCTGATTTAAACGTCCTACGGCTAAGACGACTTTTTTCTTTTCAGATAAAGCCGATATGGGCATGGTCGGATAAAGAGTGGGATTCGGGATTACAGTTACTGGAGTGGTAGTACGAGATTCCAGAAGATCATAATCATGCTTGGTTAATAGCACCAGCTGATCGGCAAGACCATAACTAAATAGCTTCATGAGCCTTACGGGAGTAGATGATGTTTCAAAACCTACATGCTCACTAAGTATTAACTTACTCTTTATAAAAAAGAGCCTTTTTAGCAGAGCTAGTTTAAAAGAAAGCCTCCCCATTGATATTGATATTATGCTATCACATTTCAGCTTTTTTAAGTGAGCACCCAGTTTCAATATAGATGGAGAGTTAACATAGGAGATTGTTATCCCATGGTCCAAGTGATAGAAGGGATCTCCATTCTTCACAATTGACACAAGAACAACTTGATTGCCTAGCAAGGAAAGTTGGTTTGATAAAAAAGTGGCAATTCGCTCAGTCCCGCCAGAGGCTGAAATATCGTTTATCACTATTGCGATGTTCTGGCTCACACTGTCTTCCTTATACACTCACATGAAAGTCCGTTTAAACATCATACGTGATATCAAATATTCAAAATTATAGTATGACAATAAACAACAGAGTATGACTTTAAAGGTTTTCCTAAACACATTTTTATCACTATATGCCGATGACAGCATATTAGTTGAATATATGTGTAAGATTTCTGTCAAAGGCCATGATTTTATCTTTTTCGCCAGTTCGTCTTCACTGAATCCATCGTCATCACTTTTATTTACCAAACGTCGCTTGTGTAATTCAAGTACATACCGGTGTGTCTTGCGCTGCTTTAAACTGGCAGTACTCGCTGTATTACCTTCTCTTTGCCTAATCAGCATTAAATACTCGGGAAGATTGTCACAGCAATATCCCATATCCAGAGCTCTCAAAATGAAATCATAATCCTCAGCATATGGAATATTACGATACCCATTAAGCCTCTCATATATTTCTCTTTTAGCAAGCCATATATGTGCAATAGGTGATGCATATTTACTCGCATCAATTACGAATTCTTTTCCAACCGGCATTTTGCCTTTCGATAAAATATTGCCATCAGCGTTAACTGCTATCATCTGACAACCGACTAAATCCACGTTATTATTTTTAATAAAATCTAGCTGATTTCTTAATCTTGTTTTTAGAGATATATCATCACCATCGAACCTGGCTATATAATCTCCTTTAGACATCAAAAAAGCAAAGTTTAAAGTCTTACATATTTTAATGTTAGATTTATTTTTATATGCTTTAATGTTATCAAATCTATTTGCCCAGCGTTGAACTTTATCAAAGGTATCATCTGATGAGCAATCATCGACAACGATGATCTCAAGCTTCACATCATCCTGATTAATAATGCTCTCTAAAGCTTCGTCAACATATTCAGATACATTATAGACAGGAATAATGACTGAAATCAGCTCATCCATAATTACTCTCTCTCACTTCCCAAATTATCTAAAGGTACATTAAGTTTATAACTAGCTATTTTGTCGATACTGCCAAATAAAACCAATGGTTCTACATGCTCAGAAACCAACCTATAGACAGATAAATTCATATACTGAAAACCACTAACTAGGATAAATAACATGAAAAAATATTTCACATTTTGACTAATTTTTAGTTTTAGAATGATATATACATAGGCTGGAATTAAAAACAAGGCACCAAAATAAACATATCTGAAAAACAATGTTCTTGATGGAGGAAAAAAAAGAGAGGAGACAGAGATAACTAAAATTAGAATTGTATATCCTTTATGAGGAACCTTATATCTTATAAAAATAAATAGAACCAAAAAAAATGAAAGGAGCCTTAAAAAGGTATATATGAAGTAATCATAATCTGCCAATGTTTCATATCTTGACCATGGCCCATTTATGTAAAAATATAGTTTTTTAAATAATAAATCAAGATAATCGAATCCAGTAACGTGAGCTTGGCTAGTCAAAAAGAAAAGAGCCAATGGCATAACACTAGAAAGTAATAATGCAAAAGTATAGTTACGTTTTCTAATTATATGAGCGAGGATGATAATCCCAATAAAGTAGAATATTCCATTATGGATAAGTATTCCACAAAGACTCCAAAATAAAAACGGAAAGTATCTTTTTAATAAAATTGAGGACAAGCCGCGTACAATAAAAGATAATGCGAGGAGATACTCGAAGGAAAAGTATATTGATGACGGTATAAATGAGAACAACAATACAATAAACAAAACATTCTTCTTAACACCATTAATTTCAACATTAAGACCAGTTATTATATTAAGTATGGATGATATTATATTGAAGGTGAATAAGAATATAGAAATAAATGTATAAAATCTATTAGGTAATCCGAAATACTCCATCATATTAAACAAAGCATATTGATACGCTTTCATTTCTAACAATGACATATAGTAGTCACTATTATAGTCATAACGATTATAGTATCTGACTACGTCACCTATAACTTCTCCATTGGGATTAACCAGAGAGGCAACAGTTGCAATAAATAAAGCCGAGAGGAATGCAAACCAATTATCTAATCGCTTACCTCTTACAACATAGACATAGACGATAACTAATAACAACACCATCATCGGTGATGCATATAACATCATCAGCAATATTAATGACAACCCTACACTGGAAATATAACCAAAAGTAGTGCTTCGACTTAAAGTATCCATTCAAAACGTCTCTGATTTATATATCCCAAATTTATCTTTCAATGTTTTATTCCATTCTGTACCAATGAATTTCACGATAGTATTTGGACAAATTCTTTTTATTGTATATGCGGATGTAGAAAACAATGTTGTAACAGATTCAATCTCTTCAGATATTAAGACATATACTTCAACAGGAATTTTTCCATCTAATACATAGATATTATCATAAGAAGAAAAAACATCCTTATAGTCTGTTGTCTCTCTAGGATGTGGCTTTATATATATAGGTCTACATTCATTCGATTTGTTTGTTATCAACTCCTTATATATAGAGATTTTCTCATGTTCAGAAATCCCCATATCTTCAAGAGGCTGTGTGATGAAAATGTCAGCCCCCTTAATTATTTCCCAAGATGGTGGAAATAATTTATTTATATATTCTATGTTATCCTTTACACCATTTTTTATGTCAAGCACCTCTATTTTTTCTCTCAATAGAAAAGGTAAATCCATAATTTCTGTTAAATAAATTTTTTTGACTTTTTTTCTGTACCCATACGGAAGTATATTGAGGTGAGCCTTTATTTTATTATAGATTCCCGGCCGCACTACATAATTAGAAAGTCCATCTTCAATTAAAAACATATCTCTTTTTCTAAAAATCAACGATAAAGGAAGATGATCATGGCCATACAAGGTACATTGTGAAAAAAGATTCAAGTTTACACTTATCTCTTTAAAACATTTTGGTTTGAACCCGAAGAGTGATGATAAAAATATATCAAATCTATTAGGGCGTGCTATTTTATTATAGGTAATAATATTTGGAATTCGATCTGATAGTTCATGCGGGAAGTTATCACTAGTCAAAATCAACGTATCATCCAATCTTTTATTTACAATTAAATACAATAGGATCGCATATACAGATTCAACATGTAGAACTTTTCTGATCTCACAGTTCTCATTAATTTTTACCAGAGAAAAAATACTCATATCACTCATAACATAATTCGCCAAGAAATAGAAGAATACATCGATACCAAGAACCATGTTCCTAAAAATCGAACAAGCATTGAAATTGAATATGCTATCGCTGCCCCTTCAATCCCTTTGATTGGGATAAGATAGAGCAATGCTACTATATTAACCAATCCAGAAAATATGGTAAGGACAGATAAAACTCCTGTTCTTTTTTCATAAAACAGATAGTTAGTCACCATTAAATACATGCCACCGAATGCCTGTCCTAGGCACAACCAACCGATCACTGTTCCTGCTTTCTGATAAGCCTCCCCTGCAATCCATGTTACCACCCAAGGGCCAACAAGGAATGATAAACAACCTAAAATGAAAACTACGATAAAGAATATATAAGTAAACTTAACTACTTTCTGGAGTTGCAGAGGATTATTATCCTTCAAAGCTCTGAATAGCCATGGCACCAATGCTTTATTGATAGCATCAAAAACAACTGCCATGCCCAAGCTCAATTGAACCGCTAACATATAAATACCTGTCTCAGCGATCCCCAACTCTCGATTAATAAGAAACCGATCCACCGAACTCAGAACAAAGACACCTACTACATGTGGTATTAGTGGAATACCAAAATCTAAAGCTTCTTTAAAAAAACTTTTCCGAAGAGGAAATAATAGGATCAATCGTTCACGGTAAAGTAGAAGTAGACCGAGAAGCCCATAGATCACTGTAGTTAAAAATAGCGCATCAACCCGCCCAGATGCTCCTTGTTGCAACCAGATGATCAGGAATAACGACAATATCATGATGATGATACTCTGACTGACTTGCATTACTCCAAATGCAATAGCCTTTTCTCGTATTTGCCATTGACCTAATCTTAATTGAATAAGAAAATTTGCAGCTGAAATCACAACTGCGAAATAAATCCATGATTCAGGGATATTCAACCATTGGCTCAACTGCTCTGAAAGCAGAAAACTGACGACAGCCAAGAAAAATGTACTGAGTAATAATATGTGGACACAAGTGCCATTGAATAATGCTAGTGATGACGCCTCATTATTATCATAATATTTACGGTTTGCAGCACCAATAGAATTCAATCCAGTCAATGCAGCCAACCCTGTCACCAAAATTTGAAACATGGAAATCTGTCCATATTCATCTGGTGTTAGATAACGCGTTAATACTGGTAATAAGAAAAATGGAATTAGTGCATTCAGTATATTTGACAATAAATAAATGCTGGATCGCTTTAATAACCCCATATTAAACTCGATATATAAAAACGTCTCTTCATTTTAAAAATGAGAAATGATAACATATTCAAAAAGTAGTATCCAATTAACATTAAAAATAAGCCTTAATGAACTCAGCCATCTTGAAATCGAACTCATCATCTATGTCAACAGAACTATATTTATCCATCACGTATGCAAAGGCACCGTCTGAATATATATTGGACAGAGACCCTACGAAGCGACGTTCAAAGATATAAATAGCGCCATTCAGCCGATAGAAAGGCTCAAGATCCTGGCTTCTTTTATTAACCGAAGGTGTGATAAAACCGTTCAAACTATTATCTTTCGGTAATCTATTGCAATACTGAACCGGATGTTCCAGTTCACAAACCGATACCACTGCAGTCGCTTTCTTATTCCGATAAAGCGCGACTGCCTCTGTTATGTGCCGTGCGGTACGCAATGGTGACGTAGGCTGCAATATGGCGACCATGTCCACCATCGCATAATTTTTTTCTACCCATTGCACAACATGAGAGACCACATCGTTGGTCGTGGCCGTATCACCGGCAAGTTCAGCGGGACGCAATCCTGGAAATGTTACACCAGCATCTTGCATTGCAATATCGGCAATCGCTTGGCTATCAGTGCTGACAATCACCATGTCAAACTCACCACTGGCGAGTGCGGCCTGCGTTGTCCAGCGGATGAGTGGTTTGCCTGCCAGCGGCTTAATATTCTTTCCAGGCAGGCGTTTACTGCCACCTCGGGCAGGGATAATCGCAATTTTCAGGGACATTATACCAACCCCTTGATATCGAGCTGAGCCTTGTGGAAATCATCCATACGGCCGATATCGAGCCAGTATTCGTGTATCGGGAACATCAACACCTCTTCCTGCTTGGCGATTTGCTGTTCAAGCAGGGTTGGCATATCGATACGCTCTTGCCTTGGTACATTCATGAATAATTCCGGGCTGACCACATAAATACCAGCATTCACGAAATAGCGCTGGATGGGTTTTTCCTGCATCTCGAGGATGCGGTGCCCGTCTCCGCTGATCACCCCATAGGGAACCTGATAGTCATATTCACGAACACACATGGTCGCCACCGGCTGGTACTTGTTATGGAAATCGAGCAGGCGATTGAAATCCACTGTGGTAAGCACGTCGCCATTGATCATGATAAGCGGCAGGGCAGGAATGTCGGCGGGTAGCAGACCCAAGGCACCACCTGTTCCGAGAGGGGTCTCTTCATGCACGTAGCGAATATGGGCGCCCCAGGGAGAGCCATCACCAAAATAGTCGGTGATCTGCTCGGGCATATAATGGGTGGAAATATAAATGTTCTTGAAGCCCGCCTTGAGGAACTGGCTGAGCAGGGTTTCCAGAATGGGTTTGTCACCCACCTTGAGCATGGGCTTGGGACAACTGTCGGTGAGCGGGCGCAGCCGGGTACCAAACCCCCCCGCCATGATGAAGACTGGGTTGTCATAGCTCGGCGCTTTCGCCGCCAGCTCCCAGGTTTCCAGTCCGATCAGCCTGCCAGCGTCATCGACCACCGGCAGAGAAAGAACGCTACGCTCTCGCATGAGCTCCAATAATTCTGTGCGGGCCATCTTGGCAGAGACGGTGATGGGGGTGGTGTTCATCACCGCCGTGACGCTTTGCGTCAGGGAGACATTGTTCAGGATGGCGCGGCGAACATCTCCATCGGTCACGACTCCCAGCAGGTGCTGCTCTTCATCCACGACCAGACAGACCCGCAGTGCCTCTTCATTGATCACGGCCAGGGCATCACGCACCGAGTGTTCCGGCGACAACACCACTTTTTCCCAATTTTTGCTCATCCAATCCATCCTTTACTGCTTGATAGGCATCACGCTGCCCCGGGCAACGTATGCAATCTGCTTTTCTCCAAGAGGGCGCGTCAGCGTGGCGCCGGCCCCGACCACGGCATCAGAGCCAATTGATATGCCCTGGATCACGGCAGCTCCCGTACCGATATGGACTCTCTCACCCGTCACCACACCGCCGGATAACACGGCGCCCGGTGCGACGTGATTGTCGCCTCCCAGATGGCAGTCGTGATCCACGATGGCACCACTATTGATGATGCTGTTGGCACCGATCCGGGTACCCGCCTGAATGATGGCCCCCGCCATGACCTGGGCACCCTCTTCCAGCACGGCGTAGTCAGAGACCATGGCCTGTACGCTGACGACGCTTGCAAAGCGGTAACCAAGAGCGCGATAACGGGAAAACAGCGTGGCGCGCAGCGGGTTGCCCGGCAGGGAGCCGATGCCATTGACCAACACCACCTCATCCGGATGGTGGGTCAGTATTTCCTCATCATGCCAGAGGGGAATATCAGCCAGTGCGGCGCGCGGTGTACCTGCGGCGGGCGCAACCAGGGCGATGGGAACCACTCCCTGGCTGCGCAGCATGTCGACCAGCACCGAGGCGTGCCCCCCTGCCCCGAGGACGATGACCGGTTTATTCACGGATAGGCTCACCCGCCTGATAGGCACGTTTGGCCGGTTGCCCCAGGAGCTGCCAGTAGGCATAGGGGCTCATTCCATCGCCAGGGCGCTTGATGGCGAGGTTGTCGGCACAGAGGATGGCGCCCTCCTCAATGTCGCAGGCAGCGACCAGGCTCTTGCGTGCGATCTCCTTGTTCTTGATCTCGCTCGGGCGAGGCCCTTTGATGCCGTCTCCCAGTGCCAGTTCCACATCGCGGATCCCTTTCACCATGGCGGCCAGTTCATCGGGCTCAAGAGAAGCCTTGTGATCAGGCCCTTCCATGTTGCGATCCAGCGTGAAGTGCTTCTCGATGAGGCAGGCTCCCCGGGCTACTGCCGCCACCGGGATGGTGATGCCTTGGCTGTGATCCGAATAACCGACCGGCAACCGGAAGGCGTGCGACAGGGTATCCATGGCTTTGAGGTTGATATCCACCATGGGCGCCGGATACTCGGTCGTGCAATGCAGCAGGGTCACCTTGTTGGCAAGAGCTGCCTGACCGGCCTCGCTGGCATAGGCAGCCATGAAGGCAGCCTCACTGGGCTGCGCATCCTGCGGCGCGGTCAATCCGAAGGCTATCACCCCCAGGGCCGCCTCCACTTCTGCCAATGTGGCCATGCCGGTCGAGACGATCAACTCGCAGCCGGTGCGGGCATGGGCCAGTACGAAGGGAGCATTGGTCAGTTCCCCGGAAGGGATCTTCAGTGTCTGCAACTTCAACCGGTTCACCAGGAAGTCCAGGCTCTCGGTATCGAAGGCGGTAGACAAAAACTCGATGCCGAGAGACTCGCAATGGGCGATCAGACGAAGATGGGCATCGAACGAAAGCTCGAGGCGGGAGAGCATGGCAAACTGGCTCTCTTCCTTGCCGGTGTTGGCGGTTTGATAAGCGGCCTGTTTAGCCTGGCGGGTCACCAGATTGGCCGCCTTGAAGGTCTGAAACTTGACGACATCGACGCCTGCCCGGTGGGCGGCATCGATCAGCGCCACGGCGAGTGCTTCGTCGCCATTATGGTTGACGCCGGCTTCGGCAATGATGCGGATCATGGCGACGGACTCCTGTCGAGATCATGGAACTGTTTGATGGTGGGGGCGGCAAAGTGCTTCAGGCGCGCCACAATCTGGCCGCTGGCATCCCCTGCACCATAAGGATTGACATAAGCATCCAGAGCCATCGGCTGCAGGGCCCGGGCAATACATTGCGTAATGGACGCAGCCTTCGCCTCGCAATGCAGCACGCTCTTCGCTGCCAGACGCCCTTGTTGACGCTGGCCGATATTGATGGTCGGTACACCCAGAGAGGGCACTTCGATGATGCCGCTCGACGAGTTGCCAATCACGGCGGCACAGTGTTTCACCGCGCTCAGGTAACGCCTGTAACCCAGAGACGGGATGGCCAGCACGCGTGCAGGATTTGCTGCCGCATACTGCTCAAGCAGTGGAATGATGGCTCGACCACCGTCATCTGCATTCGGATACGTCAGGATGACCTGATGGCCGGGATAGTTATCCAACGCCGCCAGCAAGGCACTGAAACTCTCCTTGGCCGGTTCATCAGCCAGAGTCACAGGGTGATAAGTCACCACGAAGAACGGTGAGTCCAGTACAAACCCAAGGGATGATTGCAGTTCGTCCATGGAAAGCAGAGGGGTCTTGACGATGTGATCCAGACCGACAGCTCCCACGTTGAACACACGCTCCGGCGCTTCACCCAACTGGATGACGCGCTGCCGATAAGGCTCGGCTGCGGTGAAATGCAGGTAGCTCAACTTGGTAATGGCGTGGCGGATGGCGTCGTCATAGGCCCCTTCGGTGATCTCCCCTCCATGGAGGTGCGCTACCGGTATGCGCTGCAACATGGCCGCCTGTGCTGCCGCCAGAGCTTCAAAGCGATCCCCCAGGATCACCAACACATCCGGTTGCAACCGGGCCAACGCGTCTGCCAGCCCGAGCAAGGCAACCCCCATGCTTTTGACCACACCGACAGAGGTATCGGAGGAGAGCAGCATCTCGATGCGCTCATCGATCTTGAAGCCATCTTGCTCTATCTGCTGATAAGTCAGACCAAACTCGGGAGACAAGTGCGTACCCGAGACGATCAGCTTGAGCTCCAGTTCGGGATCGACCGCAATGTCTTTCATCAACCAATAGAGCAGACCGTATTCGGCGCGGGTACCGGTAAAGACGGCGATGGTGTTGGCCATGTTCAGACCTCGACAGGCGAGCTGGGCAGGTTGATCAGATGGGCTTCCAACCACTCGGCGTTCCCCAGCTCCCCACACAGGGCATGGGAGAACATGGGCAGGCGATGCATCAGCTTCCATACCGGCCGGGTCATGACACCGGCCTTGTTCAGCTCGGTCAGCAACGTATCCCGTTGGGTTTGATCTTCACAGACAATCGCATTGAGCCAGTAGTTGGAACGCCCGTAGGACGGTTCGGTGACGAACTGGCATGCCTGATCCTTGAAGAACTCGGCATAGTGCATGGCAAGCGCCCGCTTCTGTGCCAGAAACTGAGGCAAGGCCTCCACCTGGGCACACCCCAGAGCCGCATTCAGATTGGGCATGCGGTAGTTGAAGCCAGGCTCATCGTGATAGAACTCGAACGGGTGCGGCACCTTGGCCGTGGTGGTGATGTGCTTGGTACGTGCCCCCTGTTCGGCATTCTGGCAGAGCACCATGCCACCCCCCCCCGTGGTGATGATCTTGTTGCCATTGAAGCTCAGGGCGGAAAATGCACTCAGCGTCCCCGTATGTTTGCCTTTGTAATAGGAGCCAAGGCTTTCAGCTGCATCTTCCACCAAAGCTATGCCCCAGGCCTGACACACGGTCTGCAACTCATCGAGTTCGACCGGATGACCAAAGGTATGCATGGGCACGACGGCTTTCAGGCGGCGCCCGCTTGCCTTGTGGATGGCGCCTGTCTCGGTGCGAGAGGCATGCTCTTCCAGCCAGCTGGCCAAGGCAATGGGGCACAGGCCTAGGCTCTGGCGTGACACATCGACGAACACGGGCTCTGCGCCCATGTGATGTAAGGCGTTGCAGGTCGCCACAAAAGTCAGCGGCTGGGTGATCACCAGATCGCCGGCCTGTACCCCCGCCATATAGAGCGCGATATGCAGCGCCGCCGTGCCATTCATGGTGGCAACTGCACGGGCAGAACCGGTAAAGGTGGCTATTTGCTGTTCGAACTGCTCAACATAGGCGCCCACGCTGGAAACGAAGGTGCTTTCCAGGGTATCGAGCACATATTGACGTTCATTGCCGGCAAAGGTCGGGGCGTGAAGAGGGATAAAGTCATCGGTTTTGTAGGTATCACGAATAAAACGAATCAATTGGGTATGCATACCGATTCCTTACATCTTGCCGTCGAGATATTTGCCTGTCTCTTTATGACCAAAGTCCGGGATCATGGCGAAGAACAGCTCGACGATCTCTTTCTTGTCCCAGGCGCGTTTCGTTTTCATGGCCGCGATGGTCTGCTCAAAATGATTGAGCAGGTCATTCTGATAGGCGGGTTCATTCTTGATGATGCCCAGGTTTTCAAACCTATCCATGTCCAGCACTTCTTTATCAGTGAAGAACTCTTCGAAGTCTTTCTCACCCGTGGTGTCGCTTTCGGTAAAGAGGCAAGGCCACATCCCCTGCTCAGGCAGATTCGCCATCAGGGCTCTGGCCTCATCCTCGTCCTTGCACAGATAAGGCTTGTAGCCATGCTGTTCCAGATACTTCACGGCGATTTCGGCGAAGGTAATGAGGTGCAGGGACTCGCTGAGCTTGGGGAAGAAGATATCCCGATTCTCACCGAAGATGCAGGACATCAGGCACAGCTCACCGGACTCCTGGGGCGTCACGAAGTAACGTTTAATGTCGTTGGGGGCGACGATGGGTTGACGCTTTTGCAACCGCTGGTTGAAGCCGTGCAGCAGGGAACCGTCAGAGAAGGCCACGTTGGCAAAGCGCGCGGTTGAAATGGCAATCTGCTCGCTACGGCGCATCAGGAACATCTCCATGATGCGCTTTGAAGCCCCCATCATGTTGACCGGATTGGCCGCCTTGTCCGTCGAAACACAGAAATACTTTTTCACACCCATGTCGATGGAGTGCTGGATAGTTTTGTCCGTGTTGAACACATTGACGTCGATCATGCGCATCAACGTGAAAGGGTCTTTCTCGCTGCGTACATGCTTGAGCGCAGAAAGATTGAGCACGTAATCATAGGCGCCGTCGGCTTTGATAAAGGCGTCATATTCAATGGAACCAATATCCAGCGCAAACGTCTGGAAATCACCATCGATATACCCGAACGAGCTGCGGATATCGCGCACCAGCTCGACCATGTTGTTCTCGCTGATATCGACAACATGCAATTTACGTGGATTTCTCTTGAAGATCTCTTTGGTCACCGCCTGGCCAATAGAACCAGCGCCACCAAGAACAAGAAAACGGGACTGGCTGACGATCTCAGACAGTTTTTTCTCATTTTTACCAATGTCATCAACAAACAGGTCTTTATTACGACCAATGAGACTCAAAATATTACTCTTCATATAAAAGATACCAATCTCAAGTTCAGTCCACGCAGGACATGCAATATATCAATGATGAATTCTGTCAACGTCGCTTGTCTGGGAGAGATGCCAGATTATCGTCTTGGACAATCCTGACTCAAAACTCTCCTGCGGCAGCCATTTCAATTCAGTGGCCATCTTGCCGGCATCGATGGCATAACGGCGATCATGGCCTGGGCGATCTTCCACATAGGAAATCTGGTCACGGTAGGAGCCAGCCTTGGGCACCATTTCGTCCAACAGATCGCAGACGGTACGTACCACGTCCAGGTTTTGCTTTTCGTTGTGACCACCGATGTTGTAGGTCTCTCCCACCCGCCCTTTGGTCAAGACCAGCAGCAACGCACTGACATGATCTTCCACATAGAGCCAGTCGCGGATCTGATCTCCCTTGCCATAAAGAGGGATCGGCTTGCCCGCGAGGGCGTGGGCTATGGTTTGTGAAATCAGTTTTTCCGCATGTTGCCAGGGCCCGTAATTGTTCGAGCAGTTGGTCACCAGAATGGGCAGCCCGTATGTCCGATGCCAGGCGCGCACCAGATGGTCACTAGATGCCTTGGAAGCAGAATAGGGGCTGCTGGGCGCGTAGGGCGTTCTCTCGGTAAAGAGCGGAAGCGGCTCGTTCCACAGAGGGTGGCCAACACTCACCT
This sequence comes from Aeromonas rivipollensis, assembly GCF_037811135.1. NCBI lineage: Bacteria > Pseudomonadati > Pseudomonadota > Gammaproteobacteria > Aeromonadales > Aeromonadaceae > Aeromonas > Aeromonas rivipollensis. Next base: position 1,550,157 of record NZ_CP149130.1, on the reverse strand, counting down.
CATCGGGATGGGGCAGATCCCCATAAACTTCGTCGGTGGAGACATGATGGAAACGAAAAATGCGCTGGCGCACCTCATCCAGGCCGCTCCAATAGGCGCGGGCGGCTTCCAGCAACATATAGGTGCCGACGATGTTGGTCTCGATGAAAGCGGCAGGTCCGGTGATGGAGCGATCGACGTGGCTTTCTGCCGCCAAGTGCATCACGGCATCTGGCTGATGCACAGCAAATACGCGATCCAGCTCGGCACGATTGCAGATATCTACCTGCTCGAACACATAGCGTTCGCTATCGGTCACATTCGCCAAGGATGCCAGATTGCTTGCATAGGTCAGTTTATCGAGGTTGATGACGAGATCCTGAGTATGACCAATGATATGGCGTACCACAGCCGAACCGATAAAGCCGGCACCTCCGGTAACAAGAATCTTCATATCAATAGATATTCATGCAAAGCCAGTGAATGGCGGGGAACAAAACGCGCACTGCAGTACTGACAATGCGGTTAATACAAATAGCTACCAAACCGTCAAAACACGCTGTTTTTCTGGTAACTGCGTTAGCTACCGCCCTTGAGTTACAGCTCCCAACACGCTGCTTTTAACCTGATTGTGTGCGCTGTTGGTCATCATATCCTCCAGCTTCTTGTTTTGGTTGATGTTTAACAATGGCGTTACATCACATTGCACGTACAGGCATTCCTGGTGCCCCATTGTTCACATCTTGGGCAGTTAAGTGCCCCAAACCCGATTTTGGGCCAGATTCTATCTTGTTTGCCCCAAGGATGAACAGTCAAAACAACAGGAAACCCCCCATGCCATCCAGGATTCAATAAAAACCGTTCATCGAACTTTCCACCCAGATCGCTTCAGGAGACATGTATAGATCCCGCCAGACTGTGTTATCCAACCTCTGACAATAAGATGAAAGTCAAATTAATTCATAAGGTTAAATCTATGCACCTGTAGTGGTCTGGTCGTCAAGATGAGGTAACCACAACGACACCATGGCCCCTGATAGAGCGCCTATATATATGTCAAGCCCCGGCCCGTGCGATAAGAACGGTCGCAACCCTTGGTACCGAAGTGCTGGGTGAGCCCAAGGTTGCCGATAGCTTTGGTTGAGGGGTCATGAATCCGCCTGGTCACGGAGTGAGGCGGAGCGATGATAATAAAGGCAGACACGATTCAGTCCCGATACAGGGGGGCTATGTAGGATCCTCGTTGACTCTCCCCCTTAGACACCCTCTAATTGACAGCCTGGACCCTTATCATCATGCATCTTATGAAAATCCTACTGGTCGAAGACGACAAGCTGCTCAATCATCACCTCACCACGCTGTTGACCGAGGCCCAGAATCAAGTTCACAGCACGGACAGTGCCCAGGTGGCGCTGCACTATGCGGCCGACTACCCCATCGATGTGGGCATCATCGATCTGGGCCTGCCGGACATGGACGGTCTGCAGCTCATCAGCCGGCTGCGCGAACAGCAGATCCCCTTCCCCATCATAGTCCTGACGGCCCGGGGCAACTGGCAAGACAAGGTGGAGGGTCTGGAGGCCGGCGCCGACGACTATCTGGTCAAGCCCTTCCAGAAAGACGAGTTGCTCGCCCGCCTCAATGCCCTGGTTCGCCGCAGCGCCGGTTTCATCTCCCCCAGAGTGAAGGCGGGTGACTACGAGCTGGATCTCTCCCGCAAGGAGCTCACCGTCGCCGGCGAAGTCACTGTGCTCACCAGTTTCGAGTATCTGATCCTGGAATACCTGATGCGCAACGCCCGCCAGGTGGTTTCCAAGCAGCAGTTGCTGGATCAACTCTATGGTGATGGCGAAGGGGATCCGAACACCATAGAGGTGATGGTGAGCCGACTGCGCAAGAAGCTGGATCCGGAAGGGGTCATAGCCCCCATCTCCACCATCCGCCGTCAGGGTTACATCTTCAATCTCTCCTGCAGCTGATGCCCCGTTTCATGCTGCACCCCATGCAACTGATCCGCCGCTCGCTGCACCTCAAGCTGATGCTGAGCGCCATGCTGGTCATCGCAATCATCATGACCTTCTCCGTCTATATCCTCTATCTTGGCCACGCCGAGGAGCAGGCGCAGAAGGCCAGCATCCGCATGCAGGAGAATCTCTCCAAGCTCTTCTCCTCCAAGCAGCCCGATCCCCATGCCATTACGGATCTTGGCAACATCACCCCGGATGCCATCGACCCCAATCTCGACACCCTTATCTGCCGCTCCGACGGTGAGCTGAGCTGGTCCAGCCTGCACATGCCCGAGGTGATCACCATGAAGGGGACCATCTGCCGGGATCTGATGAAATACCTTGGCGGTCTGGATCAGGACTATTTCTTCAAACTGCACACCATCAAGAACGGTGAAAGCTACTTCATCTACAGCCTGCGCTTCCTGCGCAACCACGGCGACGGCCCCACCACCTACTACGTGGTCATGGTCGATTCCGCCAAGCGTTACCAGGCCCAGACCAGGGAGTATCTCTACCGCTGCATTCGTCAGGCGCTGCTCTCTTACTGCCTGCTCGGGGCCCTGCTGCTGCTGACCAGCTTCTGGAGTCTCTCCTCCCTGCGCACCATGGCGCGGCAGATTGACGAGATCCGCGCAGGCTCCCGGGAGTCGCTCTCCAACGACTACGAGCGGGAACTGACACCGCTGACCGAGTCGGTCAACCAGCTGCTGGAGAACGAACGCCAGCAGACCCAGCGGTACCAGCACGCCCTGAACGATCTGGCCCACAGCCTGAAAACTCGGCTGGCGCTCATCCAGATCACCGCCCAGGAGCTCAAGCTCGGCCACGATATCCATGACAACATCAGTGAGCAGATCACCACCATGGATCAGATCATCCAGTACCAGCTGCGCCGTGCCGTCACCGGACGAAAACGCCTTGCCAGCAAGGGCACCGAGCCGGTGCCCCTCATCGAGAAGCTGCTGGCCAGCCTCACCAAGGTCTACCGCCACAAGAAGCTGCAGACCGGCTTCCAGTTTGATGACGACGTCTTCTTTCACGGTGAACAGGGCGATCTGATGGAGCTGATGGGCAACCTGCTCGACAACGCCTGCAAGTTTGCCATCAGCGAGATCCAGGTGCGGGTCAACCGCCAGGGCAGCGGCCTGCTCATCGTGGTGGAAGACGACGGCCCGGGCATAGACCCCGGCAAATCGCAGCAGATCTTCCAGCGCGGTGTACGGGCAGACAGCTCCCCCGGCCAGGGAATAGGGCTAGCGGTAGTGACCGAAATAGTGCACAGCTATGGTGGCAAGATCCGGGTTGACGAGTCACCGCTTGGCGGCGCCAGGTTCCATATCACCCTCCCCTGATACCGCGATAAGGGCCCATGCCATGGGCCCTTCCTTACCTCTATCTCCATGCAGGCTCTGCCCTGCCTGGCTCCAGCACCTTCCAGATCCCTCCATCATTCTCAGACCACTTTATGAGGGTTCACCGGCCCTGCCACATCCTCCTGGATACGGCGTCCCCTATGGTGCCCTCATGGGGGGAATGCCACGACATCAGGTGGACAGACATAAAAAAAACCGGCCGCAAGGGCCGGTGAAACAGTTCAGGCTTGTCAGGTGACAATTCGCACCCAGCGGATGAAGACAGCTTCCAATTCCCTGTGAAACCCTGCCCTCTTGAGTACGTGATGTCACTCTACGCCAGGGTCACTGAATCGGGACTGAACCATTTGCGCATTCTTTATCCGCCTCAGAGGCGGATCCCGAGGGACTGGCGCAGATAGGCGCCCGCCCCCAGCAGACCGGGGCCCTCATGGGTAATGAGGAACACCGGGATGTCCTTCAGATATGGCTTGAAGCGCCCCTTGTCCTCAAAGGCGACCCGAAAGCCGGAGCTGATGAAGAACTCCTGGAAGCGTGGCACTATGCCGCCGGCGATGTAGACGCCGCCGAAGGTTCCCAGGTTGAGCGCCAGGTTGCCGGCAAAGCGGCCCATGAGCACGCAGAACAGGCTCAGGGTGCGGCGGCAATCCAGGCAGTCACCCGCCAGCGCCCGCTCGGTGATGTCTTTCGGGGCAAAGGGCTCGGGTTCACGGCCATCGGATTTGACCAGGCCGCGATAGAGATTGACCAGTCCCGGGCCCGAGAGGAAACGCTCCGCCGACACATGGCCCAGCTCGCCACGCATCACCTGCAGCACCGCATCCTCCTCTTCCGTGTTGGCGGCGAAATCCACGTGACCGCCCTCCCCCGGCAGACTGAGCCACTGCTCGCCCGCCTGCACCAGGTGCGCCACCCCAAGGCCGGTGCCTGCGCCATAGATGGCGATGGGCTTGCCGGCCACGGGCGCGGCGCCGCCGAGCTGGATGCGATCCGCCTCAGCCAGCACCGGGACGGCCATGGAGACGGCGGTGAAATCGTTGATCACCTGCAGGCGATCCAGGCCGAGGTTGGTCTGCATCTCGCGGATGGAGAACTCCCAACTGTGGTTGGTCATGGCGACCCAGTCGCCATTGATGGGACAGGCGATGGCGATGCAGGCCTCGCCCACCTTGACGCCATGCTCCTCCAGATAGAGGCGCACCACGGCCTCCAGGCTGGGGTGGGCCAGTCCGGAATAGGTCTTTGCCTCGGAAATGGCGCCGGTCGCCAGCTCGCAGAGGGCCAGCCGGGCATTGGTACCGCCTACGTCGCCCACCAGCGCATGGGTATGCTGCATAACAAACTCCTTCGTTACCGACTCGGGGCGGCCCTTACCGTCCCGACATAATTATTTGGTTGCAATACTACCCGAGCCCCTTCCCTTGCGGCGCGTCGGATGAATGCAACTGTGCGCCCGCTCACAGTGTTGTTGCTTTGCAACATTTGTAAGCGTTTTCAAGGGGCGGATGGAAGTTTGTAACCAAAAGCACGAAATAATTAGACATGAGTCATACTTTGTGGGGACGAGATTAGTTCCGATAAGCGCTTGTCTTGTATAGTCATCAAGTAGATTGGAAACCTGCTTGAGCTGTGAATTTAGTGCACAGACACTGAAGTTAAATTACAAAAATGCCTGGTGGTAATGATGAATACCCTCGATAAAATTACGAACAATTTGGAAAGTTTCAGTAAATCAGAGCGTAAGGTGGCTGAAGTGATCCTGGCGTCGCCCCAGACCGCCATTCACTCCAGCATTGCCACCCTCGCCAAGCTGGCCGACGTCAGCGAACCGACCGTCAATCGCTTCTGCCGTCGTCTCGACACCAAGGGCTTCCCCGACTTCAAGCTGCACCTGGCCCAGAGCCTGGCCAACGGCACCCCCTATGTGAACCGCCACGTGGAAGCGGAAGACGGGCCCGACACCTATACCGCCAAGATCTTCGAATCCACCATGGCCTGCCTCGATGCCGCCAAGAACAGCCTGGACATCTCCGCCATCAACCGCTGCGTCGATATCCTGACCCAGTCCAAGAAGATCAGCTTCTTCGGCCTGGGAGCCTCTTCCGCCGTGGCCCGCGATGCCCAGAACAAATTCTTCCGCTTCAACATCCCGGTGGTGAGCTTCGACGACATCGTCATGATGCGCATGAGCTGCATCAACAGCAGCGAAGGGGATGTGGTGGTGCTGATCTCCCACACCGGCCGCACCAAGGCGCTGGTGGAAATCGCGGCCCTGGCCCGTGAAAACGATGCCACCGTCATCGGCATGACCGCCAAGGATTCCCCCCTGGCCCGCGAGTGCAACCTGGTGCTCTCAATGGACGTGCCGGAAGACACCGACGTCTATATGCCCATGGCGTCGCGCATCGCCCAGCTGGCACTGGTGGACGTGCTGGCAACCGGCTTTACCCTGCGCCGCGGCATGAAATTTCGCGAAAACCTGAAGAAAGTCAAAGAAGGTTTGCGCGAATCCCGCTTTGATACCCCGCATAATTCCTGAATCATTCGGGGGTCCGCCCCCGACTGTCTATGCCACCTGGCTTGGTGTAGTATCGTAATTTAATAACACAAGGCCACCCAGATGGCCTGCAAGCAGGCGCCATGCCACATGCTTGACGGGGCAGTATTTCAAGTCATATCAACTTCACATTGGAGTCTTTCATGCCAAGACGTACAAAGATTGTAACCACACTCGGTCCGGCGACCGATCGCGACGGCATCCTCGAGGGGATCATCCGCGCCGGTGCCGACATGGTGCGGATGAACTTCTCTCACGGCACTCCTGAAGATCATATCCTGCGCGCCAACCAGGTGCGTGAAATCGCCGCCAAGCTGGGCCGCCATGTGGCCATCATGGGGGACCTGCAAGGCCCCAAGATCCGAGTTTCCACCTTCAAGGATGGCAAGATCTACCTCGCCATCGGTGACAAGTTCATTCTCGATGCCGCTCTCGGCAAGGGTGAAGGCTGCCAGGAGCAGGTCGGCATCGACTACAAGAGTCTGCCAAACGACGTGGTGGCCGGCGACATCCTGCTGCTGGACGATGGCCGCGTGCAACTGAAAGTCGAGCAGGTCGAAGGCACCCGCATTCACACCACTGTCACAGTGGCCGGGCCTCTCTCCAACAACAAGGGCATCAACAAGAAAGGGGGCGGTCTCTCCGCACCGGCCCTGACCGAGAAAGACAAGGAAGACATCAAGACCGCCGCCCGCATGAACGTGGACTACCTGGCCGTCTCCTTCCCCCGCAGCGGCGATGATCTGCGCTATGCCCGCGAACTGGCCCGCGAAGCCGGCTCCAACGCCAAGATAGTGGCCAAGGTCGAGCGCGCCGAAACCGTCGCCACCGACGAGGCGATGGAAGACATCATCCTCGGCTCCGATGCCGTCATGGTGGCCCGTGGCGATCTCGGCGTCGAGATCGGCGATCCCGAGCTGGTGGGCGTGCAGAAGAAGCTCATTCGTCACTCCCGTCGCCTGAACCGCGTCGTCATCACCGCGACCCAGATGATGGAGTCCATGATCAACGCCCCGCTGCCGACCCGTGCCGAGGTGATGGACGTGGCCAACGCCGTGCTGGATGGCACCGATGCGGTGATGCTCTCCGCCGAGACCGCCGCCGGCCAGTTCCCCATCGAGACAGTCACCTCCATGGCCAGCGTCTGCGTCGGTGCCGAGAAGCATCCTAGTCTGAACGTCTCCAACCACCGCATGAGCTACACCTTCACCTCGGTGGAAGAGGCCGTGGCCATGTCCACCATGTACGCCGCCAACCACCTGGAAGGGGTCAAGGCGATAGTGGCACTGACCGAGTCCGGCACCACACCGCTGCTGATGTCCCGCATCAGCTCCGGCCTGCCGATCTTCGCCATGTCTCCCCACAACAAGACCCTGGCCTGGACCAACCTCTACCGCGGTGTCACCCCTGTGCTGTTCGACGGCGACGAGAGCAAGCCGGTCTACGAGGTGTGCCGCGAAGCGCTCGACGTGCTCAAGGCCAAGGGCCTGGTCCAGAGCGGCGACATGGTGCTGCTGACCCACGGCGACAAGATGGAAACCGTGGGCAGTACCAACACCTGCAAGGTGATGATGGTCGAGTAATCCCTCGCTTGGACATCGACAAAAACGGCTCCTGCGGGAGCCGTTTTTTATGACGCCAGACCAGGTTCAACCACGAAACAGCTCCACCTTGTCCCCATCCTGCAGGCTGCCGGCGCCGCGCACCACCACCCTGTCCCCCAGCTTGAGGGCGCCGCTCACCGCCACCTGCCGGTTGTCACCGAACAGCACCGTCACCGGCACCCGGTTCACGGTCAGCGCCTCGCCGCGCTGCTCCACCTGATAGACCACGCTCCCCTCGGTGCCGAGCACCAGGGCATCCCGCGGCAGCAACATGGTCTGCTGCTCCCCGAGCGGCAGCGCCACCCGCACCGGCGAGCCGATGATGAAGCGGCCCGCCTCTGGCCTGAGGCGCAGCTCGATGAGGCGCGACTTGGGATCGGCGCTCACCGCACGCTGGTAATAGACGGCGTGGCCGCTGAGCTGTTCCCCTTCCACCCGCAACCTGGCCTGATCCTCCAGCTGGCTGGCCCAGACGATGGGTGCCCGCAGCCGGATGTCCGGTTGCTCCGGGTTGACCAGCTCCAGCGCCTGCTCTCCTGCGTCCACGTGCTCGCCGGGCTGGATAAAGTGTTCGTTCACCACCCCATCGAAGGGGGCGAAGATGTGGGTCCTTTGCAACTGCGCCTCGATCTGGCGCACCTGTACCCGGGCCAGCTGGTCGGCCAGCTCGGCCTGCTCCACGTCATAGCGCGCCTTGTCGTACTGGCTCTGGGAGGCACTCTTCTGCTGATGCAGCCGCTCGAGGCGCTGGTATTCGGCACGGGCGTAGCGCAGGTTGCTCGCCTCCCTCGCCTGCTCGGCCCGGGACTGCTCGAGGGAGAGGCGCAGAGTGGCTGCGTCCAGGCGCAGCAGCTCGTCTCCCGCCTTCACCCGGCTGCCAAACTCGGCTATCCACTCCACCCGGCCGCTCACCTCGGCGCTGAGGGCCGCCTGCTGGCGGCTCGCGACAGTGCCGCTGACCCAGATGCTGGCCCCCGCCTCCCCCCGGGTCACCTCCGCCAGGGTCACCACCTTTGCCCCGGCAGGCCCTGCTGCCAGCAGGGCCAGGGTCATCATCATCCTTGTGAACATCTGCATCATCGATAGGCTCCTTCTCAGGCCCGCTGCCGGATGGCGTGGGGCGCGTCGACCCGCTCACCCAGCCGCAGGAAGGCGGGTAACAGGATCAGGGTAAACAGGGTGCTGCAACTCATGCCGCCAACGATGACGGTGGCGAGCCCCCGGTAGATTTCGCTGCCCTCGCTCGGGCTCAGCATCAGCGGCAGCATGCCGAAGATGCTGGTGAGGCTGGTCATGGCGATGGGCCTCATCCGGCTTTGCAGGGCATCGGCCACCGCCGACTGGCGGCTCATCCCTTCCCGCTCGGCCATGCGGGTCTGGTGCACCAGCAGGATGGCGTTGTTGACCACCAGCCCCAGCAGGATCACGAAGCCGATGATGGTGAGCAGGTCCATCGGCAGCGGCACCAGCAGGCCGCTCAGGTGCAGCGCCAGCACGCCGCCCACTGTAGCGAGCGGCAGGGTCAGCAGCACCAGCACGGCATCCTTGAGGGAGGCGAAGACCCCCCACAGCAAGATGAGCAGTATCATCACGGCGAACAGGAAGATGCCGCCGAGGTTGTCCAGCGCCTGCTGCAGGCTGTCGGCATTGCCGGCAACCCGCAGCTCACCCCCGACCGGCAGCAGCGGCCGGATGGCGGCAAAGCTCTTGGTCTGCAGGGTCTCCAGCACCTGCTCCATGCTCATCCCCTCAGGCGGGGTGATCTGCAGGCTGATGCTGCGCCGCCCGTCGGCCCGAAAGATGCTCTCAGGCCCGAGGCCGGGCTCCACCCGCAGCAGCTCGCCGAGGGGGACGATGCGCCCGGACGGGGTGGCCAGTGGCACCGCCTTCAGCTCGTCCGGATTGGCGGAGGCCTGGCCCATCAGCAGGATGTCGAGCCGCTCCTCTCCGTCGAAATACTCGCCAACCCGCAGGCCGTCGCCGAAGGTCTGGATGATGGCGGGCAAGGGGCTGCGATCCCAACCCACCTCGGCCAGACGCCTGTCCTGGGGCACCAGCCGCAGTTCGGGGGCGGTGAAGTCGAGCCCGGGCTCAGGCCTTATCTGGGCCCCCGGCAAGTCGCGCTGTACCATGGCCATGCTCTCCCTGGCCGCCTGATAGAGCGCCGGCAGCTCGCCACCCTGGATCAGCAGCGAGATGCCGTTCTCGCTGTCGAAGCCGCCAAAGAGCGACCCCTGACCGCCGAAGACCCGGGTATCGGGTATGCCCACCAGCAGCTGTTTCATCAGGAGCTGCTCCAGCACCTTGATCCGGGTCTCGTCCCTGGGGCGCACCCCGATCTGGGCACCGCCCGGGTAGCGCAAGATGTAGTAGTTCTTGAGGGCGGGCTCTTTCTCCCCCTTCATGTAGGGATCCAGCCTGGCAATGAGCGTGTCTATCACCTCCTCCCGCTGGGCCTTGAGGTTGACCCCGGGGGTGAAGCTCATCCACACATCGATGGCGTCACGCTTCACGTCCGGCAGGTAGTTCATCTTGGGCAACAGCAGCCAGCTGGCCAGCACTGGCCCGCTCATCATCAGGACGATAAGAGTCCAGCGCCGGGGGGCAGTGCCGGTCCAGCGGATAACATGGCGGGTAGTACGCCGCCAGAGTCCGTCATAGGGATCGACCAGCCGCTCGCGCCCCATCCAGCGCGCCGCCACGGCGGGCAGCACAGTCACCGCCACCACCATGGAGACGGTCACAGCGCAGGCGATGGTGAGTGCAAGGTCGGCAAACAGCTGCCCCTCCACATCGTTGAGCAAGAGCACCGGCAGGAAGATGGCGACAGTGGTGAGGGTGGAAGCCACCAGGGCGGTCCACACCCGGCTGGTGCCTTCCAGCGCCGCCTCGGCCTTGCCGAGATCCCCCCGCTCATGGCGCCGGTAGATGCTCTCCAGCACCACTATGGCGGCATCCAGCACCATGCCGACCGCGAAGGCGATCCCCGCCAGGGAGATGATGTTCAGCGTCCTGCCCATCACCTTGAGCAGGCAGAAGGTGAGCATGATGCTGATGGGGATGGCGATCGCTATCATCAGGGTCGCCTTGAGCTGGCGCAGGAAGACCCAGAGGATGGCGCAGGAGAGCAGCACCCCCAGCCCCAGGTTGGCGGTCACCATGCCCACCGCCCGGTTGATGTAGAGGGAGGCGTCGAACGACTGCTCCATGTGCAGCCCGACCGGCTCCAGCACCTCGCGGTTGAGCTCCTCCACCTTGAGCTTGATCCCCTCCAGCGCCGCCAGGGCATTGGCCCCGCTCTCCTTGAAGATCTGGGCGGCGATGGCGGTGTTGCCGTTCTGGATGCGCAGCACCGGGTTCTCCTCCCGGGACACCCTGACTTCCGCCACGTCCCGCAGGTAGATGGGCAGGCCGTCGCGCCAGTCCACCACCTTGTCCCCCAGGGTGGCCACGTCGTAGCGACCGGCGAAGCGCAACTTGTACTCCCAGCGTCCTATGTCGAGGGTGCCGGCCGACACGTCCCAGCCAGTGGTTGCCCGGCTGGCGAGCACGGGTATCTCCACCCCCAGTTCGGCGGCGCGATAGGGGTCGAAGCGGATCTGGATCTGGCGCTCGTTGATCCCCTCGATGTCGACCGTCGATACCCCGGGGATCCGCTCAAGCTCAGGCTTGACCCTCGCCTCGATCAGCGCCTGATGATCGTCGATAGCCCCCTTGGCACCCGGCAGTTGCTGGATGAAGAAGAAGGTGAGGGTGTCGTTGCTGCTGTAGTTGTTGACGTAGGGGCCGCCGATCTTGTCCGGCAGGCCGGAGACCCGGTTCAGGCGCGAGATGACGTCGAGCTGGGCCCGCTGCATGTCGGTGCCGAGGGCAAACTCCAGGTCGATTTCGGTAAAGCCGGGATAACTGTTGCTGGTAAGCGCCTTGAGCCCCTGTACCCCCTGCATCTCCTGCTCGATGGGGTCGGTGATTTCCGACTCCATCTCCTGGGGCGAGGCAGAGCGCCAGTCCACCGAGATGTTGAGGTGAGGACGATCGATGTCGGGAAACAGCTGGATCGGCAGTCCCCGGATGCTGAGCAGGCCCAGCAAAAAAATGAGCACGACCGAGACCGCCACCCAGATGGGGCGTTCGATCGCCGTTTTGGCGAGGTTCATTCACTCTTCCTGAGTTGTTGTTATCGGCCATTCCGCTGGCCTTGCTTCCTGCCCCAAGGGTGAGGGGCCATTGCATTTAACTGGAATTAATCGAGGTTGTAAATGCCTGGTTAACAAACAAAAAAACCGGCCACATGGGCCGGTTGTCGGTTCACTCTCGGGATCAGGCGGCGTGCACAACCGGGTTCGGCTGAGACAACCCTTCCAGCTCGCCAGGGGCGAAGTTGTCCACCTGGATCGCCTCGTAGCGCAGGGCATCGGCGGCCAGCAGCTTGTCGGCCTCCTCCTTGCCGAGGATGGACTGGGACAGGGCCGCGGCCACCAGCTCCGGCAGGGCCATCTTGCGGGGCAGCTTGCCCTCTTTCTGGGCCTGCACCAGCTTCTTCTCAATGGGCTGCACCGCCACCATGGCCTGGAAAGCGCGCTCCATCAGACCGACCGGATCAGCGTCATCCTTGCCCACGTAGCAGAGTGCAGTCAGACGGTCGCGGAACTCGCCCGGGGTCATCATGGCCAGACAGATGGCATGGCAGCGCTCGTCTGCCGGCATCTTGTAGCCAACGCCGAACGGGAACACCACGCGTTTGAGCACGGCGCCCACCACCTTGTTCGGGAAGTTCTGGAAGAAGCCTTCGAACGCCTTGCCGATGAGGTAGAGGTTGCGCTCCACAGCGTACTGCACGAACGGCAGATCCGAGACCATGCGGCCCTGATCCTCGTAGTGCTTGAGGGTGGCGGAGGCCAGGTAGAGGTGGCTCAGCACGTCGCCAAGACGGGCGGAGATCATCTCCTTGCGCTTGAGATCGCCACCCAGCATCAGCATGGAGACGTCGGCGCACAGGGCCAGCCCTTTACTCATCCGGGACAGCTGCTTGTAGTAGCGGGCGGTTTCGCCAGCCACAGGGGCATTGTTGAACTGACCCAGGGTCAGCCCCTGGAACAGGGCGCCGAAGAAGTTGCCGGTACCGAAGGCGATGTGTTTCATCAGCAGGGCATCGAACTTCTCGAGGCCGCGCTCCACGTCGGTGTCGGCGGCCGCTTCCAGCTCGGCAAACACGTAAGGGTGGCAGCGAGTGGCCCCCTGCCCGAAGATCATCAGGTTGCGGGTCAGGATGTTGGCCCCTTCCACCGTGATGGCCACCGGAATGCCCATGTAGGCGTAGCCGGTGTAGTTTTTCGGGCCCAGCTGAATGGCGCGACCTGCGTGGATGTCCATGGAGTCATCCATGATCTGGCGCGCCATTTCGGTCATGTGGTACTTGGAGATGGCAGTGACGATGGCCGGCGCCTGACCGAGATCCAGGGAACCTGCGGTCATGCGACGGGCCCCTTCGAGCTGATAGGTGAGGCCGCCGATGCGGGCCAGCGCTTCCTGCACCCCTTCAAACTTGCCGATGGACATGCCGAACTGCTTGCGCACGTAGGAGTAGGCCCCCACTGTGCGACTCGCCATGTGACCGCAGGCGGTGCCAAGGGCAGGCAGCGAGATGCCGCGACCGGCGGAGAGGCACTCCACCAGCATGCGCCAGCCGCGGCCGGCGTAATCCGGGCCACCGATGATCCAGTCGAGCGGAATGAACACATCCTTGCCGAAGGTCGGTCCGTTCAGGAACGCCAGCCCCATGGGGTAGTGGCGATCACCGACCCGCACACCCGGGTGGCTGGTGGGGATCAGGGCGCAGGTGATGCCGAGCTCTTCCTTGTCACCCAGCAGTTTCTCCGGGTCATAGAGTTTGAACGCCAGCCCCAGCACTGTGGCACGGGGGGCCAGGGTGATGTAGCGCTTGTTCCAGTTGAGGCGAATACCCAGCACCTCTTCACCCTTGTACATGCCCTTGCAGACGATCCCCTTGTCCGGAATGGCGCCGGCATCGGAGCCCGCTTCCGGCCCGGTCAGGGCGAAGCAGGGTACTTCCTTGCCGTTGGCCAGCCCCGGCAGCCAGAAATCCTTCTGGGCCTGGGTACCGTAGTGCATCAGCAGCTCGCCCGGACCGAGGGAGTTCGGCACCATGACGGTGACCGCCACGCTCAGGCTCTTGGTGGCAATGCGGGTGACTATGGTGGAGTTGGCGATGGCCGAGAATTCGCGGCCGCCATAGGATTTCGGGATGATCAGGGAGAAGAAGCCTTCCTTCTTCAGATAGTCCCAGACCGGCTCTGGCAGGTCTTTGGTTTCGTTGACGATCTTGAAGTCGTCGACCATGGCGAGCAGGGTCTCGACCTGATTGTCGATGAAGGCCTGCTCCTCGGCGCTCAGTTCGGCCTTGCCGTAACCGTGCAGTTTCTTCCAGTCGGGGTTGCCGCGAAACAGCTCGCCATCCCACCAGACGGAGCCGGCTTCCATGGCCTCCCGCTCGGTGGCCGACAAGGGCGGCAGTATCTTCTTGAAGATGCCGAACACAGGACGGGTCACCACCTTTTTACGGATGGCGGGCACGCCGAGCACCACGGCTATCGCCAGCACCAGCAGGACAAGCAATGTGATCATACCGAAGTTCCTTCTATTTCACTGTTTCCGTTGATTATTGTTAGGTATTACACGGCCAGGGAGAGCCTGGTCGACTCCACGGGCGCCCCGACACCGGACGCCAGATAAGGAATAACGTTGCGCACCAGCCCTTCCACATCGAGCTGCTGGCCAAAATCGGCCTGGGCGATGTCACGCAGGGCATCGGCGGAGGCCATGGTGAACACCACTGTGCCCAGGGTGAAGTGCAGGCGCCAGAAGAGATCCGCCGGTGACAGGGCCGGGTTGGCCTTGGAAATCGCCTGGGTGATCCCGTGCAGGGTCGCCCCGTAGTGGGTGGTGATGAAGCGGCGCAGGTGGCCCTGGCTGTCGATGTAGCCGCGCCCCAGCAATTGCATGAAGAGCGCCGGGCCGTTGGCCCGCACCGCCACCAGCTTCATCAGGGGGTCGACGAAACTTTCGAACACCTGCAGCAGGGTCAGCTGCTCTTGCGCCATCAGGGTCTGTAGGCGCGCATCCAGCGCTGGCATGAAGATACTCAGGTAGCGATCGAGCACCGCCTGGATCAGCTCCTTTTTGGAGCCGAAGTGGTAGTTGACCGAGGCCAGGTTCACATCGGCCTCGCTGGTGATCAGACGCAACGAGGTATCGGCGAATCCCCGCTCGGCAAACAGCACCTCGGCGGCGTCGAGAATACGGTTTTTGGTATCGATTTTACTCACTGGACACCTCACTTAAACGAATGTTTAAAAAGTACGTTTCATGCCCAGTCATGTCAAGAGAATGTGAACGGGTGTTGGCGAAATGTTTTCAATCAAAAAAGCGGGAACAAGATGGGAACTTAGCGGCCAGGCAGGACTCTATATCTATGCCACTGCAATTAAACATTAAGTCTCGCCCAACTTGCGTCATGCTAGTTGGGCATTTTTTTGTCCGGATGGCGGCGAGAATTGCGGGCGAAAAAAAACCGCCGCAGGGGCGACGGTGGGGAAAAGTGAGTCAAATCATCCAGTTTCGGCTCATCGATGAGAGTTCAGGCTTGCATCGATGGGGCTATGTTCGCAGACAAAGATGGTCAGACTTTGTCAGTCCTGGCGAAATTTGTGACAAAGTATGGCAATCCGCCACATGGCCCGACTCCGCCAATCTTGCTATGCTGGCGCCTCATGCCAGAGGGGAGAAAAGATGAAGTACCAGGTCGATACCCACACGCACACCGTCGCCAGCACCCACGCCTACAGCACCATTCACGATTACCTGCCCATTGCCAAGGCCAAGGGGATCAAGCTCTTTGCCACCACGGATCACGGTCCCGACATGGCCGATGCGCCCCACTTCTGGCATTTCGTCAACCTGCACGTCCTGCCGCGGGTGGTGGACGGGGTCGGCATACTGCGCGGCATCGAGGCCAACATCAAGAACATCGACGGCGAAATAGACTTCCCCGAGCGCTACGAGTCGCGCCTCGACATGATCATGGCCGGCTTCCATGAGCCCGTGTTCCCCCCCTGCGATCAGGCAACCCATACCCAGGCCATGATCAACGCCATCAAGAGCGGCCGGGTCGACATGATAAGCCACCCGGGCAACCCCGCCTTCCCCATCGACATCCAGGCCGTGGTCAGGGCCGCCGCCGAATACCGGGTGGCGCTGGAGATCAACAACTCCTCCTTCAGTCACTCCCGTCCGGGCAGTGAAGGCAACTGCCGCGCCATCGTCGAGGCGGCGAGGGATCTGGGTGCCTACCTCACCTTCGGCTCCGACTCCCACGTGGCCTTCAGCCTGGGGGACTTTGACCACTGCCACCGGCTGGTGACAGAGGTCGGCTTCCCCGAGGAGCTGATCCTGGCACGCTCTCCCCGCGCCCTGCTCGCGTTTCTCGAGAGCCGTGGCCGCGCCCACATTCCGGAATTCGTCGATCTCTGAGGTGTGCCCGTAACTCCATGAGCAGGCTCATAAAAACAGTCCAGGCTCATTGACTTGCCAGCACATTTTCGGGAATCTAGAGACAAGCCGGTGTAGCTCAGTTGGTAGAGCAGCGCATTCGTAATGCGAAGGTCGCAGGTTCGACTCCTGTTTCCGGCACCAGGTAAAACAAAGGGTTAGCTTCATTCAGACGCTAACCCTTTGTGCTTTTTGTGATGTGGGCCCCCGCCAGGGCTCTGATTGTCCCTGCGAGCGCCCAGCCCATTTCTTTCAAGTACCGGCAATGTCCGGCTCTTCCATTCTGCCCCTGACACGCCAGCCGGGAGGCTCAGCAGTCAAGGCGTGAGCCCCAGACGAATGGCCCCAAGATGGCGGCACCTGGCCGGGCTTTGGCCGCTCGGGTGCCTCTTACCGCACGGCATAGATCTGGTCGAACACCCCGCCCTCCTTGAAGTGGGTGCTCTGGATAACAGGCCACTCGCCAAAGGTCTTCACCACGTTGAGGAAGGTGGCATTCGGGAAGCGGTCGGCAAATTCGGCGAGGATAGCCGGGCTTCGCGGACGCAGGTAGTTGTTGGCGGCGATGCGCTGGCCTTCGTCAGACCACAGGTAGGTCAGGTAGGCCTCGGCCTCCTTGCGGGTGCCCTGCTTGTCGACCACCTTGTCGACCACGGCTACCGGGAGCTCGGCCACGGCGGTGACGCTCGGGTAGACCACCTCGAAGCTGCCACGACCGAACTCGCGGGCGATCATCTCGGCTTCGTTCTCGAAGGTGACCAGCACATCGCCTATGCGGTTCTGGATGAAGGTGGTGGTAGCCGCGCGGCCACCGGTGTCGAGCACGGGGACTTGCTTGAACAGCTTGCCGACAAACGCCCTGGCCGCCTGCTCGTCGCCCCCCTGCTCCAGTACATAGCCCCAGGCCGACAGGTAGGTGTAGCGGCCGTTCCCCGAGGTCTTGGGGTTGGGCACTATCACCTGCACCCCCTCCTTGAGCAGATCAGGCCAGTCCTTCAGCCCCTTGGGGTTGCCCTTGCGCACGATGAATACCGTGGCCGAGGTGAAGGGCGCACTGTTGTCCGGCAGGCGGGCCGCCCAATCCTTCGGGACCAGGCCGCCATGCTCGGCCAGGGCATTGATGTCGGTGGCCATGTTCATGGTGATGACATCGGCGGGCAGGCCGTCGATGACTGCCCGCGCCTGCTTGCTCGAGCCGCCGTGGGACATATTGATCTGCAGCGGCTCGCCGCCTTCCGCCTGCCAGTGTTTCTGGAAGGCGGCGTTGTAGTCCTTGTAGAAGTCACGCATCACGTCGTAGGAGGCGTTGAGCAGGGTGGCGGCCTGGGCCAGCGGGGCCAGGGCCAGTCCTGCGGCGAGCAGGGTGGCGGGCACGAGTCGTTTCATTGCACGTCCTTGGAATGAGAGTCGAGTGACCAACTATAAGATCCCCCCATTTATTCTTTGAAAGAATAATTAGTGCGTAGCTTATGCGATTAATAGCATCCCCTCGGCCGGACTCAGCGAACGAACCGGATGCTGGCTGCGAGCCGGTCGCCGGTTTTCTCTGGCCGGTGATGACGGTAAGGGCTGGTGCACATCCTAGAAGGCACTTGTGCAGGCTTGTTCCCGGTCTGGGCGGGTTTCTCCCCGCAACCAGGATGGGCCTTGCATGGTCAATCGCACCTAAAAAAACAGGGCGAACCAGATGGTTCGCCCTGTGGCTGTCACGCTGTCAGCGAGAGAGACTAGCCCTGCCCTTCGGAGGCTGCCAGGGCCTCCTTGGGTGCCTGCCAGCCGCCACCGACCGCCTTGTAGAGGGCAACCTGGTTGCTGAGCTGGGCCAGACGGGTGCTGATGAGCCCCTGTCTGGCGCTGAACAGGGAGCGCTGGGCATCGAGGCGGGTCAGGTAGCTGTCCACCCCCTGCTCGTAGCGGAACTCCGCCAGCTTGAAGTAGGTCTGGTTGGCATCCACCAGATCCTGCTGGGCCTGCAACTGCTGCTGGTAGTCCGCCTGGGCGCCGAGCGTATCCGCGACCTCCTTGAAGGCGGTCTGGATGCTCTTCTCGTAGCTCGCCACCGCCTGTTTGGTGCCGACCTCGGCCACGTCCAGATCCGCAATGCGCTTGCCACCGTCGAAGATGGGCAGGTTTATCTGGGGCATGAAGGTCCAGGTGCCGGTGCCACCGTCAAACAGCCCGCTCAGCTGGTTGCTGGCGGTACCCGCCGTCGCGGTCAACGAGATGGTCGGGAAGAAGGCGGCACGGGCCGCGCCGATATTGGCGTTGGCCGCCTTCAGGCTGTGCTCCGCCGCCAGTATGTCTGGCCGCTGTTGCAGCAGACTGGAGGGGGCCCCCACCGGGATCGGTGCCAGCTTCACCTCGGCCAGGGTCGCCGGTTGCCCTTCCAGCACCGGCACTTCTGTGCCGAGCAGCAGGGCCAGACCGTTTCTGTCCTGTTTCACCTGACGCTGGTATTGCGCCTGGCTGACCCTGGCGTTCTCGAGCGCGGTGCGCCCCTGCGCCAGCTCCATCTCGGAGGCCGCCCCCAGCCGGTACTTGTGCTGGGTCAGGGCATAGCTCTCCTGCTCGGTGGCCAGGGTCGCCTGGCTCAGCGCCAGCAGTTCCTGATCCGCCAGCAGGGTGAGGTAGGCATTCGCCACCGAGGCGATCAGCGCTATCTGGGTACTGCGCTGGGTCTCGATTTGCGCCAGGTAGTTCTCCAGGGCCTGATCTTTCAGGCTCTGGATCCGGCCAAACAGGTCCAGCTCATAGGCGGTGATGCCGATGTCGGCGCCGTACTGGCTGCTGATGCCCCCCTGCCCCGTGCTGCTGAGATCGTCGGATCCCTGCTGACGGGTGCCGGAACCGCTGGCGGCCAGGGTCGGCAACTGTGCCGCCCGCTGGATCCGGTATCTGGCCTCATAGGCCTCGACGTTGAGGGCTGCGAGCCGCAGATCCCGGTTGTTCTCAAGGGCAGTGTCGATCAGCTTTTGCAGCGCCGGATCGAGGAACTGTTGCTGCCAGGGCGCCAGCGCCCCCTGGGTGGCGAGGTTCTCTTGCCAGGAGGCGCCTTGCGGCAGCTCGGGGCGTTGGTAATCGGGGGCCATGGAGCAGGCCCCCAGCAGCAGCGTCACACTCAGGGCGACCAGGGTCTTAGTCATGTTGGGTCTCCTTGGTCAGCGCGGCGCGCTCCTCGGCTGAACTCTGCTTGGTGAAGTAACGCATCACCAGCACGAAGAAGAGCGGCACGAAGAAGATGGCGAGCACTGTGGCCGTGATCATCCCCCCCATGACGCCGGTGCCGATGGCGTTGCGGCTGCTGGCGCCGGCACCAGTGCTTATCACCAGCGGCAAGACACCGAGGATGAAGGCGAGCGAGGTCATCAGGATCGGACGCAGACGCTGGCGGGAGGCTTCCACCACCGCATCGCCGAGCTTCATCCCCTTGTCATGGAGCTCCTTGGCGAACTCCACGATGAGGATGGCGTTCTTGGCCGAGAGCCCGATAGTAGTGAGCAGGCCCACCTGGAAATAGACGTCGTTCTCCAGGCCACGCAGGGTAGCCGCCAGTATGGCGCCCAGCACCCCGAGCGGCACCACCAACATGACAGAGAAGGGGATGCTCCAGCTCTCGTACAGCGCAGCCAGACAGAGGAAGACCACCAGCAGCGAGATGGCGTAGAGCGCCGGCGCCTGGGAGCCTGCCTGACGCTCCTGGAAGGAGAGACCGGTCCACTCGATGCCGATGCCTTCCGGCAGCTGTTTCACCATCTGTTCGATGGCCGCCATGGCGTCACCGGTACTCTTGCCGGGCGCCGCTTCACCGACTATCTCCATGGCGGAGACGCCGTTGTAGCGCTCAAGACGGGGCGAGCCGAAGCTCCACTCGGTGCTGGCGAAGGCGGAGAAGGGCACCATCTGGCCCGCGCTGTTGCGCACGTACCAGAGCTTGAGATCCTCCGGGTTCATCCGGAAAGGTGCGTCAGCCTGCAAGTAGACCTTCTTGACCCGGCCTCTGTCGACGAAGTCGTTCACATAGGAGGAGCCCCAGGCCGCCGACAACGTGTTGTTGATGTCGCTGATGGAGAGCCCCTGGGCCAGCGCCTTCTCGTAATCGATCTTGATGTCGAGCTGGGGGGTGTCTTCCATCCCGTTCGGGCGCACCCGCACCAGGTTGGGATCCTGCGCCGCCATGCCGAGCAGCTGGTTACGGGCCTGCATCAGTTTCTCGTGCCCCAGACCACCGCGGTCCTGCAGGAAGAAGTCGAAGCCGGTGGCCGTGCCGAGTTCCGGGATGGGAGGCAGGTTGAAGGCGAACACCTGCGCCTCCTTGATGCTGAACAGATAGCCCATGGCGCGGCCTATGATGGCGTTGGCACTGCGCTCCTCCCCTTGACGCTCGCTCCAGTCCTTCAACTTGATGAAGGCCATGCCGCTGTTCTGGCCGCTACCGGCGAAGCTGAAGCCCGCCACCGTCAGCACCGAATCGACGTTGTCCTTCTCGTTCTCGAGGAAGTAGTCGCGCATGTCGGCCAGCACCACCTCGGTACGCTCCTTGGTGGCCCCCACCGGCAGTTGCACCATGGACATGATGACCCCCTGATCCTCTTCCGGCAGGAAGGAGGTGGGCAGGCGCATGAAGAGCACCGCCAGCACCGCCAGCATGGCCAGGTAGATGATGCTGTAACGGGTCCCCTGCTTGATCACCTTGCGCACGCCGTTCTGGTAACGGTTGGCATTGGTGTCGAAGAAGCGGTTGAACCAGCCGAAGAAGCCGCGCTGGGCGCCGAACTCCCCGTGTTTCATGGGTTTGAGCAGGGTGGCGCAGAGTGCCGGGGTCAGGATCAGGGCCACCAGCACCGAGAGCACCATGGCCGAGACGATGGTGAGGGAGAACTGGCGATAGATGGCGCCGGTCGAGCCGCCGAAGAAGGCCATGGGCACGAACACGGCAGACAGCACCAGGGCGATGCCCACCAGGGCGCCGGTGATCTGGGTCATGGACTTGCGGGTCGCTTCAAGCGGGGAGAGCCCCTCCTCGCTCATCAGCCGCTCCACGTTCTCCACCACTACGATGGCGTCATCCACCAGCAGGCCGATGGCGAGCACCAGACCGAACATGGTCAGGGTGTTGATGGAGAAGCCGAAGGCCGCCATGACGCCGAAGGTACCGAGCAGCACCACGGGCACCGCTATGGTCGGGATCAGGGTCGCCCGGAAGTTCTGCAGGAACAGATACATGACGCAGAACACCAGGAAGATCGCCTCGATCAGCGTCTGCACCACCTCCTCGATGGAGATCTTCACGAAGGGCGTGGTGTCGTAGGGGTAGACGATCTCCATGTTGGCCGGGAAGTAGTCGGAGAGCTCACCCAGCTTGGTCCGGACATGCTCGGCGGTGTCCAGGGCGTTGGCACCGGTTGCCAGCTTGATGGCTACCGCCGCCGTGGCCTGGCCGTTGTAGAGCGCGGAGGCATCGTAGCTTTCGCCGGCGAGCTCGACCCGGGCCACATCCTTGAGCAGCACCTTGGAGCCATCCTGGTTCACCCGCAGCAGAATGTTGTTGAACTCCTCCACGGTGGAGAGACGGGTCTGGCCCATGATGGTGGCGGTGAATTGCTGATCGCTCACCGCAGGGGTGCCCCCCAGCTTGCCGAAGGCAACCTGGGCGTTCTGGGCCTTGATGGCGGCCTGCACGTCTCCCGGGGTCATCTGCACCCGATTGAGCTTGTGGGGATCCAGCCAGACACGCATGGAGTACTGGCTGCCGAACAAGGTGATGTCACCCACGCCGTCCAGACGGCTCAGGGGCTCCTTGATGTTGGCCACCACGTAATCCGCCAGGTCATCGTTGGTCATGGACCCGTCGGTGGAGATGAAGGCGGCCACCATCAGGAAGCTGCTGGAGGTCTTCTGGACCCGCACGCCCTGTTGCTGCACCTCTTGGGGCAGGAGCGACATGGCCTGTTGCAGCTTGTTCTGTACCTGCACCTGGGCGATGTCGGGATCCGTGCCCGGCTTGAAGGTGAGGGTCACGCTGACGTTGCCGGACGAATCGGACTGGGCAGACATGTAGAGCAGGTGATCCAGCCCCGTCATGTTCTGCTCGATGATCTGGGTCACCGAGTCTTCCACCGTCTTGGCGGAGGCGCCCGGGTAACTGGCGGAGATGCCAACCGCCGGCGGCGCTATGGTGGGGTACTGGGCGACCGGCAGGCCTATGATGGCCATGGCCCCGGCCAGCATGATCACCAGGGCAATCACCCAGGCGAAAATGGGTCTGTCTATGAAAAATCGTGCCATGAGGCGACTACTCCATCCTACTGCTTGGTGACCGGGGTCTGATCGGCTTGTGCTGTCGTGGTGTTGCTGGCGCGCTCAGCGGGCGCCACCAGGGCACCGGGTTTGACCTTCTGCAGGCCGGCCACTATCACCTTCTCGCCAGCCTTGAGGCCGGACTCCACCACCCAGCTGTCGCCAACCACGCGGCTGAGCTGCACTTCCCGCAGCTCGACCTTGTTGTCCGCGGTCACCACCATGACGGTGGCCCCGCCTTTGGGCGTGCGGGTCACGGCGGTCTGCGGCACCAGCAAGCCTTGCGGGCGCTCGCCCTCTTGCAGGGTGGCGCGCATGAACATGCCGGGCAGTAGCAGATCATGGGGATTCGGGACCAGGACCCGCAGGGTCACCATGCCGGTGGTCTCGTCCACTGTCACGTCGGAGAACTGCAATGAGCCCTCTTCGCTGTAGCTGCTGCCATCTTCCAGCTGGAAGCGCACCTTGGCGCCCTTGCTCTCGTCCTGAACGAGCTTGCCGGCGGCAACCTGGCGCTTGAGGCGCAGCAGATCGGCGGTGGACTGACGCACGTCTACATACATGGGATCGAGCTGTTGGATGGAGGTGAGGCTGTCCGCCTGCTGGGCGGTGACCAGAGCCCCCTCGGTCACCGCAGACTTGCCGATGCGGCCGCTGATGGGGGCGGTGATCTTGGTATAGGCCAGGTTGATGTTGGCGCTCTGCAGGGCGGCCTTGGCGGCCCCGATCTCGGCAACCTGCTGCTTCCAGGCCGCGTCGGCGTCGTCATACTCCTGACGGCTGATGGCTTTCACCTTCACCAGCTCGGCATAACGCTGGGCCTTGAGGCGGGCGCTCTGCTCGTTGGCCTGCGCCTTGGCCAGATTCGCCTTGGCGCTGGCGACGGCGGCCTGATAGACGGCGGGATCGATCTGGTACAGCAGCTGGCCGGCCTTGACGTCGCTGCCTTCGGTGAACAGGCGCTTGAGGATGATGCCATTCACCTGGGGACGCACCTCGGCCACCCGCAGGGGGGCGGTGCGGCCGGTGAGCTCTGACATCAGTTGCAGCGGCGCGGCATGGAGAGTGACCACGTCCACG
Source organism: Aeromonas rivipollensis (assembly GCF_037811135.1). Lineage (NCBI taxonomy): Bacteria > Pseudomonadati > Pseudomonadota > Gammaproteobacteria > Aeromonadales > Aeromonadaceae > Aeromonas > Aeromonas rivipollensis. The sequence goes on along the minus strand of NZ_CP149130.1, from coordinate 1,526,690 downwards.
GCGGCAGGCGGCATCTCTCCCGCCCCTTGCCCGGCCTCGCCCTTGTCGCCACAACCAGCCAGCAGGCCGCTTGCCAACAAGGCAAGGCCCACCGAACGTGCGAGAATGTGTTTATGCATGGAGTTTCTGAGCCTCTGTTTCAAACAAAAAAAACCACAAAACCACAGGGTTTATAGGGCCCCTGTTGGTAAAACTGCGAAGATGAGGCAATATACATACATTCATAAATGTATGTAAGTAACTTTTTCCCCTTTTAACAGGTACGGATCCGATGGCCAGAAGAACCAAAGAAGAAGCGCAGCAGACCCGCTGCCACATCATGAGCACGGCCCTGAATCTGTTCTGCCAACAGGGATTGGCGAAGACCAACCTGACCGACATCGCCAAGGCGGCAGACCTGACCCGAGGCGCCATCTATTGGCACTTCAAGAACAAGGAGGAGCTGTTCGTCACCCTGTGGGAGGAGCTGTGCGCCCCCCTTTCCCACCAGCTAGATGCCTGTGTGGATGAGCAGGAGCCGGATCCCCTCGGCAAGCTGCGCCTCTTCCTCAAGGAGGTGATGCACAAGATCAGCACCGAGCCCGCCCACCAGCAGATGTTCACCATCATGTTCAATCTGGAGTCGCTGGAAGGAGAGGCCATCTCCCTGCGGGATCACATGCGCGTGCAATCGTTCAACTTCTTCCGGGATCTGGAGATCACCCTGGGCAACGCCGTGCGCCTCGGCCACCTGCCCCAGACCCTGGATCTGCGCCGTGCCGCCACACTGCTGCACTGCACCCTGGACGGCTACATCATCAACTGGCTGCACTTCCCGGAGCGCATCAACCTGATTCAGGAGGCCGACTTCCTGCTCGACACCCTGCTCGGCCTGCTCGCCAACCCCTCTCCCTCGCTCTTGCGCCGCCCCTGACAGCGCTGATGCCACGCAGGGCCGGGGAGGATCCTCAGCAGATCTGAACAGAGCGGGGCAAATTTGCTAGAGTAGCCGCCCACCTTAGAGACGAGCCCTATGCCACTGCCACAGTCACCCGCCCAAGGCACCCGAAACGCTGCCCTTCAGGCGCCGCGCCCCGCCCTCATCGGCCAGGCCCACGCCCCCTTCCTGGCTCGCTTGCAGCCGGGCGCACACCTGCTGGAAGCGGGCTGCGGCGCGGGGGAGGATCTGCACCATTTTCGGGAACTGGGGTTCATGGTCACCGCCTTCGATGCCAGCCTGAGCCAGGCCAGCGCCGCCTCGCGCCTGTGCGGCCAGCCGGTGCGGGTCTGCCGCTTCGAGCAGATGCACAACGTGCTGCCCTATGACGGCATCTGGGCCAGCGGCTCGCTGCCCTGCCTGACAGAGGATGAGCTTGCCCCCGTCCTGATGCACCTCGCCGGCCTGCTCAAACCCCAGGGGCCCCTCTACTGCTCCTTCCCCTATGGCGAGAGTGAACCCGCCAGCCCCTTGCTCCCCTCACAGGAGGAATACCCGCTGCTGACCCGGCTCGATGAGGCCCGGTTGACGCAATTGATCGCCCCCCTGCCGTTTGAGCTGCACCAGAGCTGGTGCAGCCAGGATGCCGTGCACGGCCGCTGGCTCCATGCCCTGCTGATCCGCGACCCCAACACCGCCACAATTAATCAATATCGCGGCCGTCGATCCAGACAGGGTGCCCGACGTGATTCAGCATCCAGATAACAATATTTAACTCTGAGTTAACCAGTTGATGGCAGACAAGATGCGGCATTTGTGTTAAAAAGCGGCATTAAAATCAAGATTAAATAACAAAACAGACACCAACACCTGGATTCCCCCATGAAACTCGTCCTCAATCTGATTGCCGGCATCCTCGCCGGTCTCCTGCTCGGCCTCTACGCCCCGGAATGGGTCGCACGGGTGCTGTTCACGGCCAAGACAGTGATAGGTCAGCTGATCACCTTCACCATTCCGCTCATCATCCTGTTCTTCATCATGAGCGGCATCGCCAGCCTGCCGAAGAACTCCGGCAAGCTGCTGGGCAAGACGGTGGCCCTCTCCTACTGCTCCACCATACTGGCTGGCCTGTTCGCCTTCACGGTGGCGAGCCAGCTGATCCCGCAGCTGACCACGGCCGCCGAGCCCACGGCGCAAGCCGCCGTCAAGCTCGCCTCCTACGTCAATCTGGAGATACCGCCGCTGTTCGGGGTGATGTCGGCCCTGGCCGCCGCCTTCGTGTTCGGCATCGGCATCAGCGCCACCCAGGCCACCGACCTGCGCCGGGTCGCCGATCAGGGCCGTGACATCATCGACCGTCTGCTGGCTCGCGTGATTATCCCGCTGCTGCCCTTCTACATCGCCGGCGTCTTCGTCGAGATGACGGTGGAAGGCACCGTCTTCGCCACCCTCAAGACCTTCGGCGTGGTGCTGGTGATGGCCATCGTCATGCACTGGCTCTGGCTCTCCGTGCTCTTCATCGGCACCGGGCTGGCGCTGGGCCGCTCCCCCGCCATGCTCATCAAGAACATGCTGCCCGCCTACTTCACCGCCCTTGGCACCATGTCCAGCGCCGCCACCATCCCGGTGGCCCTGCAGGCCAGCAAGAACAACGGCGTGAGCGACGGCATCGCCAACTTCACCGTGCCCCTGTGCGCCACCATTCACCTCTGTGGCTCCACCATCACGCTGGTGACCTGCGCCACCGCTGTGATGTTCCTCTCCGAGCACCTGGCCATCCCGGGCTATGGCACCATGCTGCCCTTCATCATGATGCTCGGCGTCATCATGATTGCGGCGCCGGGCGCCCCCGGCGGCGGCGTCATGTCGGCGCTGGGCCTGCTCACCTCCATGCTGGGCTTCGGTGAAGCCTCCATCGCCCTGATGATCGCCCTCTACCTGGCCCAGGACAGCTTCGGCACCGCCTGCAACGTCACGGGTGACGGCGTCATCGCCCTCTGGGCCGATCGCTTCGCCCAGGGCGAAGAGACCCTGGCTGCCCCGGAGCGTGACGCCGCCTGAGGGCCTGCGCCGCAATAAAAAACGGGAGCCATCGGCTCCCGTTTTTGTTGATGCACCGTGATGAAGGCAGGTTCAGCCCCGGCGGCGGATCACCCCTTCCTGCATGGTGCTGGCTACCAGCACGCCGTCACGGGTGAAGAACTGGCCGCGCACCAGGCCACGGCCGCCGCTGGCACTCGGGCTGTCCACCACGTAGAGCAGCCAGTCATCCAGCCGGAACTCCCGGTGGAACCACATGGAGTGATCGATGGTTGCCACCTGCATGTCCGGCTCCCAGTACGACACCCCGTGGGGCTGCAGGGCGGCAAACAGGAAGTGGAAGTCGGAGGCATAGGCCAGCAGGTAGTTATGCACCCGCTGATCGTCCGGCACCGGGCCGTTGGCCTTGAACCAGGTGTAGCGCAGGGGTTCGTGCACGTCCGGGCGAATGGGGTCGACCAGGGTCACGGGGCGGATCTCGAGCGGCTTCTCGCACAGGATCTTGTCCCTCAGGGCGGCCGGGATCATCTGCTCGTAGGGGCGCACCAGCTCCAGCTCGCTCTTGAGCTGCTCGGGGGGCGTGATGCCGGCGGGCATCTGGGCCTGATGCTCGAAACCTTCGGCCTCTACCTGGAAGGAGGCATTGAGGTAGAAGATGGGCTTGCCGCCCTGGATAGCCTTGACCCGACGGGTGGAGACGGTCTGACCGTCGCGGATGTTCTCCACGTCATAGACGATGGGCTTGTTGGCATCGCCCGGACGCAGGAAGTAGGAGTGGAAGCTGTGGACCTGGCGATCCACGGCCACCGTCTGCTTGGCGGCTGACAAGGCCTGCCCCATTACCTGCCCGCCAAACACGGATCGCAACCCGAGATCCTGGCTCTGGCCCCGAAACAGGCCCTCCTCGATCTTCTCCAGCGCCAGCAGTGCCAGCAGCTCATCCAGTACCTTGCTCATTCTTATCTCCTGTATTCAGTGCGGGAAAGGCTAACAAGCCCGCCCCGCCAGGGCAACCTTGCTGACGCTCATTCTCCCGCAGCCACCCTTTTCCGACCTCCTCCTTCAAAAGGGAGAGGAGAATCGCCACAAACAAAAAGCCCGCACCAGAGGGTGCGGGCTTTTGCCTTGCCCGGGCCGACTACCTCATGCCACAGGCATCGGCTTACTTGCTGCCGGTGCCGGAGTTGCGGGTCGAGGCTTGCGGCTTGCGACGGGCAGTGGTGCTGCGAGCGCGCGGCTCCTTGCCCTGCATATCCTTGTGGCGCTTGACGGCGCGACGGATCTGGGCGGCCTGCTTGTGGCGGGTGCTCTTGCCATCCTGCTGCAGGTCGACCTTGGACTCGGTCTCGTTGGGCAGGTTGACCAGGCCGCGCAGGTAGTTCACCTCGGGCAGTTTCAGCTCCTGCCAGCCACCGCGGGGGATACCGCGATCCAGGGTGACGTCGCCGTAGCGGATGCGCATCAGGCGGCTCACCTGCACTTCCTGGGATTCCCACAGGCGGCGCACTTCACGGTTGCGCCCCTCGGTCAGGGTGACGTTGAACCACTGGTTCAGCCCTTCACCGCCGGCCGGCTTGATCTTGTTGAACTTGGCCATGCCGTCTTCCAGCTGCACCCCCTTGCGCAGGCGCTGCAGCATGGCTTCGGTGATCTCGCCAAAGACGCGCACCGCGTATTCCCGCTCCACTTCGTGGCTCGGGTGCATCAGCCGGTTGGCCAGCTCACCGTCGGTGGTGAACAGCAACAGACCAGAGGTGTTGACGTCGAGGCGGCCGACCGCAATCCAGCGGGCCCCGTCCATCTTGGGCAGACGATCAAACACGGTGGGACGGCCTTCCGGATCGTGACGGGTACACATCTCCCCTTCGGGCTTGTGATACGCCAGCACGCGGCAGATCTGCTCTTCCGCCGCACGGGTCTTGACCTGGTGACCATCCACCCGGATCACGGCGTTCACTTCGACGCGATCCCCCAGCATGGCGACCTTGCCATCCACGCTGACCCGACCTGCGGTGATCAGGGCCTCCATCTCACGACGGGAGCCTTGACCCGCGCGGGCCAATACTTTTTGCAGTTTTTCACTCATCGGGTTTACCTGATTGTTGATCGCTGCCCGCTGACATAGCGGACAACATTGACTCCTGTGACGCGCCCTCTGGGCATCGCCACCACGTTCATTCTCAAGACGGCCTGCCGCTTATTGACCGTCGCTCCCCTCGCCCAGCATGACCGGCAAGGGGGAGTGCAGTTCGGGATCCAGCTCGGGGAGCTGCTCCAGACTCTGCAGATTGAAATAGTCCAGAAATTCTCGGGTGGTGGCGAGCAGCTCGGGGCGACCCACCACCTCCTTGTGACCTATGCTGCGCACCCAGCCGCGCTCTTTCAGGGTATTGATGATCTGGCTCGATACCGCCACCCCGCGGATGGCTTCTATCTCGGCCCGGGTGATGGGCTGACGATAGGCAATCAGGGTCAGGGTTTCCAACACGGCACGGGAATATCGGGGCGCCCGTTCGCTCCACAGACGCGACAGCTCCTCGGCATACTCCTGGCGGGCCTGGAAGCGCCAGCCGGAGGCAACCTCCTTGAGCTCCACCCCCCGCTCGCTGTAGTCCTGCCTGAGCTCCGCCAGCAGCAGCTGCACATAGCGGCTGGTCACCGGATAATCCGCCAGCACGCTGCTTTTCAGCTCGCTGACATTGAGCGGACGACCGGCCACGAACAGCGCCGCCTCGATCAGGGTTTTTAAACGTTCAGCAGGAAGCGCCATTACGCACCCCTCCCTGAATCAGGGTCTTGAGTCGTTCAGTGGGCAGCGCCACGGTTGCCCTCCCCGTCCGGACTGCCTGGGGCGAACCGCCACTCAGTGTACCTGCTCATGCTCTCCCCCTTCCCCCTGGCTCGCCAATGCAAAATGGATCGGCCCCAGCGGCTCGGCCTGCAGGATCCAGATCAGCTGCTCCTTGCACAACTCCAGCAGGGCCAGAAACGTCACCAGCACCCCCATGCGTCCCTCTTCGGCCCGCAGCACCTGCTCCAGCCGCAGGGTCTGGCCCAGGGAGAGCATGGCGAGGATCTCCGCCATGCGCACCCGGGTCGGGATCTGCTCGCGGCGGATCTGGTGATGTTCAAAATGAGTCGCGCGTTTTACCACACTTTGCATGTAAAGGGCGAGCTCAACCAGCGAAACATCGGGGGCCAGCGGCTTCAAGGCGCCAAAATCCGGTGGCAGGGCGGTGGCGATGAAGATCTCCCGCTCCAGCCTCGGCAAGGCGTTGACCCGCTCCGCGCCCAGCTTGTAGCGCTCGTACTCCTGCAGCCGGCGAATGAGGGTGACGCGGGGATCTTCCCCCTCCTCCTCGTCCTCCAGCTCCGGGGCCTTGGGTAGCAGCAGACGGGATTTTATCTCCGCGAGCCAGGCTGCCATCAGCAGGTATTCCGCCGCCAGCTCCAGATTGAGCCCCTGCATCAGCTCCACGTACTCCATGTACTGGGCGGTGATCTGCAGGATAGGCAGGTTCAGGATGTCCAACTGCTGACGGCGGATGAGGTAGAGCAGCAGATCCAGCGGCCCCTCGAAGGTGTCGAGGAACACCTCGAGCGCATCGGGCGGAATAAACAGATCCTGGGGCAGCTCATGGTAGGGCTGCCCCAGCACTTTGGCGATGGGCGAGGGGGCCATAGGCGGGGGAAGCAACCCCTCCCCCGTCGTACCCGGCGCGATCATCGCCTCGGGTACGGGCTCGGCAGTATCACTCAAACGGCGTCGGATCCCCGGCACCGCGACGGCGCAGCACGGGCTCGTCGTCGGAGAAGTCCACCACAGTGGTGGGCTGCTCGCCCAGATAGCCGCCGTTGACCACCAGATCCAGCTGCTTGCCGAGCTTGTCGGCGATCTCTTCGGGATCGAACTCCGCCATCTCGGAGCCCGGCAGGATCAGGGTGGTGGAGAGCAGCGGCTCACCCAGGGCCTCCAGCAGGGCCAGGGCGATGTTGTTGGCGGGCACCCGGATGCCGATGGTCTTCTTCTTCTCGTTCATGAGGCGGCGCGGCACCTCCTTGGTGGCCTTGAAGATGAAGGTGTAGGGCCCGGGGGTGTTGTTCTTCACCAGCCGGAAGGCGGTGTTGTCCACCTTGGCGTAAGTGGAGATCTCCGAGAGATCCCGGCACACCAGGGTGAAGTCGTGGTTCGGCTCGATGCGGCGGATGCGGCAGATGCGCTCAAGCGCGTCCTTGTTGCCCATCTGGCAGCCCAGGGCGTAGCCGGAGTCGGTGGGATAGACGATGACGCCACCGCTTTGCAATATCTGCACCGCCTGACCGATGAGGCGAACCTGGGGATTGTCCGGATGTACGTAAAAATGCTGACTCATATGCTCTTCTCGCGATAGGGGCACACCGGGTGCCCGCTTCATGGTCACGGGCCGCCTGGCCCATGACACTACCTTAACCTGTTTGGCACAGACTCGCCCGTACCAAAGACGCGATCCGGCCGGATCGGCCTCCTCCTGTCAGCGGCTGGCCAACAGGCTGGCATGCTGCTCCTGGCTGAGCCCGAAGTGATCGGGGTGGCCGAGCCAGAGTGGCATGCCCTCCTTGGGCAGCCACAGATGGCGGCCCAGCTCGGTCCAGTTGGAGGGGAAATGAAAATCCGATCCCACCGAGATATAGAGGTCGTGCTCCTTGGCCCACTGGCCGAGGTTGGCCCGCTCCTGGGGGCTCTGCTGGGGCAGGGAGACCTCCATGGCATCGCCACCGGCCGCCTTGAAGGCGACCAGCAGCCGCTTGATCCACTTGGCGGTGAGATCGTAGCGGCTGGGGTGGGCCAGCACCGCCAACCCGCCCGCGGCGTGAATGGCGGTGATGGCCTCGCCCATCTCCGGCCACTCGGCGGGCACATAGCCCTTGTTGCCCCGGCTCAGGTACTTCTTGAATACCTTTTGCATGTTGTCGGCCACCCCGCGCGCCACCAGCACCCGGGCAAAATGGGCGCGGGTCACGGCGGCGTCACCGGCCAGGGCCTTGGCCTCTTCATAGGTGCCCAGGATCTGGCACTTCTCCAGACGACGCCCTATTTCCAGGGCACGCGCCTCGCGACGGGCCCGCTGACCGGCCAGGAAGGTGACCAGCTGCGGATTTTTTTCATCCACCCCGAGCGCCACTATGTGGATCTCGTGGTGCTCCCAACCGGTGGAGATCTCGACCCCGCTCACCAGTCGCAGCGGCAACTGCTCAGCTTTGATCGTTGCGCGGACTTCATCAAGCCCGTCAAGGGTATCGTGGTCAGTGACCGCTAACACTTCCACCCCTTTCTCGGCGGCGCGGCGCACCAGATCGGCGGGGCTCAGCACGCCATCCGAGGCCGTGGTATGACAGTGAAGATCGAATCTCATCGGCTTGTTTCGCTCTCATCAGGGGGCCTGCTTGGGAAAAAGAAGGCAAAAAAGCGACTTGACTTGGCCGCGGCTTTATCGTTTTCTGTAGGCACTTCATTGCAAACATCTTTTTACAGGACTCTATCATGCAAACGACTTCCATCCTGACCATCTGGTGGTGGCACACTCCCTGACATGCGGGCGTGTGGTCGTTGCTGTACCTGTAATCTGACAGCAAATTAAGAACCCAAAGAAAAAGCCCGCTGACCCCAGCGGGCTTTTTTATTATCCGGCAAATGGACCTGTGATGAAACCGACAATTCAGACAAGTGCACTGACATGGCGATGGCGAACTCGCTGACGTGACGAAAACCCAATCCCAATTCGAGAGAAACGCCATGACCATCGGTTACACACAACACATGCAAGGGAAGGCATTATGACAGGCAACAAGACCCGGTTACCCCTGGGCGAATTCGATACCATCAGGCTCAATGCCCCTTATGTGACAGATCCCCTGGCGCTCTACACCCGGCTCTGCCAGGACAGCCCCAACAACCTGCTGCTGGAATCGGTGGAGATAGACTCCAAGGCCGGCACCCAGAGCCTGCTGCTGGTGGATGCCTGCCTGCGCATCGAGTGCCGTGGCCGCACTGTGCGGGTCCGCGCCCTCACCAGCAACGGCGTCCAGTTGCAGCGTCTGCTCGAGCAGCGCCTACCCGCCGTCGTCACCCAGACCCGGGGGGCGGACGAGCTGCAGCTCGACTTCCCGGCCTCCGATCGCACCCTTGACGAAGACAGCCGCCTCAAGGGCAGCAGCGTGCTGGACGTGCTGCGCACCCTGCAACGGGAGCTTGAGTGCCAGCAGGGTAAAGAGGCCCTCTTCATGGGAGGCAGCTTCGCCTACGACCTCATCGCCTCCTTTGAAGACTTGCCACAGGTGCCGGAAGGGAGCAACGACTGCCCCGACTACTGCTTCTATGTGGCCGAGACCCTGATCACCATCGATCACATCAAGCAGAGCACGGCGCTGCTGGCCTGCCTCTTTGGCGGCGAGCAGGACGAGAGCCGGCTCGATGAGCGTTACGCACAGCTGACCGCGCGCCTCGAGGCCTTCAAGCAGGCCTGCCAGCAGCCGCAACCGGTGGCGCAGGGCGCCAAGCCCCTCACCGGCAACCTCCATATCGACAAGAGCGACAAGCAGTTCTGCGCCGAAGTGGAGAAGCTCAAGGGCTTCATCCGCCGCGGCGACATCTTCCAGGTGGTGCCGTCCCGCAGCTTCTCCCTGCCCTGCCCCGACCCGCTGGCCGCCTATCGCCGCCTCAAGCAGACCAACCCCAGCCCCTACATGTTCTATGTGCAGGATGAGGGCTTCACCCTGTTTGGCGCCTCCCCGGAGAGCGCTGTCAAGTTCTGCGCCGCCAGCCGCCAGGTGGAGATGTACCCCATCGCCGGTACCCGCCGCCGTGGCCTCAACCCCGATGGCAGCATCAATCTGGATCTGGACGGCCGCATCGAGCTCGAACTGCGCCAGGACGAGAAAGAGGTGGCCGAGCACCTGATGCTGGTGGATCTGGGTCGCAACGACATCGCCCGCATCTCCGAGCCCGGCACCCGCTACGTGAAGGATCTGCTGAAAGTGGATCGCTACAGCCACGTGATGCACCTGGTCTCCCGGGTGGTGGGCCGCCTGCGCTCGGATCTCGATGCCCTGCACGCCTATCAGGCCTGCATGAACATGGGCACCCTCACCGGCGCCCCCAAGCTGCGGGCCAGCGAGCTTATCCGCATGGTGGAAGGCAAGCGCCGCGGTAGCTACGGCGGCGCCGTGGGCTACCTCAACGGCGCGGGGGAGATGGACACCTGCATCGTCATCCGCTCCGCCTTCGTGAAAGCGGGTCTGGCCCATGTCCAGGCCGGTGCCGGCGTGGTCTATGACTCCAAGCCCCAGGCCGAAGCGGACGAGACCCGCGCCAAGGCGGCCGCCGTGCTGGCCGCCATCGCCGCCAGCCATGGCACCTCCCTGCAAGCCCTGAGCGCCCAGCAGGAGCAACATAAGGACGTGAGCCATGACTAATATCTTCCTGCTCGATAACTTCGACTCTTTTACCTACAGCGCCCCGGCCGATCAGTTCTGCACTTCGAAGGAGCAGTCCCATGACTAACATCTTCCTGCTCGATAACTTCGACTCTTTTACCTACAACCTGGTGGACCAGTTCCGCACCCTGGGCTATCCGGTGCGCATCTACCGCAACAGCCTGCCGGCGACCCGTATCATGCAGGAGATAGAAGCCTGTGACGGCGATGCGGTGCTGGTGCTCTCCCCGGGACCGGGCGCCCCCCATGAGGCCGGTTGCCTCATCGATCTCATCAAGCTGGCCCGCGGCCGGGTGCCCATCCTCGGCATCTGCCTCGGTCATCAGGCCCTGTGCGAAGCCTACGGCGGCACCGTCGGGGCGGCGGGCGAGATAGTCCACGGCAAACGCTCGCTGATTGAGCACAACGGTCACGGCGCCTTCGCGGGGCTGCAAAGCCCGCTGCCGGTGGCCCGCTACCACTCCCTGGTGGCGACCTATGTACCGGAAGAGCTGACTGTGATTGCCCACTATCAGGGCATGCCCATGGCCATCGAGCAACGGGACGAGCGGGTGCTGGGATTCCAGTTCCACCCGGAATCCATCATGACCTCGGAAGGGGCACGCCTGCTGACCCAGGCCCTCGCCCACATCACCCGTCCAGAAAGCCACGTGCGGTAAGGAGACCCCATGCATCATCATCTCAACACCCTCTATCAGGGGCAGTCTCTCACCCGCGACGCCGCCCGCGACGCCTTCGGTCAGGTGGTCCGTGGCGAAGTGGATCCCATCGTCCTCGCAAGCTTGTTGACGGCTCTCAAGATCAAGGGGGAGACCCCGGAGGAGATCGCCGGCGCCGCCGAGGCGCTGCTGGCGGAGGCCCGTCCCTTCCCGCGCCCGGACTATGGGTTCTGCGACATAGTCGGCACCGGTGGCGATGGCCTCAACACCATCAACGTCTCCACCACCTCGGCCCTGGTGGCCGCCGCCTGCGGCCTCAAGGTGGCCAAGCACGGCAACCGCTCGGTCTCGAGCAAGTCAGGTTCCAGCGATCTGCTGGACAAGATGGGGATCAAGCTCGACATGAGCCCGGAGCAGGCCCGCCGTTGTCTCGATGAGCTCGGCATCTGCTTCCTGTTCGCCCCCCAGTACCACGCCGGGGTGCGCCACGCCATGCCGGTGCGCCAGGCCCTCAAGACCCGCACCTTGTTCAACGTGCTGGGGCCGCTTATCAATCCGGCCCGCCCCAGCTACCAGCTGATGGGGGTCTATGCCCCCGAGCTGGTGCGTCCCATCGCCGAAACCCTGCTGGCACTGGGGCTGAAAACCGGTATGGTGGTACACGGCGCGGGGCTTGACGAAGTGGCCATTCACGGTCCGACCCAGGTGGCCGAGATCCGTGACGGCGAAATTCGCGAGTACCTGCTCACCCCGGCAGACTTTGGCCTCGAGACCTACCCGGTCAGCGCCATCCAAGGGGGGGAGCCGGAGGAGAACCGCGCCATCACGGACGCCATACTGGCGGGCGAAGGCACAGCGGCCCACAACGCCGCCATCGCCGCCAACGTGGCGCCGCTGCTGGTGATGGCGGGCAAGGCCCCGGACTTCAAGCAGGCGGCCGCGCAGGTGCTGGCCAAGCTTGCAAGCGGTGAAACCCGCCTGCTCGCCCAGGCACTCGCCACCCTGAGCCATCAGGAGGCATGATGTCAGTCACTACTCACGGCAGCCAACAAGGCAGTACCACTCTTAGCAAGGATATCGAGATGCTCGACCCCCTCTCCTCCCCCGATGCCTTCCTGAATCGGGCCTCCATCAACCAGACCATTCTCGGCAAGATAGTGGCCGCCAAGCAGGAGTGGGTCGCGGCCCGCAAGCTGGCCCAGCCCCTGGAAAGCTTCCAGGGCGCCCTGGTGCCAAGCGATCGGGACTTCGAGGGAGAGCTGCGCGCAGGCTCCACCCGCTTCATTCTCGAATGCAAGAAGGCCTCTCCCTCCAAGGGCTTGATCCGCGACGACTTCAGCCCCGAGGCCATCGCCGACATCTATGGCAACTACGCCACCGCCATCTCTGTGCTGACCGACGAGCAGTTCTTCCAGGGGGATTTCGCCTTCCTGCCCAGGGTACGCGCCCGGGTCAAGCAGCCGGTGCTGTGCAAGGACTTCATGATTGACCCCTATCAGGTCTATCTGGCCCGCCACTATCAGGCGGACGCCATACTGCTGATGCTCTCGGTGCTCACCGACGAGGGCTATCGCGCCCTGTTCGAGGTTGCCAAGGAGCTGGGCCTCGGGGTGCTGACCGAGGTGAGCAACGCAGAGGAGCGGGATCGCGCCCTGGCCCTCGGCGCCCCCGTGATTGGCATCAACAACCGGGATCTGCGGGATCTCAGCGTGGATCTCGCCCGCACCAAGCAGCTGGCCAAAGATATTCCGAGCGATCGGGTGGTGATCAGCGAGTCCGGCATCAACCACCGCGCCCAGGTGGCGGATCTGCGCGCCCATGCCAAGGGCTTCCTGGTGGGCTCCTCCCTGATGAGCGAGCCGGATCTGGAGGCGGCGGTACGCAAGCTTGTCCTGGGCCAGAACAAGGTGTGCGGCCTCACCCGCCCCGAGGATGCCGCCGCCGCCCATCAGGAGGGTGCGGTGTTTGGCGGCCTTATCTTTGTTTCCAAAAGCCCGCGTTATGTGGACATCCCCGCCGCCCGCGCCGTGATGGCGGGCGCGCAGCTCTCCTATGTGGGGGTGTTTCGCAATGCCCAGCCCCAGACCATCGCCAAGACGGTGGAGGCCCTGAACCTCGCCGCTGTGCAACTGCACGGGGATGAGGACGCCGCCTATATCGAAAGCCTGCGCGCTCTGCTGCCTGCCGCTTGCCAGATCTGGAAGGCGGTGGGCGTCTCTCTTGGCAAGGAAAGCGGCGAGCCGCTGCCCGCCCTCGACTTCCCGGCGGATCGTCTGCTGCTGGATACGAAAGTCGGCAGCCAGAGCGGCGGCACCGGTCAGGCGTTCGACTGGGCCATGCTGACGGGCCTGGATAAATCTCGCCTGATGCTGGCGGGAGGGCTCAATCCCGACAACGCCCTGCAGGCCGCCCAGGTGGGTTGCCTCGGCCTTGATTTCAACTCCGGGGTGGAGAGTGCCCCGGGCCAGAAGGATGCGCACAAGCTGGCGGTGGCCTTTGGCGCCCTGCGCCAACTGTAGGAGTGCCCTGCGCGCCCTCTGAACATGCACCAAATTAATGAACTGCATTTGCCTATAAGCACAAGGAATAATCTATGACTCTGCTCAACCCGTTTTTCGGTGAATTTCGTCGATGACATGTATGTGCCCCAGCCATACGCCTCAGCCCGCCAAGGCTCATACCTGATCTCAATTGCAGAATGTAAAGGAAGATAACCATGACCCTGCTCAATCCGTTTTTTGGTGAATTTGGTGGCATGTATGTGCCCCAGATCCTGATCCCCGCCCTGCTCCAGCTGGAGAAGGCCTTCGTCGATGCCAAGGATGACCCGGCCTTCGTTGCCGAATTTCAGGAGCTGCTCACCGAGTATGCCGGTCGCCCGACCCCCTTGACCCTGACCCGCAATCTGACCAAGGGGACCAAGACCCGCCTTTACCTCAAGCGTGAAGATCTGCTGCACGGCGGCGCTCACAAGACCAACCAGGTGCTGGGTCAGGCCCTGCTCGCCAAGCGCATGGGCAAGAGCGAGATCATCGCCGAGACCGGCGCCGGTCAGCACGGTGTGGCCACCGCCCTGGCCTGCGCCCTGCTCGGCCTCAAGTGCCGGGTCTACATGGGTGCCAAGGATTGCGAGCGCCAGAAGCCGAACGTGTTTCGCATGAAGTTGATGGGGGCCACAGTGATACCGGTGCACTCCGGCTCATCCACCCTGAAAGATGCCTGCAACGAGGCGCTGCGCGACTGGGCTGCCAATTACGACAGCGCCCACTACCTGCTCGGCACCGCCGCCGGCCCCCACCCCTTCCCCACTATCGTGCGGGAGTTCCAGAAGATGATCGGCGAGGAGGCCAAGGCACAGTGCTTCGAAAAAGAAGAGCGCTTGCCCGACGCCGTGATCGCCTGCGTCGGCGGCGGATCCAACGCCATCGGCATGTTTGCTGACTTCATTGACAACAAGGAAGTGCGCCTTATCGGGGTCGAGCCCGGTGGTCACGGCATAGAGAGCGGCGAGCACGGTGCACCGCTCGGTCACGGCAGCAAGGGGGTCTTCTTTGGCATGCACTCCTACCTGATGCAGGACAACCAGGGCCAGATCCAGGAGTCCTACTCCGTCTCGGCGGGGCTCGACTTCCCCTCCGTCGGCCCCCAGCACGCCCACCTGGCCGCCATCGGCCGCGCCGAGTACCCCTCGGTGACCGACAAGGAGGCGCTGGACGCCTTCCAGGAGCTGGCCAAATCCGAAGGCATCATACCGGCGCTGGAGTCCTCCCACGCCCTGGCCCATGCCCTCAAGATGGCCCGCAGCGAACCTGAAAAAGAGCAGGTGCTCATCGTCAACCTCTCCGGCCGTGGCGACAAAGACATCTTCACCGTTGCCGACATCTTTGAAAAAGAAGGAACCTTGTCATGAATCGCTACGCACAACTCTTCTCCCGTCTGGACAAGGCCAATCAGGGCGCCTTTGTGCCCTTCGTGATGCTGGGTGACCCCACCCCCGAACTCTCCCTGGCCATCGTCGATGCCCTGGTCGAGGGGGGCGCCGACGCCCTCGAATTGGGCATTCCCTTCTCCGATCCGGTGGCAGACGGCCCCACCATTCAGGGGGCGGCCCTGCGCGCCTTTGCCAGCCACACCACCCCGGACGACTGCTTCGGCCTGCTTGGCCGCATCCGCGCCAAGTACCCGCAGCTGCCCATCGGCCTGCTGGTCTACGCGAATCTCGTCTATGTGCGCCATATCGACGGCTTCTATGAGAAGTGCCAGCAGGCGGGCGTGGACTCGGTGCTGGTGGCCGACGTGCCGGTGCAGATGTGCGCCCCCTACAAGGCGGCGGCCGACAGGTTCGGCATCGACAGCATCTTTATCGCCCCGCCCAACGGTGACACCGAGACCCTGAAAGCCGTGGCCGAACTCGGCAGCGGTTACACCTACCTGGTGAGCCGCGCCGGCGTGACTGGCGCCGAGACCAAGGCCGGCATGCCTGTGGATGGCCTCATCAATACCCTGCGCAAGTTCAATGCCCCCCCCGCCCTGCTCGGCTTTGGCATCAGCGAACCGGCCCAGGTACGTGAAGCCATCAAGGCCGGCGCCGCCGGTGCCATCTCCGGCTCCGCCGTGGTGAAGATCATCGAGACCCACCACAAGAACCCGGAGCATATGCTCACTCGTCTGAAGGAATTTGTGGAAGGGATGAAGGCCGCGACCAATCGATAAGGTTGAATATCGGGTCAGCTGTTTGTGTCCCTGATATGCCAGTTCGCATAACCACGTAAAAGGGAGCCTGACAGGCTCCCTTTTCTATTTCCTTGTTCTGTCGCCAACGAGCGCTACTGCTCCTGGAGATTTGCAGCTACTTCAGGACTCAGTCTCTCCATGGCCCAACCATGTCCTCGGTAATAATCCAGCATGTACAGCAAGTCGCGAACGGCTTCGAGCATTTCGCGTACATCTTCGGTTGTTACTGTTTCTTCACGCCCGTGCACTAGCTTGTTCCGCAATTCGATACCCTTCTTGATCACGGAAATTACCTTTTTAGGTGGTCGACGAACTTCACCGTTAATCTGATTCCTTGCGGGCAGTTGCGCCATGTAGTTGCGCAACATCAGATCTAGTGGCGGAGACTGTAAGTTCTCGACAATCCAAGTCACTGACGGATTCAAGTCCGTCATAGTTGTCTTGAATCCGGTCTCTGCTGCGGCAATCCCCATTACAAGTGCACTTCGAGGATTGTCCCGTTGATTCTGCCATGCTTCACGAAAAAGATCGTGATACAACGGTTGCTTGGATTGAAACTGAATTAGGGTTTCGACATTCGCTCGACACTCCTCATCGAAATCGGCGTCCTGCACTTCTGGCATATGGAGAGTGAATACTCCGGCGATCATTTGACGGTTCAAGAACCCATGCTCGTCGATAATCTTCTCGCCCTTGCTGTCATCGTGCCATCTCATAGATGACCATTCGCTCTGAAGTCCCAATGGTCCACCGACGATTCCCATGCGCCAACGAACCACATTGAATATTTCAGACGCCATGCGGTCCATACTCCCGTGCAACGCAACTATGAAATCGCGATAGTCGTCAGGCAAGTTTGTAAACCCGTTCTGATTCTCTCCTCCAAGACTCCAATCGATTTCTGCCTCTCCGGTAAACACGACGCGTACCGAATCCGGAATGTCATCCTTGCGATGAATTGTTTGTACAAGCACTTGCGGTTCTTCATCCTCGCTGAACACATGTATGTAACGCATGAACAGCGAAAACATCTGCTTAGGATCATCGAATTGGATTGCCCCAAAATCCTTTAGCGGCGGCTCAAATCTCCACGGATCTAATCGGTAATATGTTTGGAAAAACATTGCGCATCCCCATAAGCCGTTTTTTCACTGAAACCAAAATTATCACTCTGGTTCAGCGAAAGGAAATTTAGGCCATCGCTCGGTGAAGTGAAGTGCAATGCTGCTCTGCAAGCGGCATCCTCCCAGCCCCTCGGCCATCCCCCAGACCATCCCTCACCAACTTTTCCGCCCTGAAAAGTGAACTCCTCTACACTTTAATCTCACAACCAGCACCAGGACCATAAAAAGTGCACTATCGTACACTTTTGATTGCTGTTTTCTCTTACCATGGGTTAAGGTGTAACAACCTACACTTTTTTTCGTGATCATGATGGCAGACGCATCGTTGCAAACCGGCCCGAAAGAACTGGATCCCGCCTCGCTGGGGCTGGCGATCCGCGAGAGACGCAAGGCAGCTAGGATGACCCAGGAGGTGACGGCCTCACTGTGCGGCATCTCCAAGAAGACCCTGATCAAGATTGAAAAAGGGGGGGATGTCTACCTCTCGACCCTGTTGCAGGTGATGAAGGCGCTGGGGCTGCGCTTGCAACTGGTGCAGGAAATGGGCTCACAGGTAGCGAGCGGCAATAGCCAACCAGAGGTCGGTGATGATGAGTGGTTCTGAGCACCATCGGCTGGAACTTCGGCTGGGTAATCAGCTGATCGGCCATCTCGAATATGACTCCAGCCGGGATGCGTTTCAGCTCGGCTATACACCTGAGTGGCAGGCGCGCGGATTCCCGCTCTCCCCGCCGCTGGCGTTGGATGGCTCGGCCAGCAGCGCCCAAGTCCGGGCATATCTGGGCAACTTGCTGCCAGAAAATCGCGGGCTGGAGCACCTGATTGAGGCGCTCTCCGTTTCGCGCAGCAATCTCTTTGCTCTGATCCACGGCATAGGTCGCGATGTCTCCGGGGCTGTCACCTTTACCCTGCCGGCAGAGCCCGACGTCCCCACCCATTTTCGCCCCATCACCCCGGAAGAGCTGTTGCTGCGCCTCGATCAGCCCGAGATCTGGCCGCTGGAAGTCTGGGATGGTCGCCCCCGCCTGTCGGTTGCGGGCGTGCAGGCCAAGCTCAACCTGCTGCGACTCGAGGGGACGCTGGGATTTGGCGAGGGCGAGCTCTGTTCCACCCACCTCCTCAAGTTCGAGCATCACCCTCATCTGGTGATCAATGAGTTTGTGACCATGCGACTGGCCGCACTGCTGGGCATGCCGGTGGCACAGGTCGAACTGCACAGGGTCGGCCAAGGCGATAAGTCCCACCGAGGTTTGCTGGTGGAACGGTTCGATCGGCGCCTCGATGAGGATGGCTTGAGGGTGCGCCGTCGCCATATGATCGATGCCTGTCAGGGGCTGGGGTTTCCCGTCGCCCGAAAATATGAACGCAACTTCGGTGACGGGCGGGACGTGGCCCATATTCGGGAAGGGGTGAGCCTGCCACTGCTGTTCAGTCTCAGCGTCCTCTGTGTCAATCCGGCGCAGGCCAGACTGGACATGCTGCAATGGCTGCTCTTCAACCTCTGCGTCAACAATCACGATGCCCACGGCAAGAACTACAGCTTCTTCGTATCAAAAGCCGGGCTGATGCCCACCCCCTGGTACGATCTGGTCAATGTGGGGCTTTACCCCGAGTTCAACCAGCATTTGGCCATGGCCATCGGCGACGAGTTTGCTCCCGAGGCGGTCAACGCATGGCAGTTGCTGGAGATGGCCGAGGCGTGTGAGCTGCCCAAACGCCTGTTGCAACAGATCTTGCACAAGGTGGCCAACGACATCCTTCACCATCTGGATGCCGCTATCGCCATGGTTGAGACAGACAATCCCGCCGAGCTGGCTTATCTGGCACGCTACCGAGACGACGTTGAGCGCCGTTGCCACCATTTTCAGGAGCAGGCGACGCTGTTGCCCGAGCTGCAACTGTAGCCGGGCCTTGTCCACCCCCATGGGACGCAGCCCAGCCTTGAGCCCGTGGCGGGCATTGCCTACAATGACCCACTTTTTATCACACTCAGGTCTATAAAATGAGCGACAACAAACCTGCACTGCCCGACCGTCTGGCGGCCAACCCGCGTAGCCCGCACCACGTGGCGAAGTGCTTCGAGCACGAGATCGGCATTCGCCTCAACGGCAAGGAGCGCACCAATGTCGAGGAGTACTGCATCAGCGAAGGCTGGGTGAAGATCCCTTCCCCCAAGGCCAAGGATCGCTACGGCAACCCCATGCTGATCACCGTCAAGGGCACCGTCGAGGCCTTCTACGCCTAAGCGGCGTATGGCCGCGACGCCCCGAGCAGGGGCGAGACCCTGTTATTTCAGAGCACCGGCCTAGCGCCGGTGTTCTGCGTTTTGGGCCTGGCTTATAGGAGGGCTCTCTTTCTTTGTTCTCCTTTGCCTTCCTTTACCTTCCTCCTCACTTTCTTTCGCCTTTTCCCTTCCACCTAGGCCTTGATCTGGCTGGCGTGCGGCATTTTCCGTCCAGGCAAGGGCGGCACTCTTGTCACCTAACACTGCGGGTGTCGCCACGCCATCGCCGCTCATCCTCAGGAGCGCGGCTTGCCGCCCTGCCAGCGTTGCAGTGCGGCGCCCGCCAGCACCAGCAGGATGCCGAGCAGATCGCTCGCGGCCAGCCGTCCGGCCAGGGCATCGAGCAGCGCGCCCCCCGCCAGCTGGCCCGCGACGATCAGCAGGGCGCAGGCCAGGGCGCCGACCCGGCCTATGGCCCAGCTGCTGATGGCCACGAACAGCGCCCCCAGCACGCCGCCGAGCAGCAGCCAGGGATCGAGCCCGGCGAGCCGCTCCCAGGGCGCCCCCTTGAGGATGAGCAGGGCACCGAGCAGCCCAAAGCCAAGCAGGTGGTTGGCGAGGGAGGCCGTCATGGCGCCCCGGGCGCTGGCGAGGCGGCCATTGAGGGTGCGCGACAGGCTCACCGCCACGCCGTTCAGTAGTCCCAACAGGATCAATATGGTCATGGTGTATCTCCTAATGCAGCACGATAAGCAGGGCGCCGGCCATCACCAGCAAGGCGGCGAGCAGTCCCAGCAGGATCAATATGGTCATGGTGTGTCTCCTCGCAAAGTACGATGAGCAGGGCGCCGGCCAGCACCAGCAGGGCGGCGAGCGCGTCCTTCCCCGAGGGGCCGCGGCGGGCCAGCCCGAGCCAGCCGAAGCCATCGCACAGGGCACCAAACAGCAGCTGGCCGAGCAGCAGCAGGGCCAGGGTGCCCGCCATGCCGAGGGGCGAGTTTAGGCAGAGGGCCGCCAGCACCACGGTGAGCGCCCCCGGCAGGCCGCCGAGCCAGGCCCAGGGCGGGGCGGCCTCCGGCGTCGGAGATCGGGGGGCGAGATACCACAGGAGCGCGGCAACCAGGGTGCCGACCCCGTGGGCCAGCCAGCTCCCGAGCCAGGGGTCGGTGGCGCGGGCCAGGGCGCCGTTCTGGGCGATCATCAACGCCAGCAACAGGCCGGCGGCGAAGGCGGCCAGGGTGCCGATGGTCTGGCCAAGTGTCTGGCCGAGGGCGAGGCGTCCGGGGCGGCGGTCGATAAGCGGGGGGATCATGGGGTCACTCCTTGGTTGAACTGAGGAGCAGGATAAATTGTTTTCGATATGGGGATAATCTACCCTCGTGGAACAACATTGTTTCCACATTGAGAACAACATGAACCAGGATGCCTTCGCCCTGCTCCCCGCCTTCGTCGCCGTGGTGGAGGCGGGCACTTTCTCCGGCGCAGCCCGCCAGCTCGGCCTCAGCAAGTCGGTGCTAAGCAAGAAGGTGAGCCAGCTCGAGCAAACCCTCGGTTGCCAGCTTATCTACCGCACCACCCGCTCCCTCGCCCTGACCGAGGCGGGGGAGCGCTACTTCGAGACGGTGCGCCATGCGGTGCGCCTGGCAAGCGAAGGGGAAGATGCCATCGGCGCCCTGCTATCGGCGCCGCGCGGCCTGCTGCGGGTGACGGTGCCCATGGTCTATGGTCGGCGCCACATAGCCCCCCTTATCCCCGAATTTCTCGCCCTCTATCCCGAGGTGCAGTTGCAGCTGGAGATGAGCGACGCCCTACAGGATCTGGTGGCCGAGGGGTTCGACGTGGCGGTGCGCATCGGCGAGCTGGAAGATTCGAGCCTGGTCGCCCGCCGCCTCGCCCCCTGTCACAGCACATTGTGCGCCGCCCCCGCCTACCTGGCGCGGGCCGGCACGCCCCGCACCCCGGCGGATCTCGAGCGCCACAACTGCCTCTTCTACTCCCTGTTTCGCGGCGGCACCCAGTGGCGGCTGCAAGGCCCCGAGGGGGAGGTGGCCATCACCCCGCGCGGCAACTTCGAGGTCAACAACAGCGACGCCATCCACACGGCGCTGCTGGCGGGGCTCGGCATAGGCAATATGCCGGACTTTATCGTGGAGCGGGATCTCGCCACCGGTCGGCTGGTGCCCCTGCTGCCAGACCACGCCCTGCCCGAGCACGGCATCTGGTGCCTCTATCCGAAGCGCCGTCACCTGCCTGCCAAGGTGGAGGCCTGGCTGGGGTTTCTCCACGAGCGTCTGGGCCTGCGCTAGGGGGTGACCGGGATAACCGAAGCGGTTCACGTTTTTTTCATCGGGAAAGGAGTAGAGTAGGCAATTACCAAGCGCCTGTTTTAATTGAAAAAGGCTCCAGGGGAGCATGCCATGGCATAGCGCCCCTCCCCCTAGGTGGAACGCCATGATGAAGAAAACTGCGATTGCCCTGACCCTGGCCAGCCTGCTGGCGCTGCCGGTGGTCACCGCCTCCGATGCCTGGGCCGCCCCGGTGCGCTCCCTGCAAAAGGAGCAAAATTACGACCAGTACATCAGCAAACGCCAGGTGGTGGATCAGCTGCTGGCGGATGCCGCCCGCATCTTCCACTCCCCCGCCCGGGTCTCAGATGCGGGTTTCACCGCCAAGATGCCGAGCAACATGGAGCAGGTCACCGAGCTCCTGCTGCAGGCCCACCAGCTCGAACCCTACCGCACCGATCTGCTCATTTCAGCGGCCAACGCCCAGATCTACAACGGCAACGTGGACAGAGCCATCGCCCTGTTCGAGCAGGCCCTCAGCACGGCGCCTGACGATCTGGATCTCAACACCTATCTGGCTACCTGGCAGCGCTTCAAGGGCAACCAGGCCAAATCCGATGGCTACGTCAAGCGGGTCGGCGAGCTCAATGCCGGTCGGGCCGCCGATCTGCAGCGGCTGTTCGATACCGTCGACCGGGTGGTTGCCACCCCCCTCAAGGAGCGCCAGGGGCGGGGCGAGAAGAAGGGGCGACAGGCCATCGTCACCCTGGGCTATGCCCTCAACCCAGATGGCTCCATGCACGAGATCCTGCTGGGGCGCCTCGAGACCACCCGCGCCCTGGCCCAGGCCAACCCGGCGGCCCTCATCATCCTCACCGGCGGCGTGCCCCAGAACCGCCAGACCGAGGGCAAGCTGATGGCGGACTGGCTGGCGAAGAAGGGCATAGACCGCTCCCGCATCATCGAGGAGAACTACGCCACCAGCACGGTGGAGAACGCCCTCTACAGCGGCTATGCCCTCGCCCGCCACGAGATTGAGTACGCCACCCTGGTGAGCTCGGCGAGCCACGTGCGTCGGGGCCAGACCCTGCTGGAAATCGCCTGCTGGCAGAGCGGCCCGGCCAATATCCGCATCGACAGCGTCGCCTACCCGGACAAGCCCCTCTCGGCCCTGGCCAAGGCGAGCCCGGAGGAGCTGCTCGGCATCTACCGCGACGCCCTGCGCACCTATGGCCTCTGGAGTTACCGCTCGGCCCCGCTGCTGGAGCGCTAGACCAGCCCCATGCCCTGGCGGCCCTCCTCTGGGCCGCCCTTCCTTCATGCCCCCCTCTCCTCCCTCTCTGGCTGTCCCCCCTTCTGGCAGTGCATCCCCTCTTTTTCGCACAAGCTAGGCACAAGCCGGCATATGTGAATTACCTCATTGATTTACCGTTCTTTTTCTAAGAACCATAACTCATGACAGCTGCCTTCTCGTTCCTTCATTCCCCGCGCCATTCGGGGAAAGATGCGGTTTCCACCCCGTCATTCAAGGAACGACATCATGAAAGGAAAAGGAATTTCCCTCTGGTTTGCGGCACTGGCGCTGACCCTGCAATCGGCCCAGGCGCTCGAGGTTACCGTCGCCTACCAGACCTCGGCAGAGCCCGCCAAGGTAGCCCAGGCCGACGGCACCTTCGCCAGGGAGAGTGGCGCCACCGTGGATTGGCGCAAGTTTGACAGTGGCGCCAGCGTGGTGCGGGCCCTCGCCTCCGGCGATGTGCAGATAGGCAACATCGGCTCCAGCCCCCTGGCGGTGGCGGCCAGCCAGAACCTGCCCATAGAGGTGTTCCTGCTCGCCTCCAAGCTCGGGGAGTCCGAGGCGCTGGTGGTGAAGAAGGGGCTCGCAAAACCCGAAGATCTGGTGGGCAAACGCATCGCCGTGCCCTACACCTCCACCACCCACTACAGCCTGCTGGCGGCCCTCAAGCACTGGGGCGTCGACCCCGCCGAGCTGCAGATAGTGAACCTGCAACCCCCGGCCATCATCGCCGCCTGGCAGCGGGGCGACATCGACGGCGCCTACGTCTGGGCCCCGGCCCTCAACCAGCTGACCAAGGAGGGCAAGGTGCTGACCGACTCGGCCCGGGTGGGCGAATGGGGGGCACCGACCCTGGATGTGTGGGTGGTGCGCAAGGACTTTGCCAAGGCCCACCCCGAGGTGGTGCAGGCCTTCG
The DNA here is from genome assembly GCF_037811135.1 of Aeromonas rivipollensis. Taxonomy (NCBI): domain Bacteria; kingdom Pseudomonadati; phylum Pseudomonadota; class Gammaproteobacteria; order Aeromonadales; family Aeromonadaceae; genus Aeromonas; species Aeromonas rivipollensis. Next base: position 1,503,022 of record NZ_CP149130.1, on the reverse strand, counting down.
TCAACAGCACCCTGGCCGCCCAGCGGGACTATATCGCCAACCCGGATCACTGGCTGACCCAGCCTGACAACCTCAGCAAGCTCTCGGCCTTGAGCGGCGTTCCCGCGGCCGAGGTGCCCGGCCTGGTCAAGGGCAACACCTACCTCGATGCGAAGGCCCAGAGCGCCGAGCTCAGCAGCCTGGTCAACCAGACCATCATCGACACGGCCCGCTTCCTCGAGAGCCAGGGCAAGGTGCCTAACGCCGCCTCGGACTACCGCCAGTTCGTGACCGATCGCTTCGTGAAGTCCGTGGCCCAGTAAGCATCGAGGAGACGACCATGCTGCAGCTCTCTCATCTGTCCGCCGAGTACGCCGGAAGGCGGGTGCTCGACAACATCAACCTCTCCCTCCCCGAGGGGGAGTTGATGGTGGTGCTCGGCCCCTCGGGCTCCGGCAAGACCACGCTGCTCAACCTGGTGGCGGGCTTCGAGCCCTGCCACCACGGCCAGATAAGCCTGGCGGGCAAGCAGGTCACCGGCCCCGGCGCCGAGCGCGGCGTGGTGTTCCAGAGTGAGGGCTTGCTCCCCTGGCGCAATGTGCGGGAGAACGTGGCCCTCGGCCTGGCACTGGCCGGGGTGCCCCGCGCCGAGCGCGATGACCAGGCCCTGGCGCTGCTGCGCAAGGTGGGGCTGGAAGGGTCGGGGGAGCGCGCCATCTGGCAGCTCTCCGGCGGCCAGCGCCAGCGGGTCGGCATCGCCCGGGCCCTGGCCACCCGGCCACAACTGCTCCTTCTGGACGAGCCCTTCGGCGCCCTGGATGCCTTTACCCGGGAGCAGATGCAGACCCTGCTGCTGCGCCTGTGGCACGAGGAGAGGCGCCAGGTGCTGCTGATCACCCACGACATCGAGGAGGCGGTGTTTCTGGCCACCGAGCTGGTGCTGCTCTCCCCCTCCCCCGGCCGGGTGATGGAGCGGTTGACCCTGGAGTTCGGCCGCCGCTTCGTCGCCGGGGAACCCTGTCGCAGCATCAAATCCGATCCGGCCTTTATCGAGCGCCGTGAATACGTGCTCGGCCGGGTGTTCGCAGAGCGGGAGGCCTTCGCATGAGCATCGCCCTCACCCGACAGCTGGGCGCCGGCAGGCGCACCCTGCGCTGGCCGCTGCCGCGCCGGCTGACCCTGAGCCTCGCCACCCTGATCGCCCTGCTGGCCCTCTGGTGGCTGGTGGCCCGGCTCGGCTGGGTCGATCCCCTGTTCCTGCCGCCCCCACAGCGGGTGCTGGCACAGCTCCTTACCATAGCCGGGCCGCAGGGCTTCATGGACGCCACCCTGTGGCAACACCTGGGGGCCAGCCTGGGTCGCATCCTCATCGCCCTGGTGGCGGCGGCCTTCTTTGGCATCGCGGCCGGCATCGCCATGGGGCTCAGCCCCACGGTGCGGGGCATGCTGGATCCGCTGATCGAGCTCTACCGCCCGGTGCCGCCGCTGGCCTACCTGCCCCTGATGGTGATCTGGTTCGGCATCGGCGAGACCTCCAAGGTGCTGCTCATCTATCTGGCCATCTTCGCCCCCGTGGCCATGGCGACCCTGGCGGGGGTGCAGAGCGCCAAAGCGGTGCGAGTGCGGGCGGCCCAGGCGCTGGGGGCATCCCGGATGCAGGTGCTGTGGCACGTGATACTGCCCGGCGCCCTGCCGGACATACTGACCGGGCTGCGCATCGGCCTCGGGGTGGGCTGGTCCACCCTGGTGGCGGCCGAACTCATCGCCGCCACCCGCGGGGTGGGCTTCATGGTGCAATCTGCCGGCGAGTTTCTCGCCACCGACGTGGTGCTGGCAGGCATTCTGGTGATCGCTCTGATCGCCTTCCTATTGGAACTGGGCTTGAGAGCCCTACAGCGCAGGCTGACCCCCTGGCATGGAGAAGGACAATGAACCACAAGCTGACCGCTCCCATGGTAATCCTTCACATCGCCTTCGTATTGGAACTGGGCTTGAGAGCCCTACAGCGCAGGCTGACCCCCTGGCATGGAGAAGGACAATGAACCACAAGCTGACCGCTCCCATGGTGATCCTTCACATCGCCTTCCTATTGGAACTGGGCTTGAGAGCCCTACAGCGCAGGCTGACCCCCTGGCATGGAGAAGAACAATGAACGACAAGCTGACCATCACCCCCCTCGGCCCCCATATCGGCGCCGAGATCGCCGGGATAGACCTCGGCGATCCCCTGACTCAGGGGCAGTTCGAGCAGATCCACCGCGCCCTGCTCAAATACCAGGTGCTGTTCCTGCGCAACCAGCCCATCAGCCCCCGCCAGCAGCGGGCGCTGGCCAACCGCTTCGGGGACTTGCACATCCATCCCGTCTATCCCCACACCGAGGAGGCCGAGGAGATCATCGTGCTCGACACCCACGACGGCAATCCGCCGGACAACGACAACTGGCACACCGACGTGACCTTTATCGAGACCCCCCCGGCGCTGGCCATACTGGCGGCCAAGCAGCTGCCCCCCACGGGGGGAGACACCCTCTGGGCCAGCGGCATAGCGGCGCTGGCGGCGCTCTCCCCTCCCCTGCAAAAGCTGCTGGCTGGGCTGGAGGCGGAGCATGACTTCACCAAGTCATTCCCGGCTCACCGCCACGACGGCAGCGAGGCCGAGCGACAGCGCTGGCAGGCTGCCGTGGCCCGTCACCCGCCCCTGCGCCACCCGGTGATCCGCACCCATCCAGTGAGCGGCAGGCAGGCGCTGTTCGTCAACGAGGGCTTCACCACCCGGCTACCTGGGCTGCCCTCCAAGGAGAGCGAGGCGCTGCTGGGCTTCCTGTTCGAGCACATTCGCCGCCCCGAGTTTCAGGTGCGCTGGCGCTGGCAGGAGAACGACATCGCCATCTGGGACAACAGGGTGACCCAGCACTATGCCAATGCCGACTACCTGCCGGCGCGCCGGGTGATGCACAGGGCCACCATCCTCGGGGACAAGCCCTTCTGGCGTCCGGGCTGAACTGCCACCATGGACAGCGACCATGAGATAACGCCCAGCAAAAAGCCCGCCGAATGGCGGGCTTTTTCATCATCTGACGGGCCTGGGCGTCGCTGGCGGGGTATCAGCCCTTGAGCTCCAGCCACAATGGTGAAGCCCTCAAAGACCAGTCGGGCTTTTGGCTCTGGCGGGTATCAGCCCTTGAGCTCCAGCACTGTGGTGAAGCCCCCGAAGATCATCCGGGCGCCATCGAAGGGCATGGTCTGGTGCATGGGGCTGGCCGGATCCATCCTGGGATCCTTCATCATTTTGGTCATGGCCTCATCCCGTACCGCCTTGCTCGGCCACTCCACCCAGGAGAAGACCACGCTTTCGTCCTCCTTGGCCGCCACCGCGCGGTAAAAGTCGGTCTGCTTGCCGTGGGGCACGTCATCCCCCCAGCACTCCAGCACCCGGGTGGCCCCATATTCGAGAAAGATGGGGTCAAACAGCCCCGCATGGTCGATCAGGGCCTGCTTGTTGACCGTGGGCACGGCGATCACGAATCCGTCCACATATGACATGAGCCTTTCCTCCTGTGATTGAGGATCTCAGCATAGCAGCCGCGCCCCTGGCTGCCCTCAGAGGGCCACCAGCCGCTCCAGATCGCTGCGGGTCAGGCGCTTACTGTCCACCTTCACGTAGAGGGAGTGCTCCTCAGGCACCAGCAGCACGTCGCTCACCCCGTCGCAGGCGCGGATCTTCTGCTCCAGGGCCGGACTCGCGGCCACCCCTTCCGGCAGCACTATGCGCAGGCTGCTGACGTAGGGAGGCTCGGCCATGGTGAGGCTGACGCCAAACCAGAGCAGTGCCAGGACGGCGCAGCCGCCAAACACCAGGGGGCCGCCCCCCAGGCTGTAGAGCAGCCCCCCCAGGCTGCCGCCGATGGCGACCCCGAGGAACTGGCTGGTGGAGTAGACCCCCATGGCGGTGCCCTTGTAACCCGGGGGCGACTCCTTGCTGATAAGAGACGGCAGCAGCGCCTCCATCACGTTGAAGCCGACGAAGAAGAGTTGCAGCCCCAGCAGCAGCCCCCAGAGCTGCAGGCCTGCCTGCCACAGCACCAGCTCGGCAACCAGCATCACCAGCACGCAGGCCTGGAACACCCGCTTCATCTGGCGGTGTTTCTCGGCATAGATGATGAAGGGCACCACGCTCACGAAGGCGATCAGCATGGTGGCCAGATAGGCCTGCCACTGGTGCTCCCGGGCCAGGCCTGCTTGTTCGAGCAGGGGCGGCAGCGCCACGAAGCTCGACATCAGCAGGGTGTGGACGCAGAGGATGCCGAGGTTGAGCTTGAGCAGACGCCCATTGGTGAGCACGGTGCGAAAACCGCCGCGCACCATGGCGGACTCGCGATTTTGCAGGTGGGCAGCCGGGGTCGGCACCACCCAGATCACCATGGCGATGGCCGCCAGCGCCAGCAGGGCGATGAGCCAGAAGAGGCCGGATAACCCCACCGCCTGGGTGATCAGGGGGCCTGTCACCATGGCGATGGCGAAGGTGATGCCAAAGCTCACCCCGATGAAGGCCATGGCCTTGGTGCGGTTCTGCTCCCGGGTGAGATCAGACAGGAGTGCCATGACGGCGGCGGAGATGGCGCCGCTCCCCTGCAGGGCGCGCCCGACGATGACCCCCCAGATGGAGTCGCTCAGGGCGGCGATGACGCTGCCTGCCGCAAACATCAGCAGGCCGCCGACGATAAGGGGCTTGCGGCCGATGCGATCGGAGAGCAGCCCGAAGGGGATCTGGAACAGGGCCTGGGTCATGCCGTAGATGCCGATGGCCAGACCGATGAGCGCCTCCGAGGCGCCCGCCAGGGACATGCCGTAGGTGGTCAGCACCGGCAGGACCATGAACATGCCGAGCATGCGCAACGAGAAGACGGAGCCGAGCGCCCAGGTCGCGCGGCGCTCGCCCCTCGTCATGGTGAAATCATTCATGATGGCCTCGATAGGTCAGAGAGAGGAGACACAAAGGGGCGGATGACAAGGCACGCCACACCCGAAAAAGCCGACAATGCGCCCCGTGGGGCGGGCCACATAATAACAGAGCCGGGAAGGTTCCCGGCTCTGGATTCTATTGATTTTCCTGCGTCATATCACAGTGACTCAAGGCAGCATGCTCACCAGCACGGGAGTTGCGTCCGGCTGGAAGTCCACCGACATCATCACGCTGAGGCAGGTAATGGTGACGATGGAGAACATGAACAACTTGCGGGCCCAGAGGGAGTCATCCACCGCCGCCTTGTAGCCAGACAGCGCCATCCCCAGCCACCAGACGCTCACCGCGGTGGCGACTATCAGGTACTTGTAACCGGCGTAGCCGCCGAGGAACAGCATCAGGGTCGGCACCATGAACGCCAGTATGTAGAGGGTGATGTGGTGCTTGGCCACAGAAATCCCCTTCACCACCGGCAATACAGGGATGTTGGCGGCCTGGTAATCCTTGAAGCGGAAGATGGCAATCGCATAGGAGTGCGGCATCTGCCACAGGCTGAAGATCGCCAGCAGGATAAGCGCCCCCGAGTCGAACTGGCCGCTCACCGCGCAGTAGCCGATAACCGGTGGCGCGGCGCCGGAGAGGCTGCCGACCAGGGTGCCATAGACAGAGTGACGCTTCATGTAGAGGCTGTAGACCCCCACATAGACCAGGAAGCCCAGCACCGCCAGCAAGGCGGCCAACGGATTGGCCGCAAAGTAGAGCAGTGCAATGCCCGCAACGCCCAGCGCGCTCGCATACCAGAGCGACACACCGGGGGCGATGAGCCCCCTCACCAGGGCGCGGTTCTTGGTGCGCTCCATGATGCAGTCGATGTCCCGGTCGATGTAGTTGTTGAACACACAACCGGAGGCGACCACCAGTGACACCCCCGCCATGGTCAGGATGAACAGGGGCACATCCAGGCTCCCCTTCGAGGCCAGCAGGAAGCCGCCGATAACCGAGATGAGGTTACCGAAGATGATGCCCGGCTTGGTCACTTGCAGGTATTGCTTCATCATCACATCAAGCCGCTCAGTGAACCATCATGTTGATGTTGAGGTTGTACATGATCCACAGGGAACCCACGACCACGATGGCGATGATGAGCACGGTAAAGACCAGTGCCACCAGGTTCCAGCGCTCCTCGGAGGAGGTGTTCATGTGCAGGAAGTAGATCAGGTGCACGAAGATCTGCACCACCGCCATGGCCACCACTGTGCCGAGCACCATGGCATGGGAGGCGGAGCCGTCCATCACCATCCAGAACGGGATCGCGGTCAGGATGAGTGACAGCACGAAGCCGGTCATGTAGGACTTGACGCTGCCGTGGCTGGCGCCGTGATTGTCAACAGAATGACTCATTTACATGACCCCCATCAGATAAACCACGGTGAAGACGCAGATCCACACCACGTCCAGGAAGTGCCAGAACAGACTCAGGCACATCAAGCGCGTGCGGTTGCGCTCGGTCAGCCCCTTCTTGCTGATCAGTACCATCATCACGATGATCCAGATAAGGCCGCTGGTCACGTGGATACCGTGGGTACCAACCAGGGTGAAGAAGGCGGACAGGAAGCCGCTGCGATCCGGGCCCGCATCATTGACGATCAGATGATGGAACTCGTAGATCTCCATGGCGATGAAGCCGGCGCCAAGAATGAAGGTGACCAGCAGCCAGGTGTTGACCGCGGAGACCTTGTTCTTGTTCATGGCCAGCATGCCGAACCCGAAGGTGATGGAGCTCAGCAGCAGCAGCATGGTTTCGGCGAACACGAACGGCAGTTCGAAGATGTCCTTGCCGGTGGGGCCGCCGGCGGTGCCGTTGACCAGGACTGCATAGGTTGCGAACAGGGTCGCAAACAGGATGCAGTCGCTCATCAGGTAGATCCAGAAGCCGAACACCTTGGTGGCACCGGCATCATGGTGCCCATCCTCATGGGCACCGTGAGAGTGATGTAGAACGTCAGTCGCCATGGAGTTAAGCCACCTTGTTGATATTGTCGAAATGCTGACCTTCGATGCGCTCGATCTCGTCAACCTGTACGTAGTAGTCCACATCGTCGTTGAAGCTGTGGATGATCCAGGTGGCGATCATGCCGACGAAGCCGGCGATGGCCATCCACCAGATGTGCCAGATCATGGCAAAGCCAAACACCACGCTGAAGGCGGCGATGATGACACCGGCACCGGAGTTCTTCGGCATGTGGATGGGGGCGTACTTGGCCGGCTGGCGATAGGCGCTGCCGTCCTCTTTCGCTTCCCAGAAGGCGTCCAGACCCTTCACCTTGGGCTCGATGGCGAAGTTGTAGAAGGGGGGCGGAGAGGAGGTGGCCCACTCCAGGGTACGGCCACCCCAGGGATCGCCAGTCCAGTCACGGTTCTTCTCACGGTCACGGATACTGACCACGACCTGGATCAGCTGGCACAAGACGCCGAGGGCGATGAGGCCGGCGCCGCAGGCGGCAACCACCAGCCAGCCGTGGAACTCGGGATCGATGTTCTGGCTGACACGACGGGTCATGCCCATGAAGCCCAGCACGTAGAGCGGCATGAAGGCCACGAAGAAGCCGGTGATCCAGAACCAGAAGGCACGCTTGCCCCAGACGTCATCCAGCTTGAAGCCGAACGCCTTCGGGAACCAGTAGGTGATACCTGCGAAGCAACCGAACACCACGCCGCCGATGATGACGTTGTGGAAGTGGGCGATCAGGAACAGGCTGTTGTGCAGCACGAAGTTGGCAGCCGGCACCGAGAGCAGTACCCCTGTCATGCCACCCACGGTGAAGGTGATGATGAAGCCGACGGTCCACAGCATGGGCGAGGTGAACTCGATGCGACCGCGGTACATGGTGAACAGCCAGTTGAAGATCTTCACCCCGGTCGGGATGGAGATGATCATGGTGGTGATGCCGAAGAAGGCATTCACGTTGGCACCGGACCCCATGGTGAAGAAGTGGTGCAGCCAGACCACGAAGGAGAGCACTGTGATGGCCACGGTCGCCCACACCAGGGAGGTGTAGCCGAACAACTTCTTCTTGCAGAAGGTCGCCACCACTTCGGAGAAGATCCCGAACACCGGCAGCACCAGGATATACACCTCGGGGTGACCCCAGGCCCAGATCAGGTTGATGTACATCATCATGTTGCCACCCATGTCATTGGTAAAGAAATGGGTACCCAGGTAGCGGTCTGCGGTGAGCAGGGCGATGGTGACGGTCAGGATCGGGAAGGAGGCGATGATCAGGATGTTGGCGCACAGGGCGGTCCAGGTGAACACCGGCAGACGCATCATGGTCATGCCGGGGGCACGCATCCGGATGATGGTGGCAAAGAAGTTGACACCGGTCAGCAGGGTCCCGAGACCGGAAATCTGAAGACTCCAGATCCAGTAATCGACCCCTACCCCCGGGCTGAACTCCAGCCCCGACAAGGGCGGATAGGCCAGCCAGCCGGTCTGGGCGAATTCACCGACCCCGAGGGAGACGTTGATCAGCACCACGGCCGCGGCGGTAAACCAGAAGCTCAGGTTGTTCAAGAAGGGGAAGGCGACGTCACGGGCACCGATCTGCAGCGGCACCACTATGTTCATCAGACCGATCACCAGCGGCATGGCCACGAAGAAGATCATGATGACGCCGTGGGCGGTGAAGATCTGATCGTAGTGGTGCGCGTTCAGGTAGCCTTCGCTACCGGCGGAGGCCATGACCTGCTGACCACGCATCATGACCGCATCGGCGAAGCCGCGCAGCAGCATGACCATGCCTAAGATGAGATACATGATACCGAGGCGCTTGTGGTCCACCGAGGTGAGCCACTCTTTCCACAGATATTGCCACTTGCCGTAATAAGTGATGAGACCGGCAATCGCCAGCCCACCCAAGATGATACCGGCTATCGTGACCATGATGATGGGTTCATGGTACGGAATAGCCTCGAGTGTCAATTTTCCAAACATCGATTATTCCTCGGATCCTGCTTTCACACTCTTGTCAGCCATAGACGTGGCCATGTGTCCGGCATGCTCGTCATGACTCATGGCCGCGTGGTCCATGCTCCCTTCTTTTGCAGCGTCATGGTTCATGGCCTTGTGGTCCATGGCGCCCTCTTTTGCAGCGTCATGCTTCATAGTCTCGTGATCCATGGCGCCTTCTTTTGCAGACTCATGGTTCATGGTCTCGTGATCCATGGCGCCCTCTTTTGCAGCGTCATGCTTCATGGCCTCGTGATCCATGGCGCCGTCTTTTGCAGACTCATGGCCGCCATGGGACATGCCACCCATGAACTTGTTGATCACATTGACGAACAGCTTGGGATCGGCGCTGGCGAAGTACTCAACCGGGTGGTTTTCGCTCTTCTTGGCCAGGGCATCGAACTCACCCATGGTGCTCAGCATCTTGGGAGACTGTTTCACCTTGGCGACCCAGGCATCGAAACCGGCCTGGTCCTGGGTGGCAATCGCCTTGAACTTCATGCCGGAGAAACCGGCGCCGCTGTAACTGCCGGAGATCCCCTTGTACTGACCCGCCTCGTTGGCAATTAGGTGCAGCTTGGTCTGCATCCCGGCCATGGCGTAGATCTGACCGCCCAGCTGGGGGATGAAGAAGGAGTTCATCACTGTGTCTGAGGTCACCCGGAAGTTGATCGGGGTGTTGACCGGGAAGGCCAGCTCGTTGACCGAGGCGATCCCCAGCTCCGGATAGACGAACAACCACTTCCAGTCGAGGGAGATGACATCGACCTGGATCGGCTTGACGTCAGATTCCAACGGCTTGTAGGGATCGAGGGAGTGGGAAGTTTTCCAGGTAATCACTGCCAGGATGGCAACAATAATGATGGGCACGGTCCAGACGACCGCTTCAATCTTGTTGGAGTGAGACCAATCCGGGGTGTATTTGGCAGTGGTATTGGATGCTCTGTATTTACGAGCAAATGCCACCGTCATAATAATCACAGGAATCACCACGATTAACATCAACCCGAGTGCGGTCAATATCAGTGACTTCTGCTCCAGACCAACCTGCCCCTTGGGGCTCATCAGAGCCATGTCGCAGCCACTCAGCAAGCCAGCGGTTGCCATCAACAGCAAAGCGCCCAAGCCCCTCTTTACTTCAAAAGGTCTCATGCAATGTCCTCATCGTTTCAAGGCTTATTGGTATAATAAAAATGCCGCATTTTATTGCATCAGACCGGCATGTGAACAACATGAAAAATTAATCCCAAAAATGTTCCAAGGGTGGTGAAAAGAGGTATCAGATGTTAATCCCTTGACAGCGACCAATTTATTAAATTCACAGACCTTCGATTCATCTCCCGTTAATTTATCTCCCCGCCAAAATCGCTCACCAATTAATCAAATCGGCTTATTGCCCTTATTTTCTGAGGGAGAAACAGGGTGAAAAAGAGCCATTCAGACCTCTTTCGATGCACAGGCGCCTTCCCCATTCCTTGATCTGGATGCGTATATTCCGAGGTGGAATAAAAAAATAATTAATCAAACGAATGTATGATTAACTTCCCGAGGCAGACGTAAGCACGGAAGGGGCTGCCCTGTCTGGGGCCCACCATGAAAAACGGGCCTCAGATAGGCCCGCTTGAGACAACGTCCCATCACAGGGTCTCCCTCAGGGGTGTTTATGCTCCATTCGGGTCGCCACTGCGATGCGGTTCCAGGCGTTGATGGTGACCACCTGCATCAGGCACTGGGCCAGCAGGGTTTCCCCCAGCAGGGCCAGAGCCTGCTGGTAGCTCTCCTCGGTGAGCCCTCGCTCGCCGATCAGGGTCACCTCGTCGGTCAGGGCCAGCACCGCCCGCTCCCGCTCATCGAACAACGGGGATTCGCGCCAGGCGGACAACGCCAGCAAGCGCTGGGGGCTCTCCCCATGCTTCATCGCCACCTCGGCGTGCATCTCGATGCAGTAGGCGCAGCCGTTGAGCATGGAGGCCCGCAGCTTGATGAGCTCCTTGAGCGACAGCGGAATGTCGGTCCCGCCGAGATAGGACTCGAGGCCCATCATGGCCGAGATGGCGGCGGGCACCTGGCTGGCAAGCTGGATACGTTCTGACATGGCAATACTCCCGTGAAGAGGCCCTCAGGTGGGCGATGAGCACATTGTTCACGCTTTCATCCATGGATAGAATACCGCCATAACCTGCAACAGTTTTGCATTTACCGCAAAGGTACTCCCATGCTGGATCGCGTCCGTATCCTGGCTCAGGTGGTGGAGTCGGGGAGCTTCTCCCGGGCCGCCCGCGCCCTCAACCTGGCCCCCTCCTCGGTGACCCGCACCATAGATGCGCTGGAGCAACAGCTGGGGATCCCGCTGTTCAAGCGCAGCACCCGCCAGCTGGTGCTGACCGAGCAGGGGGAGTACTTCCTTGCCCGTTCGGTGCGCCTGCTGGAGGAGGCGGATCAGCTGGTGCAATCCCTGCAACCCCTGCCGGTGGCGCCAGAGGGCCCGCTTCGGGTCTCGGTGTTCGAGAGCTTCGGGACCAGCTGGCTGGCGCCGCGCCTGCCGGCCTTCCTGGCCCGCTATCCCGGGGTGCGGCTCGAGATCGAGCTCGACAACCGGCTGGTGGATCTCGACGCCGAAAACGTGGACGTTGCGGTGCGCATCGGACGCCCAGTGGACAGCGGCCTCCATAGCCGCCACCTGCTCACCAACCGGACCCTGCTGGTCGCCTCCCCCGCCTATCTGGCCCGCCATGGCGAGCCCGCCCATCCCGATGAGCTGGCGCACCACAACTGCCTGATCCGCGGCCATGGCCGTCAGCGCCAGCACTGGTATTTCCGGCAAGGGGCGCAGCGCCACAGAGTCGCGGTGCGGGGCAACCTCGCCTCGGTCGGCGGCACGCCGCTGCTGTGCGCGGCCGAGGCGGGCTCCGGCATACTGCTGCTGTCGAGCTGGATGGTGCAGCAGGGGCTGGACAACGGCACCCTGCAACCCCTGCTGTCAGAGTGGCAAGCCTCCCCGTACGAGGATCGTCATGACGAGATCCATGCGGTGTTTAGGGGCGGCCGCTTCTTGAAGCCCCAGACCCGCGCCTTCATCGACTTTCTGATCGAGGTAATGAAGCCCTTGCAAGGGCCGCGCTGATAGCGGCGCTCTCTCTGGCCTGAGGAAAAAAGCAGACGCCGGGCAAAGTGCCCGGCGCCGGAAGTGAACGACAGCGTCAAGAGAAAACGGTCAGCGAGAATTGCGCCCATCCGGGGTCTGGGCCGCGCCTCTATAGTCCCCGTAAGGAAAGACGTCGCGCAGGCGCTGGGCCACGGGCTCCGGAATGGAGCGGGAGAAGACCAGCCTGACCCCGTTGCCATCGCGCTGACCCAGGATGCGCCCTCGCACCGGATCCTGCTGCAGGATTTGTTTGGCCTGGGCCAGGAAGCGCGGCGGCACAGAGCCTCGCTTCACCTGCACCTTGCCAGGGGCAAGCCGGATCTCGAACAGGGCGCCGCGCCCCAGGGTCATCAACCACCCGATCAGGGCGACTGCCACCAACAACGACAACCAGGCCATCTCTCTCTCCCTTTGCCAGCCTCGATGTGCGCCAGTATATGTGGCGACAGGCGGCGAGGAGTGGGCGGACATCACGTTTTGCCCATCCCCGAGTCAGCAATCCTTGCCCCAGGCCACCAGGGTGTCGCGATAGAGCGCCAGCAGGGCCTGATCCCGCACCGCCACCCCGACCCGCTGGGCCGGATAGCCCGCCCACTCATCGTGGGGATGGGGCTTGCCGTCGAACTTCTGCAGGGTGTGGCCTATGGCGGGGCCATGGTCGATGACCCGCACCGGGCCCTCCCGCAGGGTGAACAGCTCGGGGTCGATCACGTAGGCGATGGCGGACGGATCGTGCACGTGGCAGCCATTGAGGCCGATGCGCTCGGAATAGAAGCGCAGGTAGAAGCGGCTCACCGCCCACAGGAAGCGACCGGGCTCACCGGCATCGTCCCGCAACGCATCCAGATAGGCGCTGCTGAAGAAGCTCTGCTGGGTCACGTCCAGCCCGATGATCACCAGGGGCCAGGGGGCGGTGAACACCCGATCGGCCGCCTCGGGATCGTCGTGAATGTTGGCCTCGGCATAGGGGGTCACGTTGCCGCGATGGCCGTTGACGCCAAAGGCGCCCCCCATCACCACCACCTGCTTCACCAGCGAGGTGATCTCGGGGGCGGCCTCGAGCGCCAGCGCCAGGTTGGTGAGCGGCCCTATGGTCACCAGGGTGATCTCGCCGGGGTTGGCCTTCAGCGTCTCGACTATGTATTGCCAGGCCGGGCGGGGATCCGGGGTCAGGGTCACCTCCCCCGCCTCCACATCACCCAGCCCGCTCGGACCGTGCACCACAGTCGTAGGCCCCACGGGCTCGCGCAGCAGCGGCGCGGCGGCGCCCTGGGCCACCTCTGCCTTCATGCCGTATTTCTGCTTGAGCCAGAGGGCGTTGCGAGTCCCGTTCTCTATGGTGGCGTTGCCAAACACCGTCGTGATGGCGAGCAAGTCGATGGCGGGGTGGGCCTCGGCAAAGAGTATTGCCATGGCGTCGTCGATACCGGGATCGGTATCCAGAATGATCTTGTGGGTCATAGGGCCTCCATAGGGCAGAAGTGCCAGTGTAGCGACCTCGGGCCCGTTTAACAGCGTCAGGATCACAGCCTCGGCGTTTGGCCTGCCATCCCCCCGCCGACCGGCGACATCTTGAGCACCTCATCCGGGGCCTGTCATGGTCAGGGGCCGCAGTGGCGACATTCTGGGCAGTCGACCCGCCCCCAGGCCCCCGCGCCTTGTGGGTAGGCCTGCGGGATGGTATCACTTGGCCTCACTCTCCCCACTCCTCGCCGAGGCGCCAACGTGATCACCCTGATTAAAGAGTCTGACCAGCTGAAGATGCCCTGGAAAAACAAGCAGGGCACCACGGCCCAGATCCTGGTCTCCCCCCCGGGTTCGAGCCTGGAGAAGCTCGACTTTGACTACCGGCTGAGCTCGGCCCCCATCAAGGCGGCGGGCCCCTTCTCCAAGTTTCCCGGTTATCAGCGCATCCTGCTGCCCGTCAGCGGGGCCGGTTTCGTGCTCAACGGCCACCCCTATGCCACCTTCGAGGCGGCCCACTTCAGCGGGGATGACGAGACCCACTGCGAGCTGCTGAAAAAAGAGGTGACGGATCTGGGGCTCATCTACGATCCCGCGCGCATCAGCGCCAACGTGCGGGTGCTCAATGTGCCCTTCACTCTCACCCTCACCCTGGAGGCGGACAAGACCTACCTCTGCCACCTGCTGAGCGGCCAGCTGACGGTGGCAGGCCAGGCCGTGGCCATCAACGAGACCCTGGTGGTCAAGGGGGAGGAGAGCATCCGCTTCGAGTGCGGGAAAAAGACCACACTAGCCTTCTTTACCCTGCAAGCCCGGTAAGGGAGACACCCGCGCAGGCCCTGGAGTCTGGCTCAACGTTTGGGTGCACGGCCCCCGCTGTCGAGGCAGGCCTGCATGCTGTCGTAGGGAACATAATGCTTGGTGCGGCCGTAGTAGGTGCCACCCTGGGGGTGGCAGATGCCGTTGCGGCTCTTCTTGACCGGGGGCTCTGCCGCCAGCGCCAGGGCGCACACCAGCATCAGGCAACAGCCGACTACCCATTTTACTGCTCTCATCACTTAAATCCGTCCAGTCGGCATTCGGACTAACAGGCCCGTTTGCGGCTGATTTTATCCTGTCTGCGCCGAAACCACCCCTCGCAAGATCACGAAACGCACCATTCATCCAATCGCTTGGCTCCTCTGTACCCCACGATCGACACCAGGTATCAGCATCATAAAAAAAGCCGGGATATCCCGGCTTTTTTCTTCATGACCACCCAACAAGCGGCTTAACCGATCTTGAAGGTGCCCTTCATCATGGCGAAGTGGCCGGGGAAGGAGCAGAAGAAGGTGAGATCCTTGCCAGCCAGCCCCTCGGTCTTGAAGGTGACGCTGGTGCTCTCGCCGCCCCCCACCAGCTTGGTGTGCGCCAGTATCCTGGCATCGTCCTTGGGCAGGTAGTCGTGATCGGCGCCGGCGCTCATGCCAGCGGTGGCGACGGCCTGATAGTCGGCGGTGTTGGCCAGCACCCAGTTGTGACCCATGTTGGCCACCGGCAGCTTGCCCGTGTGATTGAGGGTGACAGTCACCTCCTTGCAGGTGGCCGGTACGCTCATCTCCTTGAGGTTGTACTGCATGGCGTCATTGCCTTCGATGACCAAGGCGCACTCATCGGCCAGGGCCGGGGCAGCCAGGGAACTCAGCAGCAGCAGGGTTAACACCTTTTTCATCATCTTCTCCTTTGATTGACGAGGAATGGCAGCACCCTTGTCTGTCGAATCGCACGGCGACGCGTAAAGATGCTGTCATGATCGATCTTCATTGTACCCAAATGTCGCCGGAGGGCAGCGGCTTTTGCTCAAAGCTGCGGGCCAGGTCACTCCCGGGTCCATTGAACTGTGGAACAGATCCGCCGGCTTCACCCCCAGCGCGGCTTAATTATTTCCACCCAGGCCCGGCGCCAGGGGCTCGTCAATTGCGGCGCCCTTGGCTAAGCTGCTCCCCCGTCGATGACTCCCGCGAGAATG
Organism: Aeromonas rivipollensis; assembly: GCF_037811135.1. Taxonomy (NCBI): domain Bacteria; kingdom Pseudomonadati; phylum Pseudomonadota; class Gammaproteobacteria; order Aeromonadales; family Aeromonadaceae; genus Aeromonas; species Aeromonas rivipollensis. Next base: position 1,487,455 of record NZ_CP149130.1, on the reverse strand, counting down.
CAAGATGAAGACCCTCTCCCTGGCCCCCCGCGGCCTGCTGCTCTCCCTGGTGCTGCTGTTGACCGCCTGTCAGCCGGCTCCGACCCAGACCCGCATTCAGGGCAACACCATGGGCACCTACTATGCGGTGACCCTGAGCGACCCCTTCCCCGGTGGCCAGGCCGCGTTGCAGGGGGAGGTCGATGCCCTGCTGGCGCGCATCAATCAGGAGATCTCCACCTATGATCCTGGCTCCCTCATCTCCCGCTTCAATCAGGACGCAGGCAAGGCCCCCATGGTCATACCGGCCAGCATGGCCAGGATAGTTCAGCAGGGTATGGATGCGGGGCGCCTCACCCAGGGCAAGCTGGACGTCACAGTGGGCCCCCTGGTCAACCTGTGGGGCTTCGGGCCGGACAAGCGTCCGGTCAAGCGGCCCACCACAGAGCAGATTGCCAAGGCGCGGGAGCGGGTCGGCATCGACAAGCTCAGCCTGACGCCGCAAGGGGACCATTTCCTCCTCGGCAAGGCCATCCCCGACCTTTATCTGGATCTCTCCACCCTGGGGGAAGGGGCGGCGTCCGACGACATCGCCGCGCTGCTCGAGCGCAAGGGAGTGCACAACTACCTCGTCGAGGTGGCGGGCGCCGTGCGCAGCAAGGGACACAATGACAAGGGCAACCCCTGGCGGGTGGCCATCGTCGAGCCTTCGGACAGGCCGGGCGCCATCGAGGACGTGGTCACCCCGAACGGCATGGCCCTGAGCACCGCCGGCAGCTATCGCAACTATTACGAACTCGATGGCCGGCGCTACTCCCACATCATCGATCCCGCCACTGGCGAGCCCGTCACCCACAAGCTGGTCTCCGCCAGCGTCATCACCCCCACGGCGCTGGAGGCCGATGCCCTCGACACCGCCCTCATGGTGATGGGGCCCGAGCAGGCGATGGCCTTTGCCACCGAGCACAAGCTGGCGGTCTATCTCATCATCAAGACGGAGCAGGGTTTTGCGGCGAAGCACACCCCGGCGTTTGCCCCCTACCTGGTGCGCAGACAGCCATGAACAAAAAGGCCCCGCAATGCGGGGCCTTTTCATGACAGCGCGCTATTCGATGGGGATGCGATGGGGCGCCGGGGTGACCGCCTGCTTGGGCAGTTGCAAGGTGAGGATGCCGTTCTCGAAGCGGGCGCTGACCTGGTCCGGCGCCACCTCCACCGGCAACTCGACGGTGCGCGACACGCTGCCATAGTAGCGCTCGCTGCGCAGGGAGCGATCCTCCTTGCTCTGGCTGTCGTGCTGGCGGATCTCCGCCTTCAGGGTCACCAGTTTGCCGTGCACATCTATCTGGATGTCCTCCTTGGCCACCCCGGGCAGCTCGGCCTGCAACAGGTAACCGCCGTCGCTCTCCCTCAGATCCAGCGTGATCCGGCTGGGCAGGGGATCCCCGTGCAGGGGCCGGATGTAGAAGCCGGAGGCCATGTCGTGGAACAGGTCATCAAACAGGCTGGTTCGGCTCGGTAGCAAACTCATTTGATTCCTCCTTGTGGTACGGGTGATGGCTGCAGATCGCCGGGATCTGCCTCCCTTCAAGTCTAAAAAGCGCGCTGAACCGCGCCACTGCCATCTCGCGTCCGGTTGACGAAGATCAAGGGAGCGACATGATTTTATTGCGGCCCACCTCTGCGCTCGGTGGGAAAAACGGGGTCCCCTTCCCATGTTCAATTGCCTGCCTGCGGACTTTGGTGGCACACTTCTCCCACCAGCCCGCAGCGCCTCAATGCAAGACAGATGCAGACACCGGATCCCGCACCAGAGAAGAAAGCCCAGCCCAAACCCAGGCGCATCCTGCTGGTCAACGAGCAGCGTTCCTTTCAGATGATGATGAAGGCGATGCTGATCAACATCGGCATCAACCGCATCACCTACATCAATTCCGCCGACGAGGCGCGCCGCCGCTGCCAGAAAGAGAGCTTCGACATCTATCTGCTGGACTACGAGCTGGGGGCGGGCGAGAACGGTCGCCAGTTGCTGGAGAGCCTGCGGGACCAGCAGTTGATCCCTCCCCAGAGCGTGGTGATCATGGTCAGCAGCGACAGCTCCCGCGCCATGGTGCTGAGCGCGCTGGAGGCCGAGCCCGACGAATACCTGATGAAGCCCTTCTCCCAGGAGCAGTTCTCGTTTCGCTTGAAACGCGCCCTCGCCCGTCGCCAGTCTCTGGAGAGCGTCTTCATTGCCCTCACCCAGAACGATCTCCCGGCCCTGGTCGAGGCCTGCGCCAGACAGGCCGATGCGGTGCCGCGCTTCGCCAACTTCTGCCGCTGCCTGCAGGCCGATACCCAGCTCAAGCTCGGCCTGGCCAAGGAGGCACGCAGCCTGATGCGCCAGCTGCTGGCCGGGCAGGAGAACAGCTGGGCCAGGTTGACCCTGGGCAAGGCCTGCTACCGTCTGGCGCTCTATGACGAGGCGGTGAGCCACCTGCAGGCGACCCTGAAGAACACTCCCCTGATGGTGGAGGCCCATCTCTGGCTGGCGGAGTCCCTGCTCTCCCTTGGCAAGGAGGAGCTGGCCCAGCAGGAGCTGCGCCGGGCGGTGGACATCTCCCCCCAGTCGGTGCAGCTCTCCCGCCGGCTGGCAGAAGTGTGCCTGCTGCGCCACGACTATGGCCAAGCCAAGGATGTGTTGCTCTCCCTCATCGATCTGTCGCGCAACTCCATCCACCGCACTCCCCACTACCTGGGGGCCTACATCCAGACCCTGACTCTCTACGCCCTCAACAGCAACGACGGCTATCACATCGCCAACCTGCAAAAGCAGGTGAACTCGGCCCTGTCGCGCATTCGGGATTCCCTGATGATGTCGGAGTTCAACTACCCGGTGTTCGAGCAGATCTGTCAGGCCAGGGTGCGGATCGCCCTGGGGGAGCTGCTCAAGGGCAAGAAGATGCTCTATCGCGCCAACCAGAACTGGCTGGACAAGCCCGAGACCATGCCCACCGCCCTGCTCGGCGAGACCATACTCGCCCTCTACCAGCTCGGGGAGTTCGAGTACGCCGAGAGCCTGCAATCCCTGCTGGCGGAGGATGAAGACCGGCTGCTCACCACCTGCATCCAGGTGACCCGGGACGACAAGACGGTGCAGGAGCGCCGTCAGCGCTACCAGCAGCTCAACGATCTCGGTATCAAGGCCTACCAGAGCGGGGAGCTGGAGCAGGCCCTCGGCCATTTCCGCGAGGCCCTGCGCCGGGCTCCCGCCAATACCGGCGCCGCCCTCAACAAGATCCAGGTGCTGCTGCAACTGATGCAGAAGAACCGCAAGAGCCCGGAATTCGGCGCCGAGTGCAAGGAGACCCTGGAGGTGCTGGAGGGCATCCCCCTGAATCCCGCCCAGCAGGACCGCTTTCGCAAGCTGCGCCAGGAATTTAACCAGATAGCCTAGCCAGCGGCGCCTCTCCCTCACCTATGCTGATACAGACTCAGGCAAGGAGGGGCGACAGCATGGCGATGTGCCGATACCTGGTGGCAGATGGCCGCCACTGCAGCGAAGAGGCGGGGGATCACGACCTGTGCCACTGGCACGACCCCCATGCCTCCCACTCATCCCCGGACACAGCCGCAGCACTGGAACACTATGTGCGCCAGGGGGGCCTGTGCCACGGGTTGCAACTGGCCCGCGCCGATCTCGCCGGTCTCAACCTGGTGAACAGAGAGGGCCCCCAGGGATTCCTGCTGGAGCAGTGCAACCTCTATCGCGCCAACCTGCGGGGCGCCCACCTCTACGGCATCCGCATCAAGGGCGGTAGCCTGATGAAGGCCGATGTCAGTGACGCCAACCTGCACTGCGCCGAGTTGCACGACGTCAACCTGCTCGGCATCCGCTGGAAGAACACCCGGCTCGACAACCTGGATACCGGCAAGCGGCTGATGCAGGACAGGAAGGGGCGAAGCGAGCGGGATCCGGCACAGGCCAGGATCTGGTTCAAGGAGGCGGAGGAGACCTACCGGGATCTGCGCAAGGCCTCGGAGGCCCAGGGGATCTTCACCATGTCAGGCCGCTACATCCAGCAGGAGCTCACCATGCGCCGCCTGCAGATGCCGTTCTGGTCCTATCAGCGCTTCGCCTCCTGGATAGTGGACTTGTTCTGCGGCTACGGCGAGGCCCCCATGCGGGTGGTGCTTTTCTCCCTGCTGCTCATCTTCATCTGCAGCATCTTCTACTTCTTCTGCGGCCTCAACTTCGCGGGCAACCACCTCATCTATCGCCCGGAGGCGACCCTCGAAGAGAACGCCATCTTCCTGCTCGAATGCCTCTACTACAGCGTGGTGACCTTCACCACCCTGGGCTACGGCGACTTCACCCCGGTCGGCCTGTCGCGGATCTTCGCCGCCTTCGAGGCCTTCACCGGCAGCTTCACCCTGGCGCTGTTTGTGGTGGTGTTTGTCAAGAAGATGACCCGCTAAGCCCGGGGCCGGGGCACAGGGAGGCTGCACGCCCCCTCCCCTGGCCCCTCTTGCATCCAGACCGGATTCCTAGTCCAATAGCGACTAATAAAAACGACATGAGCATCCCTGACATGAAGATCATCTCTTTCAATATCAATGGCCTGCGCGCCCGTCTTCATCAGCTGCAAGCCATCATCGACAAGCACCAGCCGGACGTGATCGGCCTGCAGGAGATCAAGGTGCACGACGATGAGTTCCCGCTGGCGGACGTGGAGGCCATGGGCTATCACGTGGCATTCCACGGTCAGAAGGGCCATTACGGGGTCGCCATCATGAGCAAGCAGCCGCCCCTCGAGGTGCAAAAAGGCTTCCCCACAGACCCCGAGGATGCCCAGCGCCGCATGATCATGGCCAGCTTCAAGCGGGAAGACGGATCCCTCATCAAGGTGATGAACGGCTATTTCCCGCAAGGGGAGAACCAGGCGCACGAGACCAAGTTCCCGGCCAAGCAGAAGTTCTATGAGGACCTGCAACACTACCTCGAGACTCACCACACGCCGGACGATCAGCTGGTGCTGATCGGCGATGTGAATATCTCCCCCACGGATCTCGACATCGGCATCGGCGAGGCGAACCGCAAACGCTGGCTGCGGGAGGGCAAGTGCTCCTTCCTGCCCATAGAGCGGGAATGGATGGAGCGCCTCAAGGGGTTCGGGCTGACCGACACCTTCCGCGCCGCCAACCCCACCGAGTGCGAGCGCTTCTCCTGGTTTGACTACCGTTCAAAGGGCTTTGACGAGAACCGGGGCCTGCGCATCGACCTCATCATGGCGTCCAATGCCCTCAAGGACAAAGTGACCGAAACCGGCATCGACTACGAGCTGCGCGGCATCGACAAGCCCTCCGATCACGCTCCCATCTGGGCCTGCTTCGCCTGATCCCGGCGCCAGGCACCCCCTCGCAAAGAGAGCCAGCCCCCGCCCATGCGGGGGCTTTCTTGTTCACTACCCCCGCCCTTTCTTAATCCACATCAACTCTTTGGCTGACGGGTTTTGCCAAACCTTGACCTTCTCCTTTAGGCAAGGTTTACATTCGACTCATCCGTCACAGGGAAACCGCCCATGTTGTCATCGAGATTGCCCACAGTGCTCATCGCCCGGCTGTTGCTGGCGCTGCTGCTCGTCTGCAATCTCACCCTCTGCATCAGCTGGCATGGTGCGGCGGCAAGGGAAGAGGCGACTTCTTCCTCCCTCGCCATGACCAGTGCCGACACTATGCCCGCGGCCATGCAGGGGCTCTCCTGCCACGATGGCGGTGGCGGCAGCGCTGCCGCCGACCTCAATCAGGACGAGTGCCAGATGCACGGCGGCCTCACCTCGCCAATGGGTACCGGCCTGCCGCTGCTGGCGGCCCTGCTGACCCTGTTCGCCCTGCCGCTGTTGCTGCTGCCCCTCGGGACGGCAAGCGGCGCACTGGACAACTGGCTGCGCGATCCCTTGCTGCGTATCCGCGGCACCCACCCTCCCTCCTGGCCGCGCCGACACCTGATGCTGTCGGTGCTGCTCCACTAGAAAGCCCTTCTCTCGCGGCGGCGGCAAGCTTGTGCTTGCTCGTTTCCTGCCGCCTTGCCTGACCCTGTGACCACTGGCCCTGCCAGCAACAGGGAGCCGAGCGCACGCTGACGTTTACCGCTGCGCCCCGTTTGCCGCCAGCCCCCTGGGTGATGCCTTGCCCATCCGGCGGCCTGTACAAGAGAAGACGTATCATGTCACCAGCCAACTTTGTCGCCTTCGCGGGCGCCCTCTCCTCCTGCCCTGCCCGTGCCGGAGGCCAGTCATGAACAAGACAGTCCTGATGTCTGCCCTCCTGCTCGCCCTCGGCGCCGGTGGCGGCTACTGGGCCGCCAAACAGAGCACCGATGGCGCCAGTACCAAGGAGAAGACGCCGCTCTACTGGGTCAACCCCATGGATCCCCGCGACAAGCGCGACGGCCCCGCCAAGGACAACATGGGGATGGACTTCATCCCCGTCTATGAGGAGCAGAAAAACGGCTCGCCGGGCACCGTCACCATCAGCCCCGAGATCCAGCAGAACCTGGGGGTGCGGCTCGCCAAGGTGGAGAAGCTGCCCCTTCAACAGCAGGTCGAGACGGTGGGCTATGTCGGCTATGACGAAGACAGGCTGGAGGCCATCAACGCCCGCATGGCGGGCTGGATCCGCACCCTCGCCATCAAGAGCGAGGGGCAGAAGGTGAGCAAAGGGAGCCTGATTTACGAGCTCTACGCCCCGGATCTGGTCAACGCCCAGCACGAGTACCTGCTGGCCCTCAACACCAGCAACCCCCTGCTGTTGCGCGCCGCCGAGGGCAAGCTCAAATCCCTGCAGGTGCCGGCGGATCAGATTGCCGCCCTCAAGCGCAGCCGTCAGGTGCGCGAAACCATTGCCATCTACGCCCCCAGCAGCGGCTATGTGTCCGAGCTCAAGGTGCGAGAAGGCCAGTATGTGGAGCCCGCCGCTGCCCTGTTCAACATCAGCACCCTCCAGCAGGTGTGGGTGAGCGCCGAGGTGTTCGAGCGCCAGGCCGCCGAGCTCAAAGTGGGGGATCCGGTCACCATGACCCTGGACTACGCCCCGGGCCGCCGCTGGCAGGGGCGGGTGGACTACCTCTATCCGACCCTGGATGCCACCACCCGTACTCTCAAGGTGCGGCTGCGCGTTGACAACCCGGACGAGTTCTTGAAACCCAATATGTTCGCCAAGGTGAACATTCACACCGGTAAAGGAGAGCCACAGCTGGTGGTGCCGAGCGAAGCGGTGATCCGCACCGGCAGCCAGGACAGGCTGGTGCTGGCCCTGGGGGATGGCAGCTTCAAGTCGGTGGCCGTCACCCTGGGCCCCCAGTTTGGCGACAAGGTTGCCATCAGGGAGGGAGTCGAAGCGGGGGACAGCATCGTCAGCTCGGCCCAGTTCCTGCTCGACTCCGAATCGGCCATCGACTCGGACTTCCAGCGCATGACGGCGGTGCGTCCCGCCCAGGTGTGGACTCAAGGGGCTGTACAGAGCATCGATCTGGCCAGTCGCACCCTGATGGTGGCCCACCAGCCCATCCCCGAGTGGCAGTGGCCCGCCATGGAGATGGAGTTCACCGTCGCCGAAGGGGTCGATATCAGCAAGCTGGCCGAGGGGCAGACCCTCCATCTGCAGGTGATGCAGGAGGGGGACGAGTACCGCATCACCAGCATCCATCAGGAGAAAACGCCAGCAACCGGCGACGCCACCAAGCCAGCGATGGACGAAATGGAAGCCATGGACCACAGCCAGCACGATATGGGAGCCAAGCCATGATCCCTTCCATCATTTTCTGCTTGGCAGGCAACCGAACTCCGCTCTCTGCACCCTTTGAGAAAGGAGCCAGATCATGATCCCTTCCATTATTCGCTGGTCCGTGGGCAACCGCTTTCTGGTGCTGCTGCTGACCCTCATGCTCACCGCCTGGGGGCTCTGGTCGGTGAAACAGACCCCGGTGGACGCCCTGCCGGATCTCTCCGACGTCCAGGTGATCATCAAGACGGCCTATCCGGGCCAAGCGCCCCAGGTGGTGGAGGATCAGGTCACCTACCCGCTCACCACCGCCATGCTGGCGGTGCCGGGGGCGACCACTGTGCGCGGCTACTCCTTCTTCGGCGACTCCTTCGTCTATGTGCTGTTTGACGACGACACCGACCTCTACTGGGCCCGTGCCCGGGTGCTGGAGTATTTGAGTCAGGTGGCTCCCAATCTGCCCGCCTCCGCCCGCCCCCAGCTCGGCCCCGATGCCACCGGGGTGGGCTGGGTCTACCAGTACGCCCTGGTCGACAGAACCGGCAAGCACGACCTCAGCGAGCTCACCTCCCTGCAGAACTGGTTCCTCAAGTACGAGTTGCAGACGGTGGAGGGGGTCTCCGAGGTCGCCACCGTCGGCGGCATGGTGCGCCAGTATCAGGTGCGGGTCGACCCGGACAAGCTGCGCGCCTACGGCATACCGCTCTCCCTCATCGAGACCGCCATCCAGCAGGGCAATCAGGAGACCGGCGCCTCCGTCATCGAGATGGCGGAGGCGGAGTATATGGTGCGCTCGAATGGCTATTTGAAGAGCGTGGAGGATCTGAAACAGATCCCGCTTGGTACCAATGTGCGCGGTGCTCCGCTGCTGCTGGGTGACGTGGCAGATGTGGTCACCGGGCCCCAGAGCCGGCGCGGCATCGCCGAGCTCAACGGCGAGGGGGAAGTGGTGGGCGGCATCATCGTCATGCGCTATGGCGAGAATGCCCAGCACACCATCGACGGGGTCAAGGCGCGGCTGGCAGAGCTCAAAAGCAGCCTGCCACAGGGGGTGGAGATCGTCACCGTCTACGATCGATCCGACCTTATCCAGCGCGCCATCGACAACCTCTCCGGCAAGCTGCTGGAAGAGTTCGCGGTGGTGGTGCTGGTCTGCCTCGCCTTCCTGTTCCATCTGCGTTCATCCCTGGTGGTGGTCATCACCCTGCCCATCGCCATCCTGACCGCCTTTATCGTGATGCACCTGCAGGGGATCAACGCCAACATCATGTCGCTGGGGGGCATCGCCATCGCCATCGGCGCCATGGTGGATGGCGCCATAGTGATGATCGAGAACGTCCACAAGCACATGGAGCGGGAGGCGCTCACCGACAAGAACCGCTGGCGCATCATCACCGAGGCAAGCATAGAGGTGGGGCCCGCCATCTTCTTCTCCCTGCTGATCATCACCATCAGCTTCCTGCCGGTGTTCGCGCTGGAGGCGCAGGAGGGGCGGATGTTCCACCCCCTCGCCTACACCAAGACCTACGCCATGGCCGCCGCGGCCGGGCTCGCCATCACGCTGGTGCCGGTGATCATGGGCTACTTCATCCGTGGCAAGGTGCTGGCCGAGCAGGCCAACCCGCTGAACCGCTGGCTAAGCCAGGGCTATGTGCCACTGCTGAAAGCCGTCTTGGCTCGTCCGAAAACCACGCTCATGCTGGCGGCGGTGGTGACGGTAGCGGGCTTCTGGCCGCTCAAGTACCTGGGCTCCGAGTTCATACCGCCGCTCGATGAGGGGGACATCATGTATATGCCCACCACAGCGGCCAATATCTCGGTGGGTAAGGCGCGGGAGATTTTGCAGCAGACCGACAAGCTGATCCGCACAGTGCCCGAGGTGCAGAACGTGTTCGGCAAGGCGGGGCGCGCCGACTCGGCCACCGACCCCGCCGATCTGGTGATGATGGAGACCAGCATCCAGCTCAAGCCCCGGGATCAGTGGCGCCCCGGCATGACCCCGGAGAAGCTCAAAGAAGAGCTCGATTCCCTCATCCGCTTCCCCGGCCTCACCAATGCCTGGGTGCCTCCCATCAAGACTCGCATCGACATGCTGGCCACCGGCATCAAGACCCCGGTCGGCATCAAGATAGCGGGGCCGGATCTCAAGGTGATCCAGCAGCTCGGCCAGCAGCTTGAGCAAGTAGTCGGCAAGGTGGAGGGGGCTGCGTCGGTCTACGCCGAGCGGGTGGCGGGCGGTCGCTACGTCAAAGTGGACATCGACCGGCTCAAAGCGGCCCGCTACGGCCTCAACATCGCCGATGTGCAGGCGGTGCTCGCCACCGCGGTGGGCGGCATGGAGGTGGGCCAGACCATAGAGGGGCGCGAGCGCTACCCCATCAACCTGCGCTACCCCCAGAGCTATCGCGACTCGGTGGCGAGCCTGGAGCTGCTGCCGCTGGTCACCCCGAGCGGTGCGCGCATCGCCCTGGCGGACGTGGCCCGGGTCTACATCAGCGACGAGGCCCCCATGCTGCGCAGCGAGAATGCGCGCCTGAACGGCTGGGTCTACGTCGACATTCGCGGCCGCGACATCGGCTCCTTTGTGGCAGAGGCCAAGGCCGAGGTGGAGCAGCAGCTGGTGCTGCCGGCGGGCTACGCCCTCACCTGGTCCGGGCAATACGAATACATGGAGCGGGCCAAGGCGCGCCTCGCCTACGTGGTGCCATTGACCGTCGCCATCATAGTGCTGCTGCTCTATCTGGCGTTTCGCCGCTTCCAGGAGGTGCTGCTCATTCTCACCACTCTGCCGCTCGCGGTGGTGGGCGGGATCTGGACCCTCTGGCTGCTGGACTTCAACCTCTCGGTGGCGGTGGGGGTGGGCTTTATCGCCCTGGCAGGCGTCGCGGTGGAGACCGGTGTCTTGATGCTGGTCTACCTCAACCACGCCTGGGATGACCTTGTCGCGAGCGGCAAGCCGGACAAGGCGGGCCTGCACCAGGCAGTCATTCACGGCGCCGCCCTGCGCCTGCGCCCCAAGATGATGACGGTGGTGACCATCATCGCCGGCCTGTTGCCCATCATGTGGAGCCACGGCACCGGCTCAGAGGTGATGCAGCGCATCGCCGCGCCGATGATCGGCGGCATGGTGAGCGCCTTAGGTCTGACTCTCCTGGTGCTGCCCGCCGCCTACTACCTGTGGCGCAGCCGAAGCCTTGGCAAGGCCGAAACCCGGCAAGCCGACTGACCACCACTGTTGAATCAATGAGAATGAGGAGTAAAAACCATGAACTACAAGACGCTGACCCTGACCCTGCTGATGGGCCTTGCCACCCACACCGGCCTGCAGGCCGAGGAGATGATGAACCACCAGGGCCACGACATGGGCCAGATGGGACAAATGGACGGCATGAACGAGATGGGCGAAATGACGATGACCAAGGGGGTCATCAGCCGCATCGACGCCCCCAACGGCAAGGTGGGGATCAAGCACGAGGCGATCGCCAACCTCAAGATGCCCCCCATGAACATGGTGTTCCTGCTGGCGGATCCGGCCCTGCTCAAGGATCTGAAGGTGGGGGATGCAGTCCTGTTCCACGCCGAGAACCCGGCGGGCAAACTGACGGTGACCCAACTGCAGAAGCAGTGAGTGCTGGCCACGGTAATAAAAAACGGCGGGATTATCCCGCCGTTTTGCTATCCGGATCCTGGCAATCGAGGCCGTTCAGCCGCGGATATGGTCGATAAAGGCGTCAATCTGCTCCCGGGTGCAGGCGGGGTTCATAAAGACAGCCTTCTCCCCTGCGATGTAGGAGTACTTGCCGCGGGCGTCGTACTCCGAGTGCGCCACCGCCTCCACCCAGTTGGTGTAGAGCCCCACCTTGCCGCGCTCCTTGAACAGGTTGCGGTGGTAGTCGGTGTTGCGGGCCAGCCGCGCCTTGTAGGCCGCATCCGGGCTGCGGGCCAGCTCGAAGGCGAACTCGGCCTCCGGATCCTGCACCCACTCGGGGTTGTAGATCTTGAAGCCCACGCTCGGCCCCTGGTTCTCCTGGGCCACCAGCTTGACGTTGCCAAGCTGGCTCAGACGAAAGCGGAAGTAGTTGGCGTTTTGCAGGCAGTGGGCCAGCACGGTGCGATAGCCCTCCACCCCCAGGTAGTTGAGGGCCGCGTAGGCGCCGAACAGGCCGCTCGCCCCCCGGGAACACTCTATGGTGGACTGCAAGTGGGTCTGGCCCTGGATGTCCCGCTCGAAGTAGGAGAAGTTCTCAGGGTCGTTCTCCATCGCCTTGAGATCCTCCTGCTCCTTGATCATCACCAGGCTGGAGGTGTAGGGCACATAACCCCACTTCTGGAAGTCGACGGTGAAGGAGTCGGCGTATTTGAGCTCGGCGAAGCGGCTCACGTTGCGCTCTATGCCCGCCAGGGTGGCGGCATTGATGGCCAGCGGGTTGGCGGCAAAGTCGTACTCCAGGAAGAAGATCATCGACCAGCCGATGGCGGCATCCACGTGGATGTGGGGCTTGACCGCCACCTCGAACCGCTCGCACAGCCTGTCCCGCAGCTCGACCACGGGTTTCACCTGGTCCACCCCGAAGGTGTCGGTGGTGCCCATGGTGAGCATGATGGTGGGCACCACGTGTTTCAGGGCAAAGCAGGCGGTCAGGGTGCGCTCGAGATCCGCCAGATCGATGTCGTTGTTCTCCCCCACCTGGATGCGGATGGTCTTGTGCTCTATGTCCACCCCGAGCAGGGAGAGGTTGGTGATGTTGGAGTAGTGACCGCCCTGGGAGTTGATGATGCGGTAGTCCTGATAGTGGCCGAGCCCCTTGTGCTTGGCCTCCGGCAGACTCTTGCGGATGCCGAGCAGGTAGCCGTAGAGGTTACAGAAGGTCCCCCCCTGGGTGAAGATGCCGGTGGCGCGGGCCGGGTCGTAACCCGCCAGCAGGGCTATCTGGCGCACCACCTTCTTCTCCAGCTCCTCTGCCACCCCGGCGTATTCGGAGTAGACCAGATTGGGGTTGGCCAAGATGCCCATCTGGGCGCCGTAGATGGCGGGATCCGCCGACATTGTGATGACGTTCTCGACGCTGGAGGGGTTCTCCCAGTCTTTCGACAGGGCACCGGCGAACAGCAGCTCCGTCATGGGCTCGCCCGGGGTGCGCATCTGTGCGGGCACCGGCATGGTCTCGCAGAGATCGGCGAGACGGGCGCGGCCATCTGGCCAGGCGTTCAGCCGAGCATCCGGCGCCAGGCCACGGGCGCGAAACTCGTTGAGAGTGGCAAAACCGGGCTCGCGAAACACCGGCCAGAGATCGGGATTGCGCGAGAAAAAGTTGGCTTTGACTGTGGCGAAACGGGCGGAGAACTCGGGGTGGACGGCGTTGACGCCTTCATCTTTCAGATAGACAAGATCGCTCATGATAAGACCATTAGTACTGCAAATGTGCCCCGGTTATACCCCCGGGGCGGCACTTGAGACAGCGACAATAACTAATGGCCTGCCCTACTTTTTATCATGGCCACGGCAGTCGGGGGCTGGCGGCACCCTGGCACCGGAGCCCGTGCTCCGTTTCGTGATCCGGGTCATGTCTCTTAGCGCAGGGCCGTCACCAACCAGGCCTCCAGCTCCGCCAGCTCATGGGCCCTGGCCGGGAAATCACCCATCAGCGAGCGCAGCAGCGCCGCCATCGCCTCTGGCCGGTAGGGTGTCCCCACCAGGCGCTCGGCCAGGGCATCCAGGGGCGCCGGATCCAGGCTGTCGCTGAAGATCTGCGCCCGCCCTATCACCCCCTTCTCCACGTCGAAGTGCAGCTCCACCCCGCCCCAGCCGAAACGCTCGTCCAGCTGATGGCTGAACGCCGGGGCATGGCCGAAGTTCCACTCCCAGCTGCGCTGGCGGGCGAAGGTGTCGGCGAAGCCGGGCAGATCCGGCATCTGTTCGGGGGAGATATGCTCGGGCGCTACCCGCTCACCGTAGTAGTGAAAGAAGGCCTCGATGAGGGCGTCATTCAGCTGCTGGTGATCTATCCCCGGCAGCAGTTCGCAGAGGTTGGCGACCCGACTGCGCACCGAGGTGATCCCCTTGGCCGCCAGCTTCTTGGGATCGGGATTGAGGTAGTTCGCGAGCCGGCCGAGGTCCGCCTCCAGCAGCAGGGTACCGTGGTGAAAGCCGCGATCCTGGGTCTCCCTGTAGGCCGAACCCGACACCTTGCGATCCCCGTCCGGGGTCGCCACCAGCAGATCGTTGCGCCCGGAGGCGAAGGCCTCGACCCCGAGCCGCTTGAGCGCGTCCAGCACTATGGCAGTGGAGACGCTCTTGTCATAACCGGGCTTGCCCGCCATAAAGGTGAAGCAGCTGTTGCCGAGATCATGGAACACGGCCCCGCCCCCGCTGCTGCGCCGCGCCAGGGTCACGCCGTCCTCTTCCATGCGGCGGGTGTTGCACTCCTTCCACGGATTCTGCGCCCGGCCTATCACCACCGTATTGGCGTTGCGCCACAGGAACAGCACCCGCTGGGCGGGATCCATCTGGCGGAAGATGCACTCCTCCACCGCCAGGTTGAACAGGGGGTCGTGAGAATCGGATACGAGCAGGCGCAAGGGAGACATGGGAGGAGACATAGGGGGACCTCGTTGGAAAAGGGGGAGACTACCATATCACCCTGCTCCCGGGGCGTCCTCCCCTGAGCGCGTCCCCAGCGCCCCCCGCCCGGTCATCCACTATGGACAGGATGGCTGGAGTTGGCCTGGACGCGCCGAAAAATGCAATCTATCAGCAACGGAGCGGCCTGCAAGTGCAAAGAGGGACATGAAATGACTCTCTTTTTCATCCACCAGGGGCCGCTGCCTGGCCAGATGAGGTGCCAAAATGCACTGTTCCTCCATCCAGCGTGATGAATGACACAAAAATGAGTTTTAATGGCCCGCACTCCTGCGCTTTATGGGCTTTCCTCCCCTTGCGAAGGAGAAGAAATTGTCTGACTCTAACCAGCAGAGCACCTCCCGAGAGAAGAGCGGTATGCCGGAGTCCGATGCATCCTGCCAGCCTGGCTGCTGGCTACTGTCGATATGGGTGGTGATATCCGCCCTGATCACCCCCTCCCTGCGCGCAGACGAGCGCGTCATTGTACAGCTCCCCTGGCAGCACCAGTTCCAGTTCGCCGGTTACTATGCCGCCATCGCCAAGGGCTTCTATCGAGACGCCGGTTTGCAGGTCACCCTGCGCGAGGCCGGCCCCCGCACCGATGTGATCAACGAGGTGACCACGGGCCGGGCCCAGTTCGGCATCCGTGGCAGCGATCTGCTGCTGGCCCGGGCTGCCGGTCGCCCCGTGGTGGTGCTCGCCGCCATGTTGCAGCACTCCCCCCTGGTGCTGCTCACCCTGGACAGACCCGATATCCGCACCCCGGCGGATCTGGCCGGCAAGCGGCTGATGCTGGAGCCGGGCTCCAACGAGCTGCTGACCTATCTGCATCACTATACGCAGACCAGGCAGTGGAACACCCTCCCCTACGAGCAGGGGGTACAGGCGCTGCTGACCGGCAAGGCGGACGCCATCAGTGCCTACAGCTCCACCGAGCCCTTTGCGCTGGCGCAGCTGAACATCCCCTACCGGGTGTTCAATCCCCGCGACATCGGCTTTGACTTCTACGGCGACAACCTCTTTACCTCGGAGCACGAGCTCGTCACCAGGCAGGAGCGGGTCCATGCCTTCCTGCAGGCGAGCCTCAAGGGGTGGCGCTATGCCATGGACAATCCCGAGGAGATGATAGACCTCATCATGACGCAGTATCCGAGCGGGTCCGGACGCGAGCAGCTGGCGTTCGAGGCACGCGAAACCCGGGCGCTGATGCAGCCCGACCTCATAGAGCCGGGCTACATGCAGCAGGAGCGCTGGCTGCAGATCGCCAGAACCTATCTGGAGGCCGGCATGCTCAAGGCCGTGCCCAGCCTGGCCCCCTTTATCTACGACCCGGCGCAGGCCCGGCTGCACCAGCAGCGGCAACTGCTCGACAGGAGCGTGGCGGTGGCCATGCTGATCACCTTCAGCCTGCTGGTGCTGCTCGGCATCTTCCTGTATCTCCACCTGCGGCTGCGCCAGGAGGCGCGGGATCGCCAGCGGCTCACCCGCGAACTCGCCCAGCGCGAGCAGCACTACCGCTTCGTGGCCGAGAACAGCGCCGACGTCATCTGGACCATGGACACCGCCTCCCTGCGCTTTCGCTACGTCAGCCCGGCCATAGGGCCCCTCAGCGGTTACGAGCCCGACGAGCTCTTCACCATGTCACTCAAGCAACTGCTGCCCGACGAGTCCCGAAAACGGCTGCGCGAGGAGATGACCGCCGCCCTGGCCGCCTGGCAACGGGGTGAACAGGCCCAGACCCGCTGCGTCATCCACTCCCAGCTGCGCCACAAGGATGGCCATCTGGTGGCCATAGAGACGGTCACCACCCTGCACGGCAACACCCGGGCGCGGCCGGACGCCATCCTGGGGGTGACCCGGGATATCACCGAGCGGGCCGCCCGGGAGGAGATGATGCGCCGCCTCGCCTTCCACGACCCCCTCACCGGCCTGGCCAATCGCCGGCTGCTGCAACAGCGGCTGAAAGAGAGGCTGCAGCAGGAGCCCGATCGTCCCCTGGCCCTCATCTTCATCGATCTCGACCACTTCAAGCCGATCAACGACACCTTCGGCCACGAGACCGGGGATCTGCTGCTCAAGCTGGTGGCCGAGCGCATGGGCCATTGCGTGCGCGAGGAGGATCTGGTGGCGCGGCTTGGCGGCGACGAGTTCGTGATCCTGCTGCCCGATACCGGCTATGCCGCCCTGGGAGTGGCCGACAAGCTGCACCAGAGCCTGCACCATGCATTCCAGCTCGAGCAGCAGGCGCTGCGCATCTCCAGCAGCATAGGGGTGGCCCTCTATCCGGCGCACGGCTCCGACCCCAAGACCCTGATGCACCACGCCGATCAGGCCATGTATCAGGCTAAGAACCAGGGCCGTGGCCGGGTCTGCCTGTTCACGGCCACCTGGGATCCGGCGCAGGGGACCCTGCTGTGGCACCCCGGCCATGAGTGCGGCCATCCCCGCATCGATGCCGAACATCACCAGCTCTTCATGCTGGCCAACCGCCTGCTGGAGCACATCAAGGATCCGGGCGAGAATCGCGAGCCCTTTCTGGAGAGTCTGGCGAGCCTGTTCGAGATGGCCCGTCAGCACTTCGCCTTCGAGGAGCAGTTGCTGGCAGAGTGGGACTACGGGGAGCTTGCCAGCCACCGCCTGGATCACCAAAGGCTGCTCGACAAGGCCGGCCAGCTGATGGCCGCCGCCAAAGCGGGGACTCTCGGCAACGACGAGCTGCTCAACTTCATCCTTCAGGAGCTGGTGGTCGGCCATATGAGCCAGGCGGACAGACGCTACTTCCCCCTGTTCAAACCAGAGCGCCCATTGCAGATCAGGGAGGTCGTCGCCTAGTCACCCCGCAGGGCGACCACGGGGTTCAGGCGCACCGCCCGCAGGGCGGGAGCGACCCCGGCCAGCAGACCGACCAGGGCGCTGCCCCCCAGGGCCAGCAGTAGATAGAGGGGATGGAGGCTGAGCGGCAAGCCGGCCGCCAGCAGTGCGAACAACAATTTGAGCCCTCCTAGCAGGGCCAGCCCCATGACGCCCCCCAGCAGTGCCAGCACCACGGCTTCGAGCAGGAACAGCAATAGAATGCGGCGCCGCGGGCAGCCCAGCGCCATCAGCAGCCCCACCTCGGGGATCCGCTCCTGCTGGGCGATGCTCATGATGCTGAAGATGCCGACCGCCCCGATCAGCAGCGAGATGATCCCCAGCCCGCCGACCGCCAGCTTGATGATGGAGAGTATCTTGTCGAGACTCGCCAGCATGTCTTGCTGGGAGGTGAGAGTAAAATCCTCGGCGCCGTGGCGAGCGATCAGCACCCGTCGGAGCGGGGCCGTGATCTCGGGCTCCGCCTGCCCGGCGCCATAGATGACATCTATCTCCTGCAGCCCTTCCTTGTTGAACAGCGCCTGTGCATGGGCCGCGGGCAGGTAGATCATGTCATCCAGATCGAAGCCGAGAAACTGCCCCTTGGGGGCCAGCACCCCGGCCACCCGAAAGCGGCGATCCCCGGCCCGCAGCAGACTCCCCGGCGCATCGCCGCCAGGGAACAGCTCAGCCGCCACCTTGGCGCCCAGCACCGCATAGGCGCGGGGCATGGCACTGTCATCCGCGGGCAGAAAGCGCCCCTGCGCCAGGGTGAGGCGCCAACCGGAGAGCGCTGCCGAGCCGGTGCCCAGAATGGCGGTGCTGCGGGTCAGCCCGCGGCTGCGCACCTCCCCCTGCCCCTGCACCACAGGGAGCGCCGCCTCTACCCCCGGCAATCTGGCGAGGTCATCGGCATCCTCCAGCAGCAGGGGGCGGCTGCTGGAGAGGATGCCGGGCGGGCCGCCGGCGGTCTCGGTCTTGCCCGGAGTCACGGCAATCAGGCGGGTACCGAACTGGGAGAAGCTGTCGAGCAGATAGAGCCTGAGCCCCTCGCCTATGCCGGTGAGCAGGGTCACAGAGGCGATGCCGATGGCGATGCCGAGCGCCGACAGCAGGCTGCGACTGCGCCCTGCCAGCAAGGCACGCCAGAGCCAGAACAGCAGATCGACGAGGCGCATCAGCCACCGCTCCATTGCCCGCTGCGCAGGCTGCTGACCGGATCCTGCCGCGCCGCCCGGGAAGCGGGCAGCCAGCTGAAGAAGAGCCCTGTCAGCAGGGCCGCGGGGATGGTGCAGAGGGTCGCAAGCCAGGGCACGGCCGCCGGGAAACTGGGCCAGATCAGCGCGGCGAGGGCCACCAGGACATAGCCCAGCAGGGTACCCATGATGGCACCACCGCCGCTCAGCAACAGCGCCTCCCACAAAAACAGCTGGCGGATCTGGCGGCTGTCGGCCCCCAGTGCCTTGAGCAGGCCTATCTCTCCGGTTCGCTGGCGGGTGCTGATGAGCGCCAGATTCATCATCATGATGCCGGACACCAGCAGGCTGATGGCGCCGATACCGGCGACCGCCAGGGTGAGGGTGGCCAGAATGGTGGAGAAAGTGGCCAGCATGGCGTCGCGCCGCACCAGGGTGATATCGAGCACCCCGTGGCGCGCCTGCATCAGCTGCTCCAGCCGCTGCACCAGCGGGGGCACCGCCTGGCCTCCCAGCGGCTGGATCAGCAGGCGAAACAGCCCCTCGGTATTGAACAGCCCCATGGCGCTGCCCACCGGGATCAGCGCCGCCTCGGCCATGTCCATCCCCAGATTGCTGCTCTGGCTGGTGAAGACACCCACCACCCGAAAGCGGCGATTGTCAAAGCGAAGCCACTGGCCGAGGGGATCGGCCTGACCGAACAGCTCACGGGCCGCCACTTCCCCGAGCAGGGCCACCGGCCTGTCCTCCCCGGCGTCCCCCGGCAACCAGCGGCCGGAGAGCAGCTCAAGTCCGTGGGTATGCCGCAGCCCGTTGCTGCTGCCAAGCAGCATGGTCTGGCGCACCCGGGCACCCTGCTTGGCCTCGGCAAAGCCCATCACCAGCGGCACCAGCCTGAGCTGGGGTTGATGCTGGCCCAGGTAGTGCATGTCATCCAGGGTGATCTCCCGCAGGCTGTTGCCGGTGACCGGCGGCAACCCGCCTGTGGTCTCCTTGCGGCCCGGGAACATCACCAGCAGATCCTTGCCAAGGGCGCTGAACTGCTCGGCTACATAGCGCCTCGCCCCCTCCCCCAGCGCGGTGAGCAGCAGCACAGAGGTGACGCTCAGGCTCACCGCCAGGATCAACACCAGCGCTCGCGCGCGCTGGCGTAGCAGGGCCACGGCGGCGAAGCGGAGGGCATCGGGGCGCCGCATTCAGCCCCCACCGCTGTCGCTGCTGATGCGGCCATCGTTCATCAGGATCCGCCTGCCCGCCCGCTCGCCGATGCGGGGATCGTGGGTCACCACCATCAGGGTAATGCCCTGCTCCCGGTTGAGCCCCTCGAGCAGGGTGATCACCTCCTCCCCGGAGCGGGAGTCGAGATTGCCGGTGGGCTCGTCCGCCAGGATGAGGCGCGGCGCCATGGCCATGGCCCGGGCGATGGCCACCCGCTGGCGCTGACCGCCGGAGAGCTCGGCCGGCCTGTGGTCGGCCCGATTGTCCAGCCCCAGTTCCCCCAGCAGGCGCTGGCTGCGGCGGTAGCGCTCGGCGGGAAGGACGCCGCACAGCATCAGCGGCAGCTCGACGTTTTCCCGGGCGGTCAGGCGGGGGATGAGATGAAACGACTGGAACACGAAGCCGATGCGATGGCCGCGCAACTGGGCCAGCGCCGGTTCAGACAGGGTGGCGGTATCCTCCCCTCCCAGCCAGTAACGCCCCTCGTCTGGCCGGTCCAGCAACCCCAGCACGTTGAGCAGGGTCGACTTGCCCGAACCCGAGGGGCCCATCACCGCCAGATACTCCCCCTCGGCGACCCGCAAGGAGACTTGCGCGAGGGCCGCCACCTCGCTGCCCCCCAGGATGAAGCGACGGCTGACGGCCTCGAGGCGAATGAGGTCACTCATCCGCCTGCTCCGTGGCGGCGGTGAAGGGCCCCTCCCCGACTATCTGGCCGGGCTGGGCCGCCAGCCGGTCACCGGCGGCCAGCCCCTCGGCCACCTCTATCCAGTTCCAGTTCTCCACTCCCCAGCGGGGCTGGACCCGCACCAGGCGGTCGCCCTCCAGCCGCAGCACGCTGCCATCGTCGGCCCGGCTGCTGGCCGCCACCCGCAGCACCCCGGTGGCGCGGGTCACCTCCACCTCGAGATCGGCGCTGTAGCCGATAAGCAGGGGCACGTCGCCGGGCGGGGCTGTCAGCACCGCCTCCACCTCCACGGTACGGGCCTGTTTCTCCAGCTCCTTCACATAGGGGGCGATGCGGGTGACGATGGCGGCAAAGTCGCGCCCGGGCATGGCGTCGAGCAAGACCCTGGCGTGCTGGCCCACCTTCAGGCGGGCGGCATCCACTTCATCGATGGGGGCTGAGACATAGAGGCAGTGGTCGTCGATGAGATCGATAACGGGGGGCATGGCCACCCCTGGGGGTGAGGGGGTCATGTATTCGCCAAGCTTGCTGTTCACCTCCGCCACCACGCCGGCAAAGGGGGCCTGCAGGCGGCGCTCGGCAAGGCGGGCCTCCACCTGGGCGACCAGCGCCTCGTCGACCCGCTCCTGCTGGCGGGAGGCCCGGCAGATATAGCGGCGGGTATCGGCCAGATTCTGGGCCTGCTCGGCCAGGGTGCGGGAGGTGAGGTTCTTGGCGAGCAGGGTGGCCAGCCGCCGGGCCTCCCGCTCGTAGTAGGTGGCCTCGCTGCAGCGCTCCTCGCTCTGGGTCTTGCCGAGGGCCTGCTGGGCGCGGGCGCGGCTGAGATCGGCGCGAATGTCCTCGCTCCAGAGAGTCAGCAGCAGATCCCCCTGCGCCACCCTGTCCCCGGCCTTGACGGCGATCTGCTCCACCACGCCGCCACCGGGCAGACTGAGCCCGGCCCGCTGGCACGACTTGATGGTGCCTGCCCGGGTGTTGACCAGGGTCACCAGCACATCCCCCCGCCCGACCTCCACCAGCTTGACGGGCGTCCCCTGCGGTCGCCACCACCATGCCAGGGCCGCTAGCGCCACCCCGGCGCCCGCCGCCCACCACAGCCAGCCTCTCTTCATCGCGCATCCTTTCGCTATTGACCCCCGTCACGTCCGGCAGGAGAGCAGGGCATCATTTCGCTTTCGCTATTAACTCCCGTCATGAGTGACGGGAGAGCAGGGCATACTAGAGCAAGGGTACCACCATCGGGGTGGGCAAGGAGGAGAGCAGGATCCCGAAAATCAGGCTGATGGCCAGCGCGCCGCGCCCCTCGCGGTGGCGCTTAACCGGGCAGCGGCGCAAGCTGCAACCTCATGACATCAGCGGGAACGGGATGGGCTCACCTTGCCCCATCCCCTCGCCACCCCCTTATCAAACAACAGTATCCCGGCCACCATGGCCACGATGAAGAGCAATATCATGGGCTGGCCGCTGGAGATGAGGCTCAGGGCCGGCCCGGGGCAGATGCCCACCAGCCCCCAGCCGATGCCGAACAGGGTGGCTCCGCCTACCAGGGAGCTATCCAGCAGGGGGGGTGGCACTGCGACGATGGGTTCCCCCAGCAGGCTCCGACTGCGAGGCTTCACCAGCAGGAAGTAGCCCGGCATGAAGACCAGCAGGGCCCCCCCCATCACGAAGGCGAGGCTGGGATCCCAGTCTCCCGCCAGATCGAGAAAGGCGATGACCCGGGCCGGATCCACCATGCCGGAGATGGCCATCCCCAACCCGAACAGCAAACCCGCGAGCAAACTTGTCAGCAATCTCATGGCAATCAACCTGTCAGAAGAGGTGGTGGGTCAGAAAGACGGTGATGACACCGGCCGCCATAAAGGTCAGGGTCGCGACGATGGAGCGCAGGGAGAGCCGCCCCATGCCGCAGATGCCGTGACCGCTGGTGCAACCATTGCCAAGGCGGGTGCCTATGCCCACCAGCAGGCCGGCAAGCAGCACGACGGGCCAGCCGGGCAAACCAGTGAAGGCGGGCATGCTGGCCCAGCCCAGGGTCAGCGCCAGCCAGGCACCGCCCCCCAGTCCCAGCAGAAACAGCCAGCGCCAGGCCTGTCTGTGTTGCAAGGCACCGGCCAGGATGCCACTGATCCCGGCCACCTTGCCGTTGAACAGCATCAGGATCAGGGCAGACAGCCCTGCCAGCATGCCCCCGCCCAGGGAGAGCAACCATTGGCCTTCCATAATCAAGATTCCTTATTTTCTGAGTGACAAAAATGGGTTTGCAGCACCGCCAGCACATCGGCGGCCGCCTCGCTCACCAGGGAGTAGTAGATCTGCTGGGAGACCTTGCGAGAGCGGATCAGCCCCTGGCGCCTCAATACCGACAACTGCTGAGAGAAGGCCGACTGCCCAAGCTGGCTGTGGGCCAGCAGCTCCCCGACCCCCTTCTCAACTTCCACCAGCTGGCAGAGCACCATCAGGCGCTCGGGATGAGCCAGCGCCTTGAGCAGGGCGGCGGCGTCCGTCACCTGTCCGGTCATCTCGTCGAATGGGCCCATCGCAGTAAATTAGCAATTTCTGATATTCTCTCCATTGTATGAATCAGCATTAAATTAGCAATATCTAAAGTAAAAAGATGAGAGAAAATTCCCATGACATCATCCCAACCAGGGCCGCAAAACCGGGGCATTCGGGCCCTCTTTTGGTAAAACCTCATTTTGTTTCAATATGTTGCTGCCGATGGCCCAGGGTTTACCCCGGCAGCCGTATCGGCTACCATGTCGCCTCTAATCAATAGCGGAGACCGTCGGTGGGCAACTCATCAAGTGACAGATCCACGCCGACTCCTGTCGTCGGCACCCAGGTCGCGAGCTAGCCGCAGAGTCCCTCTGCCGCAACTCGCAACCCTGCGAGAAGCGGAAATCCACTCCCCTCTTCTCTTTTTACACTTGACGTCGGGTGACTCCTGGCCAACTGCCATGAGCGCCTTGCCTGCATAGTTTCTGCTTCCCACAAGGAGGCTGCTATGCGTTTGATATCAACCCAGTCTGTATCGACTCACCCCCTGCTGAACAAGCTGGGCCTTGGCATCTTGCCGCGCTGGCTGCGGGGTAAACGGCGTCAGCACCACTACCGGCTGCAGATCCGCTGCGAGGATCGCGCCGATCTGGAGCAGGTGCTGGAGATGGTGAGCCACACCCTGCAACCGGCCGGGCTGCACCCGGTGCAGTCCATGACACCGGGTCGCAGCGGCGGGCGTGAGCTGGTGCTCAACCTGAGGTGCACCCCGCCCCAGCGCCGCTATCTGGTGCAGTTTGTCCATCAGGTCGGGGCCGCTCACCCTGTGCGCTGGGAACTGCGCCCGCGCGGTGGCGATCCCGAGCGCACCTGACAGCACCATACTCTGTTAACCAGCGTTCAAGGGGCCGGCCATGCTGGCCCCCTGAACGCTGAGGCTCGCTCTCTGCCCGGCGCCCTACGGGGATGCGCAGGCAACGCCCGCACGCCGTGTTTCATTTTTTGCTGACCATCAGCGCAATCATCGCCGGGATCTTCCGCCCTCTTGTGCGGCTTTTCATCATGGATGGCGCGCAGCCATCACTCATCAGAAGGAGTACCCCATGAGAATGTGGCAACAATTTGATCTGCTTGCCCTGCTCGACACCCTGGCCAGCCTGCTGCTCGCCTTCGTGCTGGGCAGCCTGGTCGGCCTCGAGCGCCAGTACCGCCAGCGCACCGCCGGCCTTCGCACCAACGTGCTGGTCGCCGTGGGGGCGGCCCTGTTCGTCAACCTGGCCCAGCGCATCTATGACCTGCACGGCGGCAGCTATGGGGTGGTGCACGTGGTGGCCTATATCGTCTCCGGCATCGGCTTTCTCGGCGCCGGTGTCATCATGCGCGAATCGGGCAACATCCGCGGCATCAACACCGCCGCCACCCTCTGGGGCGTGGCGGCGGTGGGGGCGGCCAGCGGTGCCGGCTTCGCCATGGAGGCGGTGCTCGGCGCCCTCTTCGTGCTGGCGGCCAACACCCTGCTGCGCCCCCTGGTCAACCAGATCAACCGTCATCCGGTGGACAACACCGACACAGAGGTGACCTACCGCGTCACGGCGCTCATCCGCCGCACTCACCAGAAAGAGGTGCTCCCCTGGCTGGAGCAGAAGCTGGAGCAGGCCAACTACCCCCTGAGCGAGCTGGATATAGAGCCCTTCGGGGAGCAGGACATCGAGATCTCGGCGGTGCTGCTCGCCACCTCCATCGATGGCGACGAGCTGGACGCCCTGATGAAGACGCTGGGGGAGCATCCCCGCATCAAGCAGATCTTCTGGCGCGCCAGCACCACGGATTGAACCCGCAACCAACAGCAAAAAGCCCCGCCAGTATTGGCGGGGCTTTTTCATATGGGGCCTGAACCTGGGTGGCTAACGGCGACTGCGCCAGCGCACCCTGGGGGGGATCACCTGGGCGGTCTGCGCAGGCGGCGTGCCCGCAATCAACTGCTGCATCAGCTCGAAGGCGGCCCGGGCCAGGGCCGGACAATCCTGGGCCACGGAGTCGATGCGCATGGGAATGCAGTCGAGCAGATCGTGATCGTCGAAGGTACAGAGCCGCATCCCCGCCTCCATCAGGCCCGCCTCGTTGAGGTAGCGCAGCACCCCTTCCAGCAGGGTAAAGGAGGCGGTAAAGAGCCCGCGGGGCGGCGCTCCCAGCTCGGCCACCAGCTCGGCCATCAGCTGATAACCCGAGCTCGGCTGATAGTCGCGATGGCGCACCCGGACGGCATCCGCCTCAAGGCCGGCGCGGTGCAGCCCCAGCTCATAGCCCGCCAGCCGGTGGCGACTGGGGGAGAGATCCAGCAGGCCGCCGAAGTAGTAGATCTCCTCTTCGCAATCGATCGCCATGTCCTGCACCAGCTCGGCGGTGGCCTTGCAGGCGTCCGAAATGACCATGGGCAGGCGCGACTCGCCGATGTGACGGTCGAGCTGTACCACCGGCAGGCGGTCGTGAATGCGGGCGTAGATGTCGTCGCTGTGACCGCTGGAGGCGACAATCAGCCCATCCACCTGGCGGCTGATGAGGTTGTCCACCACCCGCTGCTCCAGGGTGGGGTCATCCTCGGAGCAGGCAATGAGCAGCTGGATCCCCGCCTCCCGGCAGTGGGCCTCGAGGGCGCGCGCTATGCTGGCAAACCCGAAGTTGGTGAGATCGGGGATCACCAGCCCCCAGGTGTAGCTGCGGGTCTCCCGCAGGGAGCGGGCATGAAAGCTCGGCTGGTAGTGGCACTCGTCCGCCACCGCCTGGATCCGCTTGCGGGTATCGTCGGCAATCCTGTACTCCGCACTCTTGCCGTTGAGCACCAGACTGGCGGTCGCCTTGGAGACCCCCGCCAGTTCCGCTATCTGGGCAATAGTGATCCGTTTCTTCTTCTCCACCTGGCCTCCCGGCTGACTAGCACCGGGCTATTGTACTAGGCAGGCCGCCAGCGGCCAGTGATCAAGGCAAATTTTGCTGCCTTCGCTGTCGTAACTGACGGAAAGTCCGGGATTTTCCCCCGGGAAGTAGCGGGTCGACAGGCTCTGGCGTCCGCCGTCGACGAAGCACTCCAGGCTGGAGCGATCGCACAAGACGGTGATACTCCCCCCAAGCCAGGGGCAGGATCGCGCCTCCCACTCCCCGCTTTGCCAGTTCTGGCGCCGCAGCACGATGCGCCCCGGCTGCCACACCAGCTCGGCCAGGGCCCCGAACCCGAGACGACCCTCACCGCTCAGGGCCAGATCGAGCCAGGCCGAGTCGATGGCCAGGCTCGGCAGCTCGCCCACTGCCCCCTCGAAGCGGGTCAGCTCCCCCTTGAGGGCCTCGATCTCCGCCACCGGCCGCTGGCAGAGCCAGTCGTCCTGCCAGAACAGCTCCCGCGGGCAGCTCATCTGATGGATCCAGCCATAGGGGATGGTGGGCTGGCTCATCTCGTTCTCCTCCGGTAGCCCCAGCCAGCCGAACAGCAGGCGGCGCCCCTGACTGTCTAGGGTGGTCTGGGGAGCATAAAACTCGAAGCCTCGGTCCAGCTCGTGGAAGGCCCCGTGGGCGAAGTGCTCGCCATCGAACTGCCCCGCCAGCCAGCCGCACTGATAGAGGTTGCGGTAATCCTCCCCCCGGGGGGCTATGCCCTGGGGGCAGCAGATCAGCAGATGGCGCTCACCAAGCGCAAACAGGTCCGGGCACTCCCACATATAGCCAAAGTCCCCCAGTCCCCCGCGCCCGCTGCCGGCGATTGGGCCCACCAACGTCCAGGCATCCAGCCCGTCGCCGCGATAGAGCAGCACTTCCCCCTTGCCGTCCAGGGTGCGTGCTCCCAGCACCATCAGCCACTGCCGACCGTCGTGCCACACCTTGGGGTCCCGCACATGGCCGCTGTAGCCTTGGGGCAGATCCAGCACGGGGCCCAGCTTGGAAAAACCACCCTCACCGTCGGCGCGGGCCAGACACTGATAGGCGGTGCGGCTGCCGTCCGGGTATTTGACGTTGCCGGTGTAGACGAGGGTCAGGCGCCCCTGCTCGTCGCTCACCGCCGAGCCGGAATAGCAGCCGTGGCTCTCATAGGCCTCGGTGGGCAGCAGCGCCACCGGCTCGTGCTGCCAGTGCAGCAGATCGGTCGAGGTGACGTGACCCCAGCCCTTGTTGCGGTGGCTGCAGCCGAGCGGATTCCACTGGTAGAAGAGGTGGTAGCGCCCATCGTGTTCGATAAAGCCGTTGGGGTCGTTGAGCAGCCCCACCGGGGCTGCCAGGTGCCAGCGGGGCCGATGGGGATCGGCCGCCGCCTTGAGCTGTCCGGCCAGCAGGGACCGGACAACCTGGTTGAGGAGATGGCTTTCCTTCATCACTCCACCTTGTACTTGAGCAGGTAGGAGGCGGCGAAGGCGGCACCGAAGGCGATCACCAGCCCGATGACGTAGTGGATTAGGCTCATAGGCTGGACGATGGCCATGCCCGGAATGCCCGTCAGCCCCACCGCCGTCATCCCCACCTTGGCCGCCACCACGTAGGCGCCGCCGCAGGCACCGCCGAACAGACCGGCCAGGAAGGGCTTGATGTAGCGCAGGTTGACGCCAAAGATGGCCGCCTCGGTGATGCCGAGCAGGCAGGACATGGCCGCCGGCACGGTAATCGCCTTGATCTTCAGATCCCGGGTCTTGAAGTAGACCGCGAGGCAGGCACCGCCCTGGGCCACGTTGGCCATGGCCCAGATGGGCAGCAGGAAGTTGACGCCTATGGCCGGGTTGGTGAGCAGCCCCGCCTCTATGGCGTGGAAGCTGTGGTGGATGCCGGTGATGACGATAAGCGAGTAAGTGCCGCCGAATACCAGCCCTGCCAGCCAGCCCGCCTGCTCATAGAGGGCGCTCAGGCCGAAGGAGATGCCATCCCCCAGCACCCGACCCGCCGGACCGATGAAGAGCAGCGCCACGAAGCCGGTGATGATGACGGTCAGGAAGGGGGTGAGGATGAGATCCAGGGCGTCCGGGATGCGCTTGCGCAGCTGCTTCTCCAGGTGGGACATGAACCAGACCGCCAGCAGCACCGGGAAGACGGTGCCCTGGTAGCCGATCATGGCCACATCCAGCCCGAAGAAGTCCATGGTCTTGAAGCCCCCCGCCACGCCCCAGGCGTTGGTCAGCGCCGGGTGGGTGAGGATGCCGCCGAGGGTCGCCCCCAGATAGGGGTTGCCGCCAAATTCCCGCGCCGCCGTAAAGCCGATCAGGATGGGCAGTATGATGAAGGCTGCCGAGCTGAACATGTCCAGCATGACGAAGAGGGCGCTGTCGGCATTGACCCAGCCGTAGGTGCGCACCATGCCGAGCAGCCCCATCAGCAGACCGGACGCGACGATGGCCGGGATGATGGGCACGAAGATGTTGGAAAGGGTCCGTGCCAGGCGCTGGGCCACATTGAGCTTGGCCGTCGCCAGGTCGGTCAGCTCCGCCTTGCTGGCGGTGCCGGT
This sequence comes from Aeromonas rivipollensis, assembly GCF_037811135.1. Classification (NCBI taxonomy): domain Bacteria; kingdom Pseudomonadati; phylum Pseudomonadota; class Gammaproteobacteria; order Aeromonadales; family Aeromonadaceae; genus Aeromonas; species Aeromonas rivipollensis. The sequence continues at coordinate 1,459,166 of NZ_CP149130.1, read as the reverse complement.
AGCGGTCAGCGCCACGAACTCCGCATAGACCTTGTTGACCAGACCGGTACCGAAGATCACCTGGATCTGGCCGGCGTTGCTGAAGCACCCCTTGACCCCCTCCAGCTTGTCGATGGCAGCCTTGTTGACCTTGCTGTCGTCTGCCAGCACCAGCCGCAGCCGGGTGGCGCAGTGAGCGGCGCTGACGATGTTCTCCCTGCCCCCGAGCAGGGGCACCAGATCCTTGGCTATCGCACTGATATTCATAATCTTCCTCTTATGACCCGCCGGCTGGCGGGCCCTTGTCACATGAGAGTAGGGGCTGTTGACCCGGGCTTCTAGCCGCAGATCAACGGCCGCTTGCGCTCGATCGCGCCCAATAGCAAAAAGGCATCCAGTTCGGTGCGGGTCGGCAGCGCCGTCATGGCCCCCTTGGCGGTGGTGGCAAGCGCCCCACAGCCGTGGGCCTGGGCCAGGATGGCGGGCAGCTCGGCCAGCGTCGGCAGCGAGGTCCGTTCGGCCAGTGCCACCAGCAGTCCGGCGACGAAGGCGTCCCCCGCCCCCGTGGTGTCGAGCGGGGTCACTTTTGGCCCCACCCACTCCAGTTGCTCGCCACCCAGGCGGGCCACCACACCGGCCGCCCCCCGGGTCACCAGCACCAGCGCCGGCCCCGTTATGGTGGCGAGCCCCGCAGCCAGATCATCCTCGCCGCTCAGCAGTTGAAGCTCCTCCACCGAGAGCTTGACCACGTCCGCCAGGGCCATGGCCGCGCTTACCTGCGGCAGCATCTCGGCCGGATTGCCCCACACCTCGGGCCTCAGGTTGGGGTCGAAACAGACCCGCCCCCCGACCGCCTTGATGGTCGCCATGGCCTGCAGACAGCTGCCGCGCACCGGTTCGTTGGCCAGCGCGATGGAGCAGGTCAGCAGCCACTGCCCGGCCTGGAAGACCGGCAGATCGGCGGGGCTCAGGAACTGATCGGCGCTCGGGTGCACCATAAAGGTGAAGCTACGCTCCCCTGCCTCATCGAGATCCACCAGCACCGTGGAGGTACGATGGGCCGGATCCTGGGTCAGATGACGGATATCGACGCCCTCGGCCACCAGGGTCTCGGCCATAAAGCGGCCGAAGGGATCGGCGCCGACCCGACCGATAAAGGCCGATTCACCGCCGAGCCGCGCCACCCCCACCGCCACGTTGGCGGGCGCACCGCCCGGACACTTGAGGTAGTGCAGCTCCCCTTCCGGGATAAGATCCACCACCGCATCCCCCATTACCCACACACGATTCCCCACCTTGCTACTCCACTGCTGCATCGGATCCACTGCCAGAGCCGGGCTCTGTTCTCTTGGTCGGCATTATCAGCTAAACCGTTTTAGCCAACCAACAGATCCCGGCGCCGGCTGCCATTTTTGTGATCGGGATAACGAACTAGAACCAGGTTTCCATCTGCACGCCAAAGTTCCACTCGCCACCGGCGGTGAAATCGCTCTGGCCCATGGCATCGGTGCTGGCATAGTTGTCGAGCTCGGAAGACCAGTCCATCCAGGTGGCGAACACCCGCAGCTCGGGCCGCTCGAAGAAGCCGGCGGTCTGCGCCTTGAAGGTGGGGGCAAAGGTGAGCTTGGTGAAGTTGCCGCTCACCGCCTGGCGGCCCTTGTAGCCCTTGGGATCAAGGTCCATGTACTGCCAGGCGGCCTCGTAGACCAGCTCGACGTTCTGGCTCAGCACCTGGGCCACCCGGGTGTTGAGGGTCAGCCACTGATACTCGTCCCCCTTCACGTAGCGATCCTGGCTCTGCTCCGCCAGCAGGGCCGGGGCAAAACGCCAGCGCGGGTTGAGATCGGTGGCGCCAAAGACCGCCACCCGCACCGCGTCGGCATCCGGCAGCAGCTCGCTGTCGGAGCCCAACCCCTTGAGCTCGGCCCCCAGGCCATGGCCGTAGAGCACGGCGGCCTTGGAGAAGCCGGGATTGATGCCGAAGAAGCTCTCGCCGTGGTAGGCCAGCAGGGTGTGCGCCCCCTTGTTCGCCGCCTCGCTGCCAACGCCGCCGTCGTTGATGCGCGCCTCGTTGTCCTTGGCAGACAAACCGTTCAGCATCCATTGCCAGTTGCCGAACCTGTTGTTCATGGTGAGGATGTAGCTCTCTATGTCCGACAGGCCGCTGGCGCTGATGTCGCCGTAGTCACGGCCGTAGAGGGAGAAGTTCGCCTTCCAGCTGTCGGCCAGCTGCACGTCATAGACGCCGCCGCCAGTACCGGCCAGGAAGACCACATCCGAGTCGAGCCAGTGGATGTCGAAGTTGTCCCGATCGAAGCGCTTGCCCGCCCAGAGCACCGAGTGCTGGAAGGGGCCGCTGAAGCTCGCCAGGTCGCCGATTTCGGCAAACACCTGACGGGTGTTGAGGCTAGAATCGCTGGCGGTCCAGTCATTGCTGGTCTCCACCCCGTCCGCCAGCATCAGCTTGTAGCGGGCCCAACTGCCGTCATCGAAGGTCTGGGTCTTCAGCAGGTTGGCCTCCATGTAGGTGTCGTCTTCGTTGCCAAGGCGACCCACGGCCCCGCCCACAGAGCCGGCCGGGGTGAGGTAGGGGCCGCCGCGCCCGCCGTTGCCGTTGCTGTTGACCAGGAGGCCGGAGCGGGCGTAGCCGTGAAACTCGAAGCCCTGGGCACCGGCGGTCTGCTTGTCCACCTTCTCGCTCTGGGCCTTGGCCACCACTGCTGTCTCCCGGGCCTCGCTCGCCTTGCTCTGGGCCTCGTCGGCCCGCGCTTCGGCAGCGGCGGCGCGGGACTCGGCCGCCTGCACCCGTGCCTCCAGCGCCGCCAGACGCGCTTCGATACCGCCCTCCGCCGCCCACAGCGGGCTGCTCATCCCCAATCCCAGCGCCACCGCCAGCGCCAACTTGCTCTTGAACATCGTCATCTTCCTCACCTGTCATCTGCCGCCCGTCCGGGCGCTGTTGTTATGGACGAGCAGAGAATAGCTAAACCGCTTTAGCTAACTCAATATGCCAGCTAAACCGTTTCAGCCACTTGTGATCAGAGTAACGTTTGCACAGGGAAAACCGCCGGGAGTTGTGAGGAGGATCCCTCATCGGGATCCACTCAATAGGGCGGATCCGGGGCAAATGGCAGGCAAAAAGAAAGCCGGCACAGAGGCCGGCTTGCATCACGCTTGCGGTGATTACTTGGTCAGATCGTCGAAGAAGCGTTTCACCCCTTCGAAGAAGCCTTCGGATTTCGGCTTGTGGGTCTTGGCGGCGGCACCGCTGAAGGACTCGTCCAGCTGGCGCAGCAGATCTTTCTGGGTCTCGGTCAGCTTGACCGGGGTCTCGATCACCACCTTGCACATCAGATCCCCCACCTGGCCGGAGCGCACGGACTTGACGCCCTTGCCCCGCAGGCGGAACAGCTTGCCGGTCTGGGTTTCCGCCGTGACCTTGAGCTTGACCCGGCCATCCAGGGTCGGCACTTCGATCTCGCCGCCCAGCGCCGCCGTGGTGAAGCTGATGGGTACCTCGCAGTAGAGATCGTTGCCGTCACGGACGAAGATCTCGTGCTCCTTGACGTGGACCTGTACGTAGAGATCCCCTGCCGGTGCGCCGGCCTCCCCCGCTTCCCCTTCGCCGGAGAGACGGATGCGATCGCCGGTATCGACGCCCGCCGGGATCTTCACCGACAGGGTCTTGGTCTTCTGGTAGCGCCCTTCCCCATGGCACTTGCGGCACGGATCCTTGATGATCTTGCCGCGACCGTGACAGTGGGGGCAGGCCTGCTGCACCGCGAAGAAGCCCTGGCGCATCTGCACCTGACCGGAGCCGTGACAGGTCGGGCAGGTATGGGCCTGGCTGCCGGTGTGGGCACCGGACCCGTTGCAGACCTCGCAATGGACCTGGGTCGGTATCTTGATCTCCTTGGAGACCCCGCGCACCGCCTCTTCCAGGGTCAGCTCCATGTTGTAGCGCAGGTCGGAGCCACGGGCCGGGCCGCGACGACCACCCCCACGACCGCCGAAGATGTCACCAAACACATCGCCGAAGATGTCACCGAAATCGGCGCCACCGCCGAAGCCGCCCTGGCCGCCGCCCTGGCTCTGATCCACGCCGGCATGACCGTACTGGTCATAGCGGGCACGCAGGTTCTCGTCGGTCAGGACCTCGTAGGCTTCCTTGACCTCTTTGAACTTCTCTTCCGATGCGGCATCACCCTGATTGCGATCCGGGTGATACTTCATCGCCAGACGCTTGTACGCCTTCTTGATCTCGCGCTCGTCGGCACCTTTCGATACCCCGAGCACTTCGTAGAAATCGCGCTTCGACATACTCATCCTGTTCTACTTGAGCCGTTATGCAGACGGGCGTTGGTTACCCAACGCCCGTAAATTCATTGACGAATCTGCTCACACTCTTACTACGAAGCCGTGATCAAGGCTCATGTGCTGCTCGGAATCCTCATGTATTCACATACACTCCGGTTCCTGCGCTGCTCTTTACCTTGCTGACGGCCTCTCGCGACAGACCGCGAACAGATTCTGAGCCGATGGGCAGAGTCTGCTCTGCCCATCTGGGTTGGGCTTATTTCTTGTCGTCTTTCACTTCTTCGAACTCGGCGTCGACCACGTCGTCGTCAGCCTTGGCGGAAGAAGAGGAGTGACCGGCCTCGGCACCGGCGCCTTGCGCCTGAGCCTGCTGCTGGGCAATCTCCATCAGCTTCTGGGACGCTTCCATCAGGGCCTGTTGCTTGGCTTCGATGGCAGCCTTGTCGTCACCCTTGATGGCGGCTTCCAGCTCGGACAGTGCAGTCTCGATCTTGGTCTTGTCGTCGGCAGGCAGGGCGTCACCGGCTTCGGTGACCTGCTTGCGTACCGAGTGGACCAGACCGTCAGCCTGGTTGCGGGTCTGCACCAGCTCTTCGAACTTCTTGTCTTCCGCCGCGTTGGCTTCGGCTTCGCGTACCATGCGCTCGATCTCGTCATCGGACAGACCAGAGGAGGCCTGGATGGTGATCTTCTGCTCCTTGTTGGTCTCCTTGTCTTTCGCGGAGACGTGCAGGATGCCGTTGGCGTCGATGTCGAAGGTCACTTCGATCTGCGGCAGACCGCGCGGTGCCGGACGGATGCCTTCCAGGTTGAACTGGCCCAGGGACTTGTTGTCGCTGGCGCGCTTGCGCTCACCCTGCAGCACGTGAATGGTCACGGCAGACTGGTTGTCTTCGGCAGTGGAGAACACCTGGGACTTCTTGGTCGGGATGGTGGTGTTCTTCTCGATCAGCGCAGTCATCACGCTGCCCATGGTTTCGATACCCAGAGAGAGCGGGGTCACGTCCAGCAGCAGTACGTCGGTCTTGTCACCGGACAGTACGGCACCCTGGATGGCAGCACCCATGGCCACGGCTTCGTCCGGGTTGACGTCTTTACGCGGCTCTTTGCCAAAGAAGTCGGCAACGGTCTTCTGAACCAGCGGCATACGGGTCTGACCACCCACCAGGATGACGTCGTCGATCTCGCCAACGGCCAGACCGGAGTCTTTCAGGGCGACACGAACCGGCTCCAGGGAGTCTTTCACCATGTCTTCCACCAGGGATTCCAGCTTGGCGCGGGTCACCTTGATGTTCATGTGCTTCGGACCTGTGGCATCTGCAGTGATGTACGGCAGGTTGACGTCGGTCTGCTGGGCGGAAGAGAGCTCGATCTTGGCTTTCTCGGCGGCATCTTTCAGACGCTGCAGAGCCAGCTGGTCGTTGCGCAGGTCGATGCCCTGCTCGCGCTTGAACTCGTCTACCAGGTAGTTGATGACGCGGTTGTCGAAGTCTTCACCACCCAGGTGGGTGTTACCGTTGGTCGCCAGTACTTCGAAGGTGGTTTCACCTTCCACTTCGTCGATCTCGATGATGGAGATGTCGAAGGTACCGCCGCCCAGGTCATAGACGGCAACCTTGCGCTCGCCCTTGACCTTGTTCACGCCATAGGCGAAGGCCGCAGCAGTCGGTTCGTTGATGATGCGTTTTACATCCAGACCGGCGATGCGACCGGCATCCTTGGTGGCCTGACGCTGGGCGTCGTTGAAGTAGGCCGGTACTGTGATGACCGCTTCGGTCACCGGCTCGCCCAGGTAATCCTCGGCGGTCTTCTTCATCTTCTTCAGCACTTCGGCAGAGATCTGCGGCGGTGCCATTTTCTTGCCTTTGACTTCTACCCAGGCGTCACCGTTGTCAGCCTTGGCGATGGCGTACGGCATGATCTTCAGATCGCGCTGTACTTCTTCATCTTCGAAACGACGGCCAATCAGACGCTTGATAGCGAACAGCGTGTTCTTCGGGTTGGTGATGGCTTGGCGCTTGGCCGGCTGACCAACCAGGATTTCGCCGTCATCGGCATAGGCAATGATGGACGGAGTAGTACGGTCGCCTTCCGCGTTCTCGATCACGCGAGCATGGTCGCCATCCAGAATAGCAACGCAGGAGTTGGTAGTACCCAGGTCAATACCGATGATTTTACCCATTTGACGAATCTCCAAATACTTTGAATAAACTGGCGAGGGGCTCGCCTTAAATACGTTAACGGCTAGGTGGGGCCTGCCACTGTGGCTTTCAAGCACCCGACATCAAATTCTTTCCGTGTCACCTAAATTTCCATGCCACTGAAATCAGATGCCGCCGTGGCCTTGCCACCTATATGGGGTCTCAAGCCGACGCTTCAAGCCCTGACCTTAAAAAACCGCGCATTCTTGCCCCTTGGGCGCAAGAGTGCTTGCCAAATGGCGCCAACAAATACCCTGATGGCGCCGCTACCAATAAAAAGCCCGCCGAGCGGCGGGCTCAGCACAGGGACGGAGCTCAGGCCGGGGCCTTGGAGACCATCACCATGGCCGGACGGATCACCCGACCGTTGAGTTCATAGCCCTTCTGCATCACGGCGATGACGGTGTTGGGCGCCAGCTCGGCGTTCTCTATCATGCTCATGGCCTGATGGGCGTTGGGGTCGAACGCCTGGTTCTGCGGATCCAGGGCGACCAGGCCAAACTTGGCCACCGAGCTCTGCATGGATTTGAGGGTCAGCTCGACCCCTTCGATCATCGGCTTGAGCGCTTCGCTCTCCTTGTCGGCGAGCTCGATGGCACGCTCCAGGTTGTCCAGCACCGGCAGCAGCTCGGCGGCGAACTTCTCCAGCGCGAACTTGTGTGCCTTCTCCACGTCCTGAGCGGCGCGGCGACGCAGGTTTTCCATCTCGGCGACGGCACGCACGGCGCGCTCACGCTCTTCCAGGGATGCCTGCTGGGCTGCCTCCAACTGGGCCTCCAGCTCGGCAATGCGGGCCTGCTCGGCTGTCACTTCACTGTCTACATCGGTCGGCTCGACTGGCTGGGCTTCCACTTGCTCCATCGCTTCAACCTTTTGTTCTTCGTGGCTCATGACATCTCCAATATTCAGGGGTTACTTATGAGGGGTTGCTGACGTTCAGGTAAGCGACACGCGTCAACGGACCCTGTGTTGGCGCTATTATGGGGACGCAGCCCCGGCTTTCAAGGGGAAAAGGCCATATCAGGCACAATGCCTGCCGCCAGCCGGCCAGCTTGCCGCTTTTCGGGGCCGATTGCGCCAAGGGCCATGGAGACAGACAAATCCCCGGCAAAGCGCGGTATACTCCCCGCAAGACTTCCCCAGACCCGATAACCTATGGATTCTCCGTTCAAAACCGTTGCCCTCATCGGCAAGCCCCACCACGAAGGGGCCAACCAGACCCTCAGCGGCCTGTATCAATACCTGAGTACCCGCGGTTTTCGGGTGCTGCTGGAGAGCCGGGTCGCCCAGACCCTTGGCATGCTGGGTGACAACGTGATGGATCTGGTGCAGCTCGGTGAGCAGGCGGATCTGGCCATCGTCGTCGGCGGTGACGGCAACATGCTGGGGGCGGCCCGGGTGCTGTCCCGGTTCGATGTGGCGGTGATAGGGGTGAACCGGGGCAACCTCGGCTTCCTGACCGATCTCTCCCCCCAGGATTACCTGCTGCCCCTGGAGCAGGTGCTGTCCGGCCACTTCAAGAGCGAGCACCGCTTCCTGCTGGAGGCCGCCGTCTATCGCCACGGCGAGCGCAAGTCGAGCAACCTGGCGGTCAACGAGGCGGTGCTGCACCCGGGCAAGATAGCCCACATGATCGAGTTCGAGGTCTATATCGATGGCAGCTTCATGTACAGCCAGCGCTCGGACGGCATCATAGTGGCCACCCCCACCGGCTCCACCGCCTACTCCCTGTCGGCGGGGGGCGCCATCCTCACCCCCAAGCTCAACGCCATCACGCTGGTGCCCATGTTCCCGCACACCCTGAGCAGCCGTCCCATCGTACTGGACGCGGACAGCGAGGTACGGCTGCTGGTCTCCCCCGACAATCAGGATGATGCCATGCAGGTGAGCTGCGACGGCCAGGTGACCCTGGCGGTCCACCCGGGGGACGAGATCCTCATCAAGAAGAGCCAGCACAAGCTGCATCTGGTGCACCCGCTGGATTACAGCTACTTCCACGTGCTGCGCAACAAGCTCGGCTGGGGCAGCAAGCTGTTCTAGCCAGCGGGCCCGGGCCGCAGCAAGCCTGGCGGCGAGGGGCTAGCCCTCGCCGCCCTCAACCAGCCGAAGCGGTCCGGGCTCGAGCTGCAGATGCACGCCATTTCGCCCCGCCGCCTTGACCCTGTACATGGCCTCGTCGGCCTTCGTCAGCAAGTGCGCCAGCCCTGACTCCGCGCCCGCGCAGACGCCCCCCACACTGACCGTCACCCCCTCGCACGGCGGGCAGGCCCCCTGACGGGAGCCAGTCTCTATCTGGCGACGGATCCGATCGCAGATGCCATGGGCCATCTGGCCGTTCACCCCTCCCATGATGATGGCGAACTCCTCGCCACCTATGCGCCCAACCAGATCATCCTTGCGCGTCTCGGCCACCAGCACCCTGGCCACGTACCGGATCACCTCATCACCGCAACCGTGACCAAATCGGTCATTGACGCGCTTGAAGTGATCGATGTCGAGCACCACCACGCAGCGCATCTGCCCTGGCCGCGCCCGCTCCCCCTGCCTGAACAGGCCGCGCCGGTTGAGCACCCCGGTGAGGGGATCCCGCTCCGAGAGGGCCAGCAGCGCCTGCTCCGCCTCCACATAGGCCACCAGGGGCAGCAGCAATACCGAGCCTATGGTCAGCACCATGTGCATGAAGAAGATCCCATCGAGCAGCCAGTCTCCCTCACTCACGGGGCCATTGGCTCCCAGCAGGAGCAGCAACCCCTGGCTCAGCAGTATGGTGAAATGCAGCAGGTAGATGACGGCGACGGCATGAAGTACCCGCTTCTGGTGCCGGCTGAGGAAAACGATGAGACAAGCACACCAGAGGTAGACCACAGACTCCATCAGGGCCAGCACCATGCGCACCTCGAAATGGCTCGACAGCCCCAGATAGGCAAGCAGCAGCAGGGCAACCCCGCCCCACAGGACGCGGGGGCGCCAGGACAGGCCATAGAGGGCATAAAAGCCGGCCAGCAACAGTAATATGCTCATGAGGGAGACCAGGCCACCGACCCTTATCCCCAGGGCCGGATGACCACTTCCTATCCCCAGACTGAGCAGCAAGATGGAGAGGGAGAAGAGGAAGGCCGACAGGGACCAGAACAGGAAGTTGCGCCGACCAGGCTTCAAGAAATGGATGAACAACATGAGCAGTGCCGACATCAGATTGATTGCCAGGGAGATCAACAACAGGGTCGGGGTGTGGATCATCTAGACGCATCCTTGGTGAAGAGCATGGTGGCCTGCCCGTTGAACCCGAGCCATGCCTGTCTCGAGTGTGTCTCAGCCACCCCGACTCCACAAGTTCACTGCCTCGACAAGACCCCATAAAGGTGAACCAATACAGGCTGATCGCGCACCTGGCCCCTAAGGACACATCCCCCATAGGATGCCATGACGGTTCAGTGTCTCTCCCTGTGTAACCTCCTCGCACAGCCCCTCACCCCCTTGCCCGGCAAAAAATCCCGCTCCGCACACTTTACTGTATATAAGACCAGTATATACTGGATACATACACAGTAATGTTGACCCATACAGGATGAGACCATGCTGACCCAGCTGACCGTCAACAACTTCGCCATCGTCAAGTTTCTCGAACTCGATCTGCAATCCGGCATGACCTGCATCACAGGGGAGACGGGGGCAGGCAAATCCATTGCCATCGACGCCCTCGGCCTCTGCCTCGGCGAGCGGGCCGAAGCCAGCATGGTGCGACCGGGCAGCGACAAGACGGAAGTCAGTGCCCGTTTCCTGCTGGACGGCAACCCGGCCGCCCGCGCCTGGCTCGCCACCAACGAGCTGGAGAACGACGGTGAGTGCATAGTTCGGCGGGTACTCTCCGCCGAGGGGCGCTCGCGCAGCTACATCAACGGCGTCCCAGTCCCCCTGGTGCAGCTCAGGAGCCTGGGCCAGTTGCTGGTCAACGTTCACGGCCAGCACGCGCATCAGCTGCTGCTCAAGCCTGACTATCAGCTCGCCCTGCTGGACGGCTATGCCGGTCACCACCTGCTGCTCGATGAGGTGCGCCAGCACTATCAGCAGTGGCGCCAGCTGCAGAACGAGCTCAACCGCCTCAAGGCCGAGCAGCAGCAGCGGGAGGCCCGTCGCCAGCTCATCGAGTATCAGGTGCAGGAGCTGGACGAGTTCGCCCTGCAACCCGGGGAGTTTGAGGCCATCGAAGAGGAGCACCAGCGCCTCGCCAACGGCACCGAGCTGATGCAGGAGTGCGGCTATTGCCTCGACCTGCTCTATGACAACGAGGAGACCACCATAGCCGGCCTGCTGCAGGTGGCGGTGGACAGGGCCGAGACCCTGGCCGGCATGGACAGCCGCCTTGGCAACGTGCTCGGCATGCTGAACGAAGCCCTGATCGGGGTGCAGGAGAGCCACAGCGAGCTGCGCAGCTATCTGGATCTGCTGGAGCTGGATCCCGAGCGTTTCAACGAGCTGGAGGCCCGCCTCTCCAAGGCGATCAACCTAGCCCGCAAGCACCATGTCAAGCCGGCGGATCTCCCGTCGCACCATCAGGAGCTGGCCAGCGATCTCGCCCGCCTCCACTCCGATGAGGAGCGGTTAGAGGGGATGGAGGATGAACTGGCCGAGGCCCGTCAGGCCTTTGTCCAGGCGGCAGAGGTGCTCAGCCAGAGCCGTCAGCGCTATGCCCAGGAGCTGGCCACCCAGGTGACCGCCAGCATGCACGAGCTGGCGATGCCCGATGGCCGCTTCGCCATCGAGGTGCGCCCCGACGCCCAGAGCAGCCTGTCGCCACTCGGCATCGATCGAGTGGAATTCATGGTCACCACCAACCCGGGGCAACCCATACAGCCGCTGGGCAAGGTGGCCTCCGGCGGCGAGCTGTCGCGCATCAGCCTCGCCATAGTGGTGATCAGCGCCCGCAAGATCTCCACCCCCACCCTGATTTTCGACGAGGTGGACGTGGGGATCAGCGGCCCGACGGCAGCCGTGGTGGGCCGTCTGCTTCGCCAGCTCGGCGAATCCACCCAGGTGATGGTGGTCACCCACCTGCCCCAGGTGGCCGGCAAGGGCCACCAGCACATGGTGGTCAGCAAGCACACGGACGGCAAGACCACGGAGACCCAGATGCAGGCGCTCAACCAGGGGGCCCGCCTCAACGAGCTGGCCCGTCTGCTGGGGGGGGATCAGATCACCGACAACACCCTGGCCAACGCCCGCGAGCTGCTTGCCTCCTGAGGGCAGCGCGGCAAGCCATCGACCCCCCTCGCCGCCCCAGGGCGGCGAGCCCCATCAGCCCCTTCGATAACCTGACCGGGAGTGAGTCACCTGCCTCCCGGCACCAGTCCTGGCATATCATCAACCTTTTCGGTGGCCTGATCGGGGAGGTGAGTAACCACTCTCCGGCAGCCTGCCTTGAGTGGCGAGCCATCAAGCCTTCGGCCACCTGACTGGATAAGCGAGTAGCAAACCTCTCAAGCAACCTGCCCGGAAAGGCGAACCATCCCCCGGACCCGCCGCCAGCGGCCCTGGTCAATGACGGCGGTGCGCCCTCCCCTTCTCGACTCTCAATGCCCCAGGCCAGAAACCAGAGCCTGGCCGGATTTGCCCCCATCACCGCCAGACAGTAAAGTGGAACCAACTCGGGCCCCATGACCCTCTCTGGCCCGGCGCCGCGACATGCGGCCGAGCCCATCACCCCACATCAGGAACCGCCTCATGCTTCATGTCTTTGGCCACAAGAATCCCGACAGCGACAGCATCTGCACCGCGCTGGTCACCGCCGACTGGCTCAACCGTCAGGGTCGCCCCGCCCAGGCCTATGCATTGGGTGACCCCATTGCCGAGACCCGCTTCATCCTGGAGACGGCAGGGGTGGAGGCCCCCCCGGTTCTGACGGGCAGCATCGCCAACAAGCCGGTCTTTCTGGTGGATTTCAGCGAACTGGAGCAGGGACCTGAGGGGCTGGCCGAGGCCGATGTGCAGGGCCTCATCGATCACCACCGCATCGGCACCCTCATCACCCGTGGCCCCCTCGATGCCTGGATCAGGGCGGTCGGGTGCAGTGCCACCGTGCTGCTGGAGCTGATGGGCCATGCCAATCTGTCCCGCGCCCAGGCCAGGTTGTTGCTGGGGGCCATCATCAGCGATACCTTCAACTTCACCTCCCCCACCACCACCGCAGAGGACAGGCTAGCGGTCGACCGGCTGCTGCCCATCGCCGATCTGGCCCTGGCCCCCTTTGCCCAGACCCTGCTGGAGCGGCGCACCCAGTTGGGCGATACCCCCCTGCGCGAGCTGCTCGTGGCCGACGAGAAGGCTTACCAGATAGCGGGCCATTCCCTCATGGTCAGCCAGATCTGCGTGATGGATCCTAGCCAGGTCCACAGCCGGATGGAGGAGCTGCATCAGGCCATGGCGCAGAGGCTGGCCCTGGACTCGCTGGATGGCTATGTCTTGATGCTGACCGATCTGGCCAAGGGAAGCAGTGAGCTCCACTTTGCCAGCAGGGGCATACTGCCCGCCGAGCCGGTCCAGCTGGCGGGGGCCCTCAGCCGCAAGAAAGAGGGGCTTCCCTGGTTGACCCAGCAGTTGTCAAAAGTGCCCCGCTAAGCCCTGTCACAGTGGCGGCCCCCCGACCGCCACTGAGATTGCCCGCCCTTCGGCACCAGGTCCCGGCACCTTGGCTTGAAGCCTGGCGAGCAGCATGATCACCAGGCTCATCCAAGAAAAATCCCACAGCTATGCTGCCCATAGACCATTTACCCATGCCATTCCTCCATCAAGGGGGTCATGGGCGGCATGTCTTCATTCTCCGTTCAACTGCGTCTGTTATGCTGATGTAAACGAAGATGATATTGCGCGCCCTCACCGACAAAGGATGACGTCTGGCGCCCGCAGACAAGTGAGTACCATGCAATACAGAGCGGGATCATTGTGGTAGGGGACAGCTCCTTTGTCCCCGGTGACCCGCGCCATGCCAAGGAGAACTGCTTATGACCCACACCAACATAGTGCTGTTGCTGGAAGGCAAGGATTACGAGCAGGAGACGCTGGCCAAGGCGAGCCGCCTGGCACAGGGGCTGGGCTGCGACCTGACCCTGCTGCACCTGACCCACAGCAGCAAGGTGCGCCGCAAGAGCCTGTCGCTGTCCGAGGAAGAGCGCAGCGCCCAGGGCACGCTGGATGCCAAGGCCATCATCAGCGAACTCATCACCCTGCTGCCTCATCCGGTGGATTACCACTGCCTGGTGGTCGATGACGTGGTCAGGGATCTGGGCCAGTGGCTGAGTTCCCACTCGACCTCGCTCCTGCTGGTCGGCAGCCGCCACCACTGGATGGAGGGTTCGCTGGCCCGCCTGCTCATCTACAAGCTGCCCGTCGATATCCAGATCTGCCACGAGCCCTATGCCGAGCAACTCAAGGCCGTCGGCTGAGTACCCGGAAGCCCGCTCAACGAGCGGGCTTCCTGCATTTATCCCCTCGTAGACCTCCCAAGCCCCTTGCACCGCCCCCTGCGGGCATCATGCAGGTCTGGCCTTCCCTCCCCCGGCTGACACTCGCCTCCCTTAATTGACAACTTCATCTACATGATTTCTTACACATTGCTCGCTTCTTTTTAAGTGCCATTTGCTGCAGGATATCGCCCTTGCACGCCTTCGCTCGTTTCGTTCAGGTGATAAATGAAGACTCTTCCAAAACCAGGCAAGTACGCCCTGTTCGCCCTGACGCTGCTGGCCCTCGTGGTCTGGCTGGCCTGGCCCGGCAAGACCCCGGACCCGGTGCTGACTGCGACCGTGACCCGTCAGGACGTGGAGCAGACGGTGCTGGCCAGCGGCGTCCTGCAGGCCATAGAGCAGGTGGATGTGGGGGCCCAGGTCTCGGGTCAGGTCACCTATCTGGCGGTGGAGGCCGGGCAACAGGTCAAACAGGGGGATCTGCTGGCAGAGATAGATCCCCTGATAGCCCAGAACAACCTCAAGACCGCCGAGGCCGAGCTGGCCAGCCGCCGTGCCCAGCTCAAGATCAAGCAGGCGCAGCTCAAGCAGAACGAGCTGGCCTGGCGCCGCCAGCAGCAGATGTTCAGGCAGGAGGCGAGCTCCCGGGCCGATCTGGAGAGTGCAGAGGCGCAGCTGGCCGTCACCCGGGCCGAGTTGCAAAGCGCTCAGGCGGACATCGACAACGCCCTGATCAAGGTGGAGCGCACCAAGACGGAGCTCGGCTATAACCGCATCCAGGCCCCCATGGATGGCACCGTCGTCAGCATAGTGACCCGCCAGGGGCAGACCCTGGCCGCCAGCCAGACGGTCCCGACCCTGCTCAAGCTCGCCAACCTGGACACCATGACGGTCAAGGCGCAGATCTCGGAGGCGGACGTCACCAAGGTCAGGGCCGGCATGCCGGTCTACTTCACCCTGATCGGAGACCCGGACCGCCGCTATCACGGCACCCTACGCACTGTCGAGCTGGCCCCCACCAACATCAACGAGCAGAGCGCCAACACCACGACCACCAGCAATGCCGCCATCTACTACTACGCCCTGTTCGATGTGCCCAACCCCGACCATCAGCTGAGGGTCGCCATGACGACCCAGGTCACCATAGTGCTGGGCGAACGCAAACAGGTATTGGCCATCCCCCATACCGCCCTCGGCAAGAAGCTGGGGGAGAACGAATATGAGGTCTCCCTGCTCAAGGAGGACGGGCAGAAAGAGACTCGCCGCATCAAGACCGGCATGAAGGATGACATCAAGATAGAGGTGGTGAGCGGCCTCGACGAGCAGGACAAGGTGACACTGGAGCAGGGCAAGCCCGTCCAGAACGACGAGATGGAGATGGTCCCGTGAGCGAGCCCCTGATCCAGCTCAAGGGCATAGAGCGCCGCTACCAGAGCGGGGAGCACGAGGTGACTGTGCTGCACCCGCTGGATCTGACCATAGCGGCGGGGGAGATGGTGGCCATCGTCGGTGCCTCCGGCTCCGGCAAATCCACCCTGATGAACCTGCTTGGCTGTCTCGATCGCCCGAGCGGCGGCCAGTACCTGTTTCGCGGTCAGGACACCGCCGGCCTGGATGCCCTGGCCCTGGCGCGGCTGCGCTGCCACCACTTCGGTTTCATCTTCCAGCGCTACCATCTGCTGCCCCATCTGGATGCGGCCGCCAACGTGGAGATCCCCGCCATCTATGCCGGCACATCCCGCCCCGAGCGCCAGATACGTGCCCGTACTCTGCTGACCCGCCTCGGCTTGAGCGATCGCAGCCACCACAGGCCGGGCCAGCTCTCCGGCGGCCAGCAGCAGCGGGTCAGCATAGCCCGGGCGCTGGCCAATGGCGGCGAGGTGATCCTGGCAGACGAGCCCACCGGCGCGCTGGATAGCCACAGCGGCAAGGAGGTGATGGCCATCCTCAAGGAGCTGCACGAACAGGGTCACACCATCATTCTGGTGACCCACGACATGGCGGTGGCCAACCACGCCAATCGCATCATCACCCTGCGGGACGGACGCGTGGTGGAAGACAGCGGCCAACCGGCGGCCAGCCCAGTCATCTCCCCGAATAAGGCCCAGGGGATGGAAGAGAGCCAGCAGATCCCGCAGACCGCTGTCGATCAGGTATCTTCCGACCTCCCCCGACCAGCCGCCGGGCAGGAAGCGCGCGAGCCGGCGCCGGGCCGGATCGCCACAGCCTCCGTAGCCAGGCGCAGCAGCCAGGGCTGGGATCGCTACCGGGAGGCGGGTCGCATGGCCCTGCACGCCATGCTGGCCCACCGCATGCGCACCTTCCTCACCATGCTCGGCATCATCATCGGCATCGCCGCCGTGGTCAGCGTGGTGGCGCTGGGCCAGGGGGCCCGCGCCAAGGTGATCGACGACATCAACGCCATGGGCACCAATACCATCGACATCTTCCCCGGCAAGGACTGGGGTGACGAGAAGGCCGCCAGCATCCAGACCCTGAACGAGCGGGATCTCGACGCCCTGCTCGGCCAGCCCTATCTGGAGGGGGCCAGCCCCCAGATCGCCACCTCGGGCCAGCTGCGCTATCGCAACAAGACCAGCAGCGGCAGCGTGGTAGGGGTCGGCAGCGACTTCTTCCGGGTCAAGGGGATGACCCTCACCCAGGGTCGCCTGCTCGATGAGCGGGACATCCGCAGCCGGACGGCGGTGGCCGTGGTGGATGGCAAGACCATCGCCAGCCTGCTTGGCAAGACGGATCCCGTCGGCCAGGTGGTACTGGTCGGCACCCTGCCGGTGCGCATCGTCGGGGTGGTGGCCCAGGAGACCGGCTTTGGTCCCAGCAGCCAGTCGGTCAATGTCTGGCTGCCTTACAGCGCCGTGATGAGCCGCCTCATCTCCCAGAATCACTTCAGCCAGATCACCATAAGGGTCAAGGACGGGGTCCAGCCCGCGCTGGCCGAGCAGGCCGCCGTGGCACTGCTGACCCAGCGCCACGGGGTGAAGGATTTCTTCACCTTCAGCAGCGACAGCATCATCAAGTCGGTGGAGAAGACCACGGCCACCCTGACGCTGCTGGTCTCCGCCATCGCGGTGATCTCCCTCATCGTCGGCGGGGTCGGGGTGATGAACATCATGCTGGTGTCTGTGGTGGAGCGCACCCGCGAAATAGGGATCCGCATCGCGGTCGGCGCCCGCCAGTCCGACATCTTGCAACAGTTTCTGATCGAGGCTGTGATGGTCAGCCTGCTGGGGGGCCTGCTCGGCATCGGCCTGGCCATCTTCATCGGTTTTATCTTCTCCCTGCTCGTGGAGAGCTTCCAGATGCGCTTCTCGCTCTTCTCCATCCTGATGGCCTTCGGTTGCTCCTCGCTCATCGGGATCCTGTTTGGTTACCTGCCCGCCCGCAATGCGGCCCGGCTCGATCCGGTCGAGGCACTGGCGAGGGAATGATGATGCACAACTTATCCAGCCAGGAGCGCAGCCGCTTGTCGAGAACAGCTCTTAGCCTGATTCTCACCACCTGCCTCAGTGCCTGCAGCCAGCAGAGCACCTACCACAGACCCGAGCTGGACGTGGCGCCGCAGTGGCAGCAGGACGCCCGGGATCTTGGCGGCCAGCAGGCCGGGCTCTGGTGGCAGGGGTTCCAGGATCCCGCCCTCGACCAACTTGTCGATAAGGTGCTCGCGGCCAACCCGGACATGCAGGTGGCGGGGCTCAGGCTCAAGAGCGCCCTGCTCGGCGCCGATCTCGCCGACACCAACCTCACCCCTTCGGTCAACGCCAGCCTGGGGGCGAGCGGCAACAAGAACATGAAGGACGGCA